>NZ_JAKEIO010000023.1 GCF_021474405.1 [Streptosporangium] indianense
CTCGGAGCGGCTGGCGAGGGTGTCGGGGGGGTCGGGCCCGCGGAGGTGGTCGCGTTCGGCGGCGACGACGGGGCCGGTGGCGGGCCGTGCGATCCACTCGCCGGACAGTCCCGCGGCGGGGTCCGGCGGTGCGGTGCGCAGTGCCGTGCCGGTCGCCTTGCGGCCGGTGGTCATGCCCCGCGTCCAGGACGGCAGCCGGGCCGCGCCGGCGGGCACGCCGGGTGCCGGGCGGGCCACCGCGGCGGGCGCGTACGCCGGAGCGGCCCGGTGGGCGCTGATCCGCCGGGCCAGCTCGCGGGCGTCGCCGGGGCGTTGCCCGGGCTCCTTGGCGAGCAGGTCGAGGATCATCCGCTCCAGATGTTCCGGCAGGTCGGCCCGGTGCTCGCGCGGCGGGCGGGGCGGGGTGTCGCGGTGGCCGACGAGGATCGCCCAGGCGTCGCCGAGGTCGAACGGCGGTACGCCGGTGGCGATCTCGTACAGCACGCAGCCGAACGAGTACAGGTCGCTGCGCTGGTCGACCTCGGTGCCGCCGATCTGCTCCGGGGACATGTAGTGCGGGGTGCCCATGGCGATGCCGGTGCCGGTCAGCCGCGAGGTGAAGCCGATGTCGTGGCCGAGCCGGGCTATGCCGAAGTCGCAGATCTTCACGGTGCCGTCACCGAGCCGCACGATGTTGGCCGGCTTCAGGTCCCGGTGCACGATGCCCTGTTCGTGGCAGTAGGCGAGGGCGGCGGCGACCTGCTCGGCGATCTCCTCGACCTCCGCGACCGGCAGCGGGTGCTGCTTGTTGTCCTCCAGGAGCTGGCTGAGGTTGCGGCCGTCCAGCAGCTCCATCACGAGGTGGAGGACGCCGTCGGACTCGCCGAAGTCGTGCACGACCGTGATGCCCCGGTGCTGCAGCGCGGCAGCCACCCGGGCCTCGCGGCGGAACCGCTCCCGGAGCACCCGGGTGAAGGCGTGGTCGTGGTTCGGGCCCAGCGGTTTGAGGCACTTGACGGCGACGTGCCGGCCCAGGGACTCGTCCCGTGCCCGCCACACCTCGCCCATGCCGCCGCGCCCGATCAGATCGAGCAGCCGGTACCGGCCCTGGATGAGCCTGCTGTCCCCCATCTCGCGCGACGCTCCCCCCGGTAGCTGTCCGCCCGCCCCTCGGCCCACCCAGTATGGCGGCCTATCGTCCGAGTTTGTACGGTGCCGGACGCGCGTCGGGGCCGAGCCTCGCCATGGCCCGCAGAATGTGTTTGGGCGGGAGTTGCCAGCGCGCACGTGCGGGAATGCCGCGCAGCAGGAGGCCCGCGAGGCGCAGTCGGCGGGTCACGGTGGCGGGCGCGGGGGCGGGTCTGCCGTACAACTCGTGGGCGTACGGCGGCAGGGAGGCGTACGCCAAGTGCGCCACGCGCCGCCACAGCACTTCGCGCGCCGGTACGAGGAGGGGGTGCGTCGGCGGGCGGAGCAGGAAGTCGTCCACTGCGCGTGCCTCGGGTCCCGCGGCCAGGTCGGGGCGCACCTTCTCGAAGTAGGCGGCCATCTCGGCCCGGTCGCCGGGTACGGCGTCGGGGTCGAGGCCCACCAGGCGTGCGCTCTGCCGGTGTTCGGCGATGTACCGGTCGGCCTCGGCGTCGGTGAGGCGCAACCCGGAGCGGCGCGCGACGTGCAGGTACGAGTCGATCTCGGCGCAGTGCACCCACAGCAGCAGGGCGGGTTCGTCGAGGGCGTAGCGCTCGCCGGTGTCCGGGTCGGTCGCACTCAGCGTGCGGTGGATCCTCCGGACGCGGGCACCGGCGCGTTCGGCCGCCTCGGTGGTGCCGTACGTCGTCGTTCCCACGAAACTCGCGGTGCGCATCAGCCGGCCCCAGGCGTCGCGCCGGAAGTCGGAGTTCTGCATGACGCCGCGTACGGCGCGCGGATGCAGGGCTTGGAGGTGGAGCGCCCGGACGCCCGCGATCCACATCATGGGGTCGCTGTGGAGCTGCCAGGTCACCGATTCCGGACCGAACAGTCCGGGGTCCGCGCCGTTCACGCGCCTCACCTCCGCCCGGCGCACACGATGGCACAGCTCGAACAGCGGGTCGAGAGGCTCTTGTCGGCACCCCGGCGTCCGTCATGGCACCCGGGCGTCCGCCACCTCTGCGGCGCACGTCCCCGCAGGTCGCCGTGCTGATCCCGGACGCGTACGCGGGCGCCGCACCCGGCACGTCGGTCGGCCGGGAGTAGCCTGACGGCAGCCGGCGCCCCAGGGAGACGCATTGCGTACGTTCGTCGTGTTCGACCTCGAGTTCACGTCGTGGCAGGGTGCGCTGGAGCAGGACTGGGGGGCACCGGGGCAGCTGCGCGAGATCGTGCAGATCGGGGCCCTGCGGCTGCGCGAGGACTTCTCCGTCGCCGAGGAGTTCGAGGCGCTGGTGCGGCCCGTGGCCAACCCGCGGCTGTCGGCGTACTTCACCGAACTGACCGGCATCGACCAGGAGCGCGTGGACCGCGAAGGGCGTCCCCCGGCCGAGGCGCTCGGCGATTTCCTGGGATTCTGCCGGGGGCAGTCCGTCCTCTCCCACGGGAACGACATGATCGTGCTCGGGGAGAACCTCGGCTGGGCGCGCGCCCGTGGCGAAGAGGTCGGGAACGGCTTCCTGGGCGCCCACTTCCTCGACATCCGCCCCTGGCTGAACTCCCTCGCGCCACGGACGGAGGCGGTGAACGTCGGCCGCCTGTGGCAGGTGCTCGGCCTGGCCCGGCCGGGGGGCGGGCAGGAGCACTCGGCGCTCTTCGACTGCCGTTCCCTCGCCGCCGCCATCGAGCACCTGTGCGGCGCCGGCGCCGCTCTGCCCGAGGGATGTCTGCGGCACTCCTGAGGGGCGTCGCGCGTGCGGGCGTTCTCACCGGTCCGTGAGAGCCACGCGGCGCGTCCTCCCTCAGGCGAGCGGCTCCCGTGAGACCCCTTGCGGCACCACGGCGACCGGACACGCGGCGTGGTGCAGCAGCGTGTGGGCCACCATGCCCAGCTGGAGCCCGAAGCGGCCCTGGCGGCGTCGTGCTCCGACGACGACCAGGTCGGCCGCGGCCGAGCGGTGCACGAGGACCTTGCGGGCCGGGCCCTCGAGCGCGGTGCGATGCACCCGGACAGCGGGGTGCTCGGCCGTGGCGGCGCCGAGCAGCTCCTCCAGCTCCGCGTGGGCCCGCTCCTCGTGCTCCCGCTCGGACTCGTCGGGGGTCGCGTGCGCGGCGCGGCGCCAGGTCCGGACCGCGTCCAGGACACCGCCTCGGACCTCGGCCTCACGGAAGGCGAAACGCACGGCTTCTGCGCTGGTGGAGGGGCCGCCGACGCCGAGGAGGATCCGCTGGTGGGTGCCGGCCAGGCCGGCCTTGTCGCCGCGGACCACCACGACCGGGCAGTGGGCGCGTGCCGCGACGGTCAGACCGACGGAACCCAGCAGGAGTCCCTTCAGTTCGCCACGGCCGCGCGAGCCGGTGATCAGCGCGGTGGCGTTGTCGCCCGCGCGCAGGAGGGCGTCCGTCGCGTCGGTGAGGAGGACGTCGGTGGACACCTTGACGTCGGGGCCGCGCCGCAGGGCGCGTTCGGCGGCGGAGGCGACGATGTGATCGGCGCTCACCTGCCCGGCGGGGCGGTCCAGGCCGACCGACGGGGTGCGGCCCTCGTACCGTTCCCACAGGGAGCCGTGGACCAGTCGCAGAGGGAGCCTGTGGCGGGCCGCCTCGTCCACCGCCCAGTCGATCGCCGACAGACATCCGTCGGATCCGTCGACACCCACCACCAGGGGAAGTTCCATCGTCATCGTTCCCACCGCCATCGGTCACGGCATGGTGCGATCCGCTCTCACGGTCGCATCCGGGGCGGCCCGGCGGGAGGGGCGGTTGGGCCCCTTGCCGGGGCCGTTCGGCCCGTGGTGCGCCGCGGGGGCCGGGCACAGGCTGAAGTCGGCAGACCACGGGCTTGAAGGGAGCCGAGCGATGACCTCCACCACCAACCTGGCCGCGGGCCTGACGGCCGGGCACCGCGAGCGGCTGATGCTGATGGCCCGCGAGGTGTCCTTCGACACGGGCACTCGCCTCTTCGACGAAGGGATGCGCGCCGACCGGTTCTGGATCGTGCGCACCGGGACGATCGCGCTCGACCTGCACATCCCGGGCCGGCGAGCGGCCGTGGTCGAGTCCCTGGGGCACGGCGAGCTGGTCGGCTGGTCCTGGCACTTCGCGCCGTACGTGTGGCACCTGGGCGCGGAAGCCGTGAGTCCGGTGCGGGCCCACGAGTTCGACGCGGAGGCCGTGCGAGCGATGTGCCTGCGGGACCCCGAGTTCGGCCGTGCGATCGCGGACTGGGTCGGCCGGGTGGTCGCCCACCGGCTGCACGCGACGCGGGTCCGGCTGCTCGACCTGTACGCCCCCTACGGCAGCGGCAGCGTGCTGTGAGCGGCCGGGGCGCGCACGCGTTCAGGCCACGGTGATCCTGCGCCCGGTGACGGCGACGGGCTCGATACGCAGCCACAGGTCGCGCCGGCCTCCCGCCCAGGGCGTGCTGTACACCTGCTCCGCGAGACGGGCGACCTCGTCCGGATCCGTCACGGTCGTCGCGGGCCCTCGCACCAGTACGCTCCAGCCTTCGCTGAACGCCTCGTCGATGCGGTCGGTCTCGAAGGCGACCCGTTGGCCGTCCGCCTGGGCCGGGACCGTTCCGGGCTCCGTGCGGAAGACGATCCCGCCGTCGACGACGCTGTAGTTGACCGGTACGACGACCGGCCCGGAGTCCGCGGGCACGGCGAGGCGTCCCACCCCGTGGGTGGAGAGCAGGGAACGGCACTCCGCTTCGGTCAGCTCCCGGAACCGGGGTGTGCGCGCGGCCCGGCCCAGGCCCGGGGGCAGTTCGGTGTCGCCACCGGTCAGGTGCCACACGGTGGTCTTCAGTGCACCGGCCAGCCGGAGGAGGGTGCCCGCGCCCGGGTCGGCCGGCGGCCGCTCCTCCAGGTACTGCAGGTAGGCCGGTGACATGCCCGCCTGTGCGGCCGTCTCCTGCCGGCTCAGGCCGAGTTCGGTGCGCCGCTGGGTGATCCGCCGCCCGAGGTCGCCCTTCGGGCTGCCTTCCGCGGCGTGCGACGAGGCTCGTTCGGTCATGGCGCGTCACCTCTCTCGATCGTCGGGCCGCCCGGTCGGGGACGCCATCCCCGTGCGGCTCCTTGCCCGGCGCGTCACAGGCCCGGGTGATGTGCCGGTGTGCACAGCAGTTCCAGCTTCGCGCGGATCGGCGGGACGCGCTTGGGCCGGTCGGCCCCGACCACCGGCTCGCCAGGATTGCGGGGCGCAGGGCCGGGACCGCGCACCTCGCGAGCCCTCCGGCCCACGTCGGCAGGGGCCGATCGGCCCTACCGCGCGCCACGCCCGGCAGGCCAGGCTCGGACCATGCCCAGCGACCCCGGCGGCTTCGCTCCGCCGCTTCAGGAGGACACGACGCGCGTCGTGTCCCTGCACGGAGAGCTCGACCTGCTCACGGCACCGGCGTTGCGGGCCGGCCTCGACAGGGCGACCGCCGGCCCCTGTCCGGATCTGGTGCTGGACCTGCGTCAGGTGTCGTTCATCGACTGTGCGGGGCTCGGAGTCCTGTGCCGGACGCGCAACCGGGTGCTGGCACGGCGCGGCCGGCTGCGACTGGTCATCGGTGGCACCTTCCTCCCGCGCCTTCTCCGGCACACCGGTCTGGCCGGGGTCTTCGAGGTGCTTCCCGGCATGCCGGTGGGCGTGCCCGGAGCAGCGGTCGCCAAGACCGTCGACAGGGTGGCTCGGTGACGGGTCACACGGGTTGCGCGAGTGCCAGCTCGTGTCCGATCCTCGCCGCCCATGCCTCGATCTGTTCGAAGTCGCGGAAGTCCCCGCCCTTTCCGTTGCGGATGATCATCCGGGCGACCCAGCCCTTGGCACCCTCCCGCAGGCAGCCGCCGAAGGTGACGTGCTCCCGCACATCGAGCCGGGCCATGGCCCGCTTCACCCAGGGCACGGGCGGGATGTCCCGCTCCGAGGCGGACGGGTCGAGCGGGCCGCTGCTGAAGAACCACAGCGGGCGCTCGGCCAGGGCCGCGCGGTGGCGTCGGACGAAGCGGCGGGCGTCCTTGTGCCAGCGGCCGGCGTACAGGCCGCCACCGACCACGACGGCGTCGTACTCCGTCACACTCGGCGGGGCAGCGGCCGGGAGTGCCTCGGCGGTCAGCCCCTCCTTGCGCAGGACCCTGGCGATCGCCTCGGCGATCTCCCCGGTCGATCCGTTCGTCGTTCCGTAGGCGACGAGCACGTTCGTCGGCATGACGGTCCGCCTCCTCTCACAGTTCACGCAGCCGGTCGTCGGCCACGTCGTGCAGCAGTCGTTCGTCCGACCGCAGGCGCGTGTCGTCCGGCTGCCAGGACAACTCGTCCTCGACCGCCACGACGCCGTCGGTACGTCGTGCCAGGGCGACGCGCTCTTCCAGCATCCGTCGGACGAGGGCACCGGCGCATGGGCTGTCCGGGTCCCGGCCGGGGGCCGACCGGCCCCCGGGCCGGAATTACGCCTGCTCGGGGACGACCGCGACGGGGCAGGCCGCATGGTGCAGCATCGCGTGCGTGACGCGGCCGATGTGGAGGCCGAAGCGTCCGTGGGGCTGTCCGGCGCCGATCACGAGCAGGGCGCAACCGGCCGAGGCGTCGAGCAGCACGGCCCTGGCCTGTCCCTCGACGATCCGCCGGCGTACCTCGACGTCCGGGTGTTCCGCGGCCGGCCCGCGCAGCCCGGTGTCCAGGGCTTCGACGGCCCGCTGCCGGTGCACCCGTGCGCTCTCGCCGGTGGTCCCGGAGCGGTCGGTCGCGTCGTACGGGGGGCGGTGCCAGGCCCGTACGGCCTCGACCGGTGCCCCGCGGCGGGCCGCTTCCCGGACGGCGAAGCGCACCGCCTGCGAGTCCGCCGGCTTGTCGGGGGCCCCGACGACGACGGGCCGGCCCCGCCTGTGCCCGGGCCGGTTGTCGTGGTCGCCGCGCACCACGATCACCGGGCCGTCGGCCCGCCCGGCGACGGCGAGGCCGACCGAACCGAGCAGTGCCTCGGCGGCGTTGCCGCGGCCACGCGAGCCGACGACCAGCGCCGTGGCCCTGCCCGCAGCCCGGCGGAGCACGCGTACGGGCCCCTCGGGCACGACCTCGGTGGTGACCTCCAGGCCGGGAACGCGCGCCCGGGCCCGTTTGGCCGCGGTCACCGCGAGGACGTCGGCGAGCAGCCGTTCCGACGCCGACTCCCGGTCGGCGGGGAAGACGGCCTGTTCGTAGCGCTCCCACAGCGAGGCGTGCACCACGTGCAGCGGGACACCGTGCAGCGCGGCCTCGTCGGCCGCCCAGTCCACGGCGCGCAGGCTCGCCTCGGAACCGTCCACGCCTACGACCAGCGGCTGGTCCATCGTCCTCATCCCTTCCGGGCGTCGGGCACGGGCGGCTCGGTCGATCCGGAAGCATGCACTCCGGCTCCGCGGTCGGCCTGATGGTTCGGTTCGATGGTCGCACCGGCGGGCCGTGGCGGTGCAGAGGCCACAGGTCCCGGGCCGGGTCCGACCGGCCCACCACCGCGGCCGGCGCATGGCCCGCGGGGGCGGGAGGTCCCTGCGCCATCGGCGTGACGGGGGCCGATCGGCCCTAGTGCGTTCGGCCCCCGCCGGTGATGATCGTGAGCACGGGCGGTGCCGTCCGTGTCTCTTGCGGGGACGGAGGGGTCGCGATGAGCGAGCCGCGCAGCTTCAGCGAGGAGCGCCCGATCCGGGTCTTCCTGCTCGACGACCATGAGGTGGTCCGCCGTGGTCTGGCCGACCTGCTGGACTCCGAGCCCGACATCGCGGTGGTCGGTGACGCCGAGAACATGGCGCACGCCCTCGCGCGGGGCCCGGCGCTGCGCCCGGACGTGGCGGTCCTCGACGTGCGCCTGCCCGACGGCGACGGCATCACCGTCTGCCGCGAGCTGCGCAGCCGGATGCCGGAGCTGGCCTGTCTGATGCTGACCTCGTTCGACGACGAGGAGGCCCTGCTGGACGCGATCATGGCGGGCGCCTCCGGCTACGTCCTCAAGCAGATCAAGGGCTCCGACCTGATCTCGGCGGTGCGCACGGTCGCCGCCGGGAGGTCCATGCTCGACCCGGAGACCACCGCCCGGCTGATGCGCTCGCTGCGCGCCGATCCCGCCGAGGAGCGGGCTGTGGCCCCCGAACTGGCGAGCCTGTCGCCCCGGGAGCGGGAGATCCTCGTGCTGATCGGGGACGGCCTGACCAACCGTGAGATCGGCAGGAAGCTCTATCTGTCCGAGAAGACGGTCAAGAACCACATCTCCCGGCTGCTGGCCAAGCTCGGCGTGCAGCGCCGCGTCCAGGCCGCCGTCCTGGCGTCACAGCTGGAGCAGCCGGAAGCGGGCGAGCGCCCGGGCCCCTGAGCCGGGCGGCGGGAATGCGACGCCGCGCCCCGGCGCCGTGGCGGTGCCCCCCCCACCGACAACGTCCGCCCATCGCCGGGCAACGGCCACGGCGCTCCCCCGTCAGCCCGCCACCGGCCGGACCGGTACGCGCCACTCCAGCCGCGTGCCGCCGCCTTCGGGGCGTTCGCCGAGCCGGATCCGGCCGCCGAGCGCCGCGGCCCGCTCCTCCATGTTCTTGAGCCCGCTGCGCACGGCATGCGCGGGGATCCCGCACCCGTCGTCGCTCACCGTGAGCGTCAACTCCCCCTGGTCATACACCAGATGCACGTCCACGGAGCGGGCCCCGGCGTGCCGGGCCACGTTGCTCAGGGCCTCGCCCAGCACCGCGACGGCGTGATCGGCGACATCGCCGGGTACGTCCGTGTCGACCAGTCCCTCGATCCGTACCGCCGGAGCGAAACCCAGGGACGAGGTCGCGGCGGTGACCGCGTCCGACACCCGGGCCCGCAGTCCGCTCCCCTCCCGGGTGCCGCCCTGCGCGCGCAGCCCGAAGATCGTGGACCGGATGATCTTGATGGTCTCGTCCAGGTCGTCGACGGTGCGGGACAGCCTCTCCCCCGCCACCGGGTGGTCGATGAAGCGCTGGGTGCTCTGCAAGGTCATGCCGGCCGCGAACAGTCGCTGGATGGCCAGGTCGTGCAGGTCGCGGGCGATCCGGTCACGGTCCCGGAGCAGTGCGATCTGCTCGGCGTCGCGGCGCCGTTCGGCCAGCTCCAGCGCCAGCGCCGCCTGCCCGGCGAACCCCAGCAGGGGACGGGTGTCGGCGTCCGTGAAAGCCGTACGGCCCGTGGCGCGGCCGAGCAACAGCACACCGCCCGGCTTGCCGCCCGCCTCCAGCGGCACGCCGACGACGGGCCCCACCCCGGCCCACTGCGCGGCGTCCGGGGCGGTCCGGGCGTCCTCCCGGATGTCCGCGCTGACCACCGGTTCGGCCGTCGTCAGGACGGCGGCCACGAAGCCGTCCCGCCCGGACACCACGAGGCCGCTGCGCCGGTCCGCGTCCAGCCCGACGGCGAGCAGCGGCCGCAGCGCGTTCTCCTCCGGCACCCGCTCGGCGATCATCCCGACGTCGGCGTCGGTGATCTGCCGGGCCTGCTCCACGATCAGCTCCAGGACGTCCCGGCTCGGCGCGCCCGACAGCAGCGCGCGGGTGACCTCGGAGCTCGCTCCCAGCCACCGCTCCCGCAGTCGCGCCTCCTCGTAGAGCCGGGCGTTCTCGATCGCCACCCCCGCCGCCACCGCGAGCGTGGACAGCACCGACTCGTCCTCGGCGTCGAACTCCGCCGCACCGCGCTTCTCGGTGAGATAGAGATTGCCGAACACCTGGTCGCGCACCCTGATGGGCACACCCAGGAACGAGTGCATCGGCGGGTGGTGGGGCGGGAAGCCGTACGAGGACGCGTGCTCGGAGATCTCCGCCAGCCGCAGCGGCTCCGGGTGCCGGATCAGCTCGCCCAGGATGCCGTGGCCGCTGGGCAGGTCGCCGATCCTGGTCCGCTGCTCGTCACTGATGCCGACGGTGTGGAACTCGGAGAGCATGCGGTCGTCGCCGATGACGCCGAGCGCCCCGTACTCGGCGTCCACGAGCACCACGGCGGCCTCGACGATGCGCCGGAGCACTTGGGGCAGGTCCAGTTCCCGCCCGACCGACAGCACCGCTTCGAGCAGGCTGTGCACGCGGTCCTGGGTGCCCCGGGCCGCGTCGATCCGCGCCTGGAGCTCATCGAGCAGCTCGTCCAGCCTCAGTTTGGGCAGCCGCTGCTCGGGAGGCCCGGGCCGCTCCCCGCTCATCGTCGCCTCCGACCGGTTCCCGCGAGCGCACCGGAAGGGGCGCCGCCTGAGGCTCACGATAGTGCGTTACCGCATGATCGGCCGCGTTTTGCGGTGCCAGGACGGGCCTCCGTGGGAAGCGCGGACGGACGTCGGCGGCCACGCGGGGACGACGTCCGTCCAGGTTCGGCACACAGGCTCGCCGACGGCCCGCCCGGGCCGGCCGGCTGCACGCACGGCCTCGGGAAGGTGATCAGAGCAAGGCGGCGACCGTGGCGTTCTGTACCGGCGGCGCGCACAGCGTCCGGCACCCGGTGCCGGTGCGGGCCGGTGGCGTCACCTCGCGGCACGCCCTCCGGTCACCGTCGGAAACGCGCCGACCATTGTGGTTCCACCAGGTCCCACTCGGCATCCCACTGGGCGAACCTTCGCCGGTCGAGGACCAGGCCGACACCCGCCCGCACGGCGTAGACGCCGACCACCATGCCGAGGGCCGCCATCCCGCCCGTGAAGAAGCCGTTGCTCCAGGCAGTGGTCGCGGTCACAGGCGGACCGGTGATGGTTCCTTCTCGATCCACCCAGATCCGTAGGATGTCGCCCTTGGATGTTCCGGTCCTCACCAGGGTGGTTCCGGTCCGGACGGTGCCGTTCTGCTCTGTCCAGCGAACCTCCGCCGGCTGTCTGGCCGCTCCGCGGTCGTCTGCCACTGCCGAGGTGAGCCGGGCGGTGACCTCGTGCCGCTGAGCGGTCTGGGCGTGCGCCGTGCGCATCGTGGACCCGTAGGCGGTCATTCCCGCGCCGACGGCGGCAAGCGGCAGCCCGACAGCGAGGACGAGCATCAGGACGCGACGGAACCAGCATTCGAACCGG
This sequence comes from [Streptosporangium] indianense, assembly GCF_021474405.1. Taxonomy (GTDB): domain Bacteria; phylum Actinomycetota; class Actinomycetes; order Streptomycetales; family Streptomycetaceae; genus Streptomyces; species Streptomyces indiaensis. Next base: position 11,123 of record NZ_JAKEIO010000023.1, read on the forward strand.
TCGGACGGACGCCTCAGTGGGTTCGACCCCGCTGCCGCCTGATGCTTGCGGGACGGCGGTGGACCCGACGCGTGCGGAGCACTTCGCTTGCTCATGAGCGGACCTCCGACAGGGCGCTGATCCCTCCTCGACCACTGGTTCCACCATCGACCGGGCGGCGGTCGCGAGCAAAGGGCCGAAGGTCCCAGCCTGATCGTGCGTCCGTCCGTGCGGACCGCCCCGCGAGGAACCTGTTCCGTCGGCGGGCGCGTCGACGCCTACCGGGGCGCCCCTCGAAGGCGAGGCCACACCCGGCGGCGGCCTCGTCCGTATGCCTCTGAAGGTTTCGCACGCTTCCGGGCCCGTCGTGCAGCCCGGCACGGTCCGCGGCGCCTGCCGGAAACGATGTGCGGTTCACCGAAGGCGTGGCCGTCTCCGACCGAGGCCACGCTCGCCGTTCCGACCAACTGATGTCCCCGTCCTCCGCGGCACACCGGCCGTCCCCTGGAGGTACGCGTCGGCGCGAGGGAGCCATGGTGCGTGGTCTCGTGATCGTGGGAGTGGACGGTTCGGCGTCCAGTCTCGTCGCGGCTGGGCTGCGGCCCCGGAGCCGCTGTCGGGCGGGGCGGCACTGGGGGTGGTCCACGCATTCACTGCGCCCGCAGGGATGGTCTCGCGGCGAACCAGGACGGTGTCCTGTCCGGCGGCCGCACGGCGCACGGCGGCTGCGGAGTCGAACACCACGACGCCGACGGCTGCGGCCCGGTGAGGCCGGCACGCCGCGGGCGAGAGGCACGTCGGAGGTGCGGGTCTTGCCGCCGAGCAGGGCGGCCATCTCACGGTTGCTCTCTGCGAATGCGTACACGTACCGGATCGGTGTGTTCATCTCGGATCGCATCTCTCGGTCGTGCGGCACGACGGACTCGGAGGCGAACTAGATCAGCTTGTGCGACAGCGGCGGAACGGGGCGGGTGCAGTTCCTGGTGCTCCCAACCGTCAGCTTCATGGACCCGGCCCGCACGGTGCGGCGGCCGCCCGGTCGTCGGGGAGGTCCGACGGGCCCCTGTGCCCAGTCTTGGTCGGCCCGCCCCCCCCGCGGGGGGGGGCGGCCCGGCCCGTTGATGAGGGCCGTTCGGCCCTGGAACCGCGGTCGGGCGACCGTCAGCGTGGAGGCATGGGGTCGTCTGCGCGCATCGTCGTCATCGGCGTCGGAAACGAGTTCCGGCGCGACGACGGCGTGGGCCCGGTGGTCGCCGCGCTTCTGCGGGAGCGTGCCGAGGACCGTGCTCTTGTCCCGAACACCGTGGTGTCGGTCTGCGACGGTGACCCGGCCCGCCTGATCGGGCTGTGGGAGGGCGCCCGGCTGGCCGTCGTGGTGGACGCGGCGCATGCGCACCCGGGCGCCGCCGGACGGATCCACCGGATCGAGCTCGACGCCGAGCGCCTCGGACAAGCGTCCACGACCAGCTCGCACGGTCTCGGACTCGGTGAGGCGGTCGATCTGGCCCGCGTTCTGGGCCGGCTGCCGGAACGCCTCGTCGTGTACGCGGTGGAGGGCGCCGATTCCTCTCTGGGCACCGGGCTGACGCCGGCCGTAGCGGAAGCCGTGGAACCGCTCGCGGACTCGGTCGAGGACGAGATCCTCCGTCACCTGGGCGCGGCGACAGGAGGCGAGCGATGACCGTACGGGCCTTTCGCGTGTTCGGGACCGTGCAAGGTGTCGGCTTCCGGCCCTTCGTGTACCGCACCGCCGACGCCCTCGGCCTCGACGGCTGGGTGGCGAACGTGGACGGTCACGTGGAGGGCGAGGTCGCGGGTGATCCCCGGGCGATCGACGAGTTCGCCGCCCGCCTCGGCACCGGGGCGCCGCCGCTGGCCCACGTACGGCGGGTCGCCTTGTCGAGCGGTCGTACCACCCCGGGCAAAGGCTTCCGAGTGCGGCGCAGCGCGCCCGGTCCCGCCCGGACCGCGGCGCGTGAGGTCCCTCCCGACGCGGCCATCTGTGATACCTGCCTGCGGGAGCTGTACGACCCCACCGACCGGCGGTATCACTACCCGTTCATCAACTGCACCGACTGCGGACCACGGGCGACGATCATCGAGGGCCTTCCCTACGACCGTCTGCGCACCACCATGCACCGCTTCCCGCTCTGCCCGGACTGCGCCGCCGAGTACGCCGACCCGGCAGACCGCCGCTTCCACGCCGAACCCGTCGCCTGCCCCGCATGCGGGCCTCGGATCGCGTGGGACGAACTGCGGGGTGCGGATGCCTTGCGGGCCGCAGCGAAGGCGGTCGTCGGCGGAGGCATCGTCGCGTTGAAAGGACTCGGCGGCTACCAACTGGTGTGTGACGCGACGGACAGCGGTGTTGTGAGCGCGTTGCGGTTTCGCAAGCACCGGCCGTCGAAACCGTTCGCGGTCATGGTCCGTGACATCGGGACGGCCGCCCGGCTGGCACGGGTCAACGACACGGAACGCGCGGTGCTCACCTCACCTGCGCGTCCGGTGGTGCTGCTGGCGGCGAGGCGACGACAGCCCATCGCGCCGGAGGTCGCTCCCGGCGTCCCGCGCACCGGTCTCTTCCTGCCCACGACCGGCCTGCACCACCTTCTGCTCGACGCGGTGGGCCACCCGCTGGTCGTGACGAGCGGCAACCTCAGCGACGAACCGATCGCCGTCGACGACGCCGAGGCGTTCGGCACGCTCACCCGCGTCGCGGACGGATTCCTCACCCACGACCGGCCGATCCGGGCCCGCTACGACGACTCGGTGGTGCGCATCGAGGGCCGGCAACGGATCACGGTCCGCCGGGCCCGCGGCCTGGCACCGGCGCCGCTGCCCCTCCCCGCACGGATCCCGCTCGCCGGAATCGGGGCCCAGCTCAAGCACACCTTCACGCTGGCGGGAGACGGCAGGGCATACCCGGGTCCGCACACCGGCGATCTGTCCGGCGCAGCGGCGTACGACGCGTTCCGCCGGTCCTATGCCGACCTGAAACGGCTCACCGGCATCGAACCGGCCGTCCTGGCCCACGACCTGCACCCCGGCTACCTGTCCACGCAGTGGGCGCGGGAGCAGCCCCTCCCCCGGCTCGCGGTCCAGCACCATCACGCGCATGTGGCCGCAACAGCAGCCGAACACAAGGTGAGCGGTCCCTTCATCGGGGTCGCTTACGACGGCCTCGGACTCGGTGATGACCGCACCCTGTGGGGCGGTGAGATCCTGCTCGCCGATCTGAGCGGATACCGCCGGGTGGGCAGGTTCGCGACCGCACCGCTGCCCGGCGGCGACGCGGCGGTGCGCCATCCCTCCCGCACTGCTCTGGGTCACCTCCTGGACGCCGAACCCCTGGGCACGCCGCGCCCCTCCCTCGATCTCGTCCGGCGCTTCACCGAACGACTCGACCCCTCCGAGGCCGCCGTAGTACGCGCGATGGTGGCTCGCCGCGTCAACTGCCCCCGGGCGTCCAGCGCGGGACGCCTGTTCGACACGGTCGCCGCCCTGCTCGGGCTCGCCGACTCCATCGGCTACGAGGGCGAGGCAGCGGTGCGTCTGGAGGCTGTGGCGGGGACCGCGCACGCGGTGCCGCTGGCCCACCGGATCGTGCGGGCGGACGGTCTGTGGGTGTACGACTCGTCGTCCACGCTGGCCGACCTGCTTGAGCGGCAGGCGAGCGGTGAGCCGGTGCGGGACCTGGCGGCCGCCTTCCACCTCACGCTCGCGCGTGTCACGGCGGACCTCGTCGCCCGGGCCGTCGAAGGCAGCGCTTTCGGGGGCGGCGCGCCGCACACCGTCTGCCTGGGCGGAGGCTGCTTCGTCAACGGCCGCCTGCTGACCGAGGTGCGGCGACGGATCCGCTCCCAGGGGCTGCGGGTGCTGGTCGGGCACGAGATCCCGGTCGGTGACGGCGGCATCAGCTTCGGCCAGGCCGCGGTGGCCGCGGCCCGGCTAGCGAAGGAGAGGTGAGCGCGATGTGCCTGGGCATCCCCGGCCGGGTCCTGGAACTGCGTGACGAGGCAGGACTGCGCATGGCGACCGTCGACTTCGGCGGCGTACGGCGCGAGGTGTGCCTCGACTACACGCCCGGTGCCGGTATCGGCTCGTATGTCATCGTGCACGTCGGTTTCGCGATCACCGAGGTCGACGAGGCGGAGGCGCGGCGCACCCTGGATGTCCTGCGTGCGATGGCGGACGCTGGGGAGACGGAGCTGGGCGAGCCATTGCCCGAACAGCCGAGCCGGGACCGTCGGCCCCGCCCCGTGCCCTACCGGCCCATCGGATCGGGGGCTGCGGAGACACAGGCTGAACGTGCAGACCCGCCGGCGAAAGGCACGCCATGACCGCTACCCCGGAATCCGCCGAACGGGTGCACGCCCTCCTCACCGACGGCACGACGGTGTGCGTACGGCACGCGCGGCCGGACGACCGGAAGGCTGTCCTCCGGTTGTACTCGGAGATGTCGGACGCGAACCTGCGGCTGCGTTTCTTCTCGGTGAGCCGCCGCTCCGCCGAGCAGGCCGCGGCGCGTATCGCCCAGCCGGCCGGCTCCGGCTACCACGCGCTGGTCGCCGAACGCGGTGGCCGGATCATCGGCATCGCCGAGTACCAGGCCGGGCCCGGAAACACGGCGGAGAGCGCCGAGATCTCGTTGGCGGTCGGCGACGGACGCCACCACCGTGGAGTGGGCACGCTGCTGCTGGAGCACCTGATCTCCGCCGCCCGCGCTCAGGGCGTCAGAACCTTCACCGCTGACGCGCTCGCCGAGAACCACGAGATGCTCAAGGTCTTCTCGGACCTGGGACTGCACACGGAACGGCGGTTCGACGGTCCGGAGGTGCACTGCGTCATCCCTCTGGAGGAAACCGAGGACTACCTCAGGAGCGTCGAGCGCCGTGGCCGGGCCGCAGACGTGGCCAGTCTGGTGCCGTTGCTGCGCCCCCGGTGCATCGCTGTCATCGGGGCGGGCCGCAGGCCGGGCTCGGTGGGCCGGGCCGTGCTGCACAACCTGTCCACCGGTGAGTTCACGGGCCAGTTGTACGCGGTCAACCCGGTCGCGAGGTCGATCCTCGGCGTCCGCGCCTACGCGGCCGTGAGCGCGCTGCCCCGAGTCCCCGAGCTGGCGGTGATCGCCGTACCGGCCGGGGAGGTGGCAGGGGTCGCCGAGGAGTGCGGCCGGTTCGGTGTCCGCGCTCTGCTGGTGGTCTCGTCCGGTCTCGACGCTTGCCAGGCCAAGGAACTCCTGGTCGCCTGCCGCGAACACGACATGCGACTCGTCGGCCCGAACTGCCTCGGCCTGGCCAACACCGAGGAACGGGTGCGTCTCGACGCCACTTTCGCCGCCGCCCACCCCGCGCCCGGGAGCGCCGGGGTCGCCGTGCAGTCCGGAGGAGTGGGCATCGCCCTGCTCGGTGGTCTCCAGCGGCTCGGCATCGGCGTGTCCAGCTTCGTCTCGCTCGGCGACAAGTACGACGTCAGCGGCAACGACCTGCTCCAGTGGTGGGAGTCCGACGGGCGCACCGACCTGGCGCTGCTGCACCTGGAGTCCTTCGGCAACCCGCGCGCGTTCTCACGGACCGCGCGTCGCGTCACCCGTCGCATGCCCATCCTCACCGTCGACGCGGGCCGTACCGAGGCGGGCCGTCGAGCCGCCGCCTCGCACACCGCGGCCGCCGCCACTACGACCATGACCCGGCGCGCGCTCTTCGCACAGGCCGGCGTCACCGCCACCCGTACCATTCCCGAACTGCTCGAAGCGGCGGCCCTGTTGCACAGCCAGCCGCTGCCCGCCGACGGCCGGGTCGTGGTGGTCACCAACGCGGGCGGCGCCGGCGTGCTGGCCGCGGACGCGTGTGCGGAGGCGGGACTGGTGCTGCCCCCGCTGCCGTCCGGGCTGGTCGACGACCTGCTGGACGTGCTCCCTCCGGGCGCGAGCACCGTCAACCCCGTCGATGCGACGGCGGCCGTCTCCGAGGGGCAGCTGCGGGCCTGCGTGGACCGGCTGGCGGCCCACGATGGCATCGACGCGGTACTCGTGGTGCTGGTACCCACCGCCGTCGCGACAGCCACCGGCGACGTCCTGGTCAAAGCCCTCACCCATGCCTCGACACGCCGCGCCCGCACGCTCGCCGCCGTACTTCTCGACCAGGACGTGCCCGTGCGGCTGCTTCCGTCGGACAACGGGCGGGTGCCGGCCTACGCCGACGCGCAGGCGGCTGCCCGTTCCCTCGCCCACGCGGTCGAGCGTGCCCGTCGACTGGCCCGGCCGTCCGGCACCGTCCCGGTTCTGGAGGACGTCGACACTTCCCGCGGCCGGGCTGTGGTCGACCGGTTCCTGCGCCTGCACCCCGACGGTGGCTGGCTCGACCCGCGTGCCTGCGCCGAACTCCTCGGCTGCTACCGCATCCCGCAGTCGCCGTGGGCCTGGGTGGAGACCGAGGACGAGGCCGCTTGGGCCGCGGACCGGCTCAAGGGGCCGGACGGGCACGTCGTGCTCAAAGCCCACTGGCCGGGGCTCGTGCACAAGACGGCCCAGCACGCGATCCATCTGGACCTGCGCGGCGATGCACAGGTGCGCGCCGCCTTCCGGGACTTCGACGTCCGCTTCGGCCACGTCATGACCGGTGCCGTCGTCCAGCCGCTCGCCCCGCGCGGCATCGAGCTCTTCGCCGGCGTCGTACAGGACGAGGTGTTCGGGCCGCTGATCCTGTTCGGGCTCGGCGGCACGGCGACGGAGGTGCTCGCCGACCACGCGGCACGGCTGGCCCCGCTCACCGACCTCGACGCGCAGAGCCTGATCACCGCACCGCGCTGCGCGCCGCTGCTGTTGGGACGTGAAGGCACCCGTCCCCTCGATCTCGCGGGGCTGGAGCAGTTGCTGCTGCGGCTCTCGCGCATGGCGAGCGACCTGCCCCAGCTCGCGGAGGCGGACTTCAACCCGGTACTCGCACGACCGGAGGGCGTCACCGCGCTGGACACGCGCTTGCGGTTGGTGCCGCGCCATGCCCCCGACCCCTACCTGCGCCGGCTCCGCTGAACCCGCAGGTCCGCAAGCCACCGAAGGAGGCGGAACACGATGAAGCACCACAAGGTCGGCACACTGATGACGACCGACGTCGTGCGCGCGGAGTACGGCACACCGTTCAAGGAGGTGGCCCGGCGGCTCGCCGAGCACGGGATCAGCGGTCTGCCGGTGGTGGACGACGACGAGAAGGTCCTCGGGGTCATCTCCGAGTCGGACCTGATGGCCCGGCAGGCGGAAGGCCTCGGCCCGTCCGGGTCCCGGCGGTGGTTGCGTCGGCTGCACTGGACGCCGGGGGCGCGCACCCTGCGGACCAGGGCCCGGGCGAGGACGGCCGGACAGCTCATGTCCCGTCCCGCCATCACGGTCCACGGCGACGCGACCGTGGTGGAGGCGGCCCGGGTCATGGCACACCACCGCGTCGAACGGCTGCCGATAGTCGACGACGAGGAGCGGCTCGTGGGGATCGTCACCCGTCGTGATCTGCTCCAGGTCTTCCTGCGCCCCGACACGGAGATCGGGGCGGCGATCAGGAACGAGGTGCTGGAGGGGGCCTTGTTGCTGCCGCCCGATGCCGTCGACGTGGAAATACACCAGGGCGTCGTCACGCTCACCGGCAGGCTGGAGCGGCGTGCCGAGACCACCATGGCGGTGGAGCTGTGCCGCCAGATGGACGGAGTGGTCGCGGTCGTCGACCACCTCACCTACCGGTTCGACGACTCCCGGCCGTCGCCCGAGGAACCTGCCCTCCACGGGATCCCCTACTACTGGCAGCGCAAGCCGTGACGCCGGCGGGTCGACGCCCGCCGCTGCGCACGGAAAGGGGACGGCCTCACGGGGCCCGTCCCCTTTCCGTGCCGTGCGGCACCGGGCACGTCGTGTCAGCCGTGGGCCACCACCGCGACGGGAGCGAGCGCGTGGTGCAGCACGGCATGGGCGACAGGACCGATGTGCACGCCGAACCGGCTGCGCCGTGTCCGCCGACCCACGACGACGAGCGACGCGTAGCGAGAGGAACTCACGATCTGGTCCGCCGCGCTGCCGGCGCGGGAGGCCTCGATCACCTCGACGGCCGGGTACTTGTCCCGCCAGGGGCGCAGTGCCTCGGTGAGTGCGGTCGCGTTCTCACGGGCGAGTTCGTCGTAGAAGCTCACGTGGTCGGACAGGCCGTAGATGTTGTAGGGCGGGGGTGTCCAGGCATGCAGGACACGCAGGGAAGTGTCACGACGGGCAGCCTCCTCGAAGGCGAACGCGATGACCGTGTCGTCGGGGCTACGCGTGTCGAGCCCGAGCAGCACGGGACGGAACCGCGTCGCTGCGGACGGTATGCCGGCCGGGTCCATGGCGTGCTCGTCCGCCGCCTGCTCCCCGGAGCGGACCACGACGACGGGTACCTCGGTGCGCGCGATGACGGATTGGCCCACGGAACCGACCATGAAGCCTGCGATCCCGCTCAGCCCCCGGGAGCCCAGGACGACCAGTTCGGCGTCCCTGGCCACGTCCACCAGCACATCGGCCGGTACGCCGGCCAGCTGGACCGCTGCCACGTCCACCCCTGGGTGGCGCGCTCGCAGTCCCTCGGCGGCCCCGCGCGGAATCCGTTCGCTCCAGTGCTTCAGGGTCTCCGTGCCGAGCAGCGGTGCCTGCGCCATCGGCTCCGGGACAGGCTCCCAGACGTGCACCAATCGCAGGGGCAGCTCACGCAGCTTCGCCTCACGGACCGCCCATTCCGCGGCCGCCCGGCTCTCGGACGAGCCGTCGAGGCCCACCATGATGTAGCGCACCATGCTGTCCACCTCCTGATTCGGTATCCGTCTTCAGGTTCGCGCCGATGAGCGGTGACGGTGCAGGGGTCGCAGGTCCCGGCCTGGGACCGTTCGGCCCATCGTCGAAGGACCGGTCGCCTCCCGCGCGACCTCGCGGGCCGCGGGCAGGTGCACGGCGATCACCTGCACGACGAGAACTCCGGCCAGGCACAGCCACAAGGTGCGGTTGCGGAGCTGGTCGCCGCCGAGTAGCGCGCCGTCGTCCGCGCGCGCTGAGGGAGTTGAACAGGTGGAACAGCACATGAACGCCATGGTGAGGGCGGTGTCGGTGCCGAAGGGGGAGCGTCTGAGGGCCGGCAGGGCGACGGTGCCCGCCGCCATGACGGCCCCTGCCCTGCCGATGGCGGACGGCCTGCGGGCGTCGAGAATCCGTTCCTTCGCGTCCCGGGGCGGCCGCCGCCTCACGTCGTCACGGGCGGGATCGACGGCCAGGGCCATCGCGTGCGGGCCGTCCATGATGATGTCGACCCACATCAGGTGAGCGGCCGTGAGCGGAGCCGGCAGGCCGGCGAGGGAGGCGCCGAGCCGTGTCGGCGGCTTCCTTGGCCACGTCCGTCCGACCCGCTCGAGCCGGCCCGCTACCGGGCGATGATCCGCCCCTGGGCGGGACGGACCGCGGACCACGCGGTCCGTATCCGGCCGGACCCGGTGACCGGTGTGGTGCTCACGGCCCGAGACACATGAACCGACCCGCAGGTGGCACGGTCAGGCCGCCGGGACGGCCAGTTCGTCGTGGCGCGGTTCGCCGAGCACCACTTTGAGTGCGCCGGTGTCGGCCGCATGGGCGAAGACCTCGTATGCCTCCTCCATCTGGTCCAGGGCGAAGGTATGGGTGACCAGGTCGCTGGTCGGCACCCGGCCGGAAGCCGCCATCCTCAGCAGTGTGGGCGTGGAGGACGTGTCGACCAGGCCGGTGGTGATGGTCACGTTCTTGATCCACAGGTCTTCCAGGTGCAGGGTCACGGGCTTGCCGTGCACGCCGACGTTCGCCACCCGGCCACCGGGCCGCACCATACGCGTGCACATCTCGAAGCTCTCCGGCACTCCCACCGCCTCGATGACCACGTCGGCGCCCACACCGTCGGTGAGATCGTCGACGAGCGGCTCGGGCTGGTCGCGCACGGGGGCGACGGCGTCGGCACCGAACCGCCTGGCGGCCTCGAGGCGGGAGTCGGCGAGGTCGACGGCGATGATCCGCTCCGGTGAGTACAGCCGTGCGGTGAGGATCGCGGCGAGCCCGATCGGTCCGGCGCCGACGACGGCGACCGTGTCACCAGGCCGCACACCTCCGTTGATCACACCCACCTCGTAAGCGGTCGGGAAGATGTCCGCGAACAGCACGGCGTCCTTGCTCGTGAGTGCACCCGGCAGCGGATGCACGGACAGATCGGCCTGCGGCACGCGGACGTACTCCGCCTGCGTGCCGTCGATCAGATGGCCGAGGATCCAGCCTCCGCCGCCCTGGCACTGACCGTACGCACGGTCCTTGCAGAAGCGGCAGCGGCCGCAGGCGGTGATGCAGGAGACCAGGACCCGGTCGCCCGGCCGGACGGTGCGCACGTCGCTGCCGACCTCGACGATCTCGCCGACCGCTTCGTGTCCCAGCACCGTCCCGGAGGGCACCTCCGGCACGTCGCCCTTGAGGATGTGCAGGTCCGTCCCGCAGATGGTCACGGCGTCGACCCGGACGATCGCGTCGGTGGGTTCCTTGATCTCCGGGTCCGGGACGTCCTCCCAGGCGGACTGCCCGGGGCCGTGGAAAACGAAGCCTTTCATGGCCGTTCCTCCTCCGACGAAGCACGGGAGATGCCCCATGGATCCATCTTTGAACGAAGTGGTGGTCTTCGCATGGGCCGGGTGGCCCTGGGGCAGGGCTGTGCGCCCCCTGCCGCATGCACGGTCGCCCGTGGTGCGATGGTCGGGGGGCGGCGCCCTGGCCACGGCACCGGACTGAGTGAGATGCACATGGATACGACCTTCTACGCTGCCCGGTTGCGCCGCCTCGCACCCGAGGGCTTCGCGCCACGGGTGGAGCCCGTTCTGCTGCTCGTCACGGCGGCTGCGGTGGCGGCCGGCTGCGTCGCCTGGTTCACCGGTTCCGAGGGACTCGCCGAGCTCTTCTGGGGGCTCGGCACGATGTCCGCGGTCGTACCCGCGGTGATGTGGGTCCTGGCCGCCCTTTGGCACGGGCACGCGGGTGTTGACCTGATCGCCGTCCTGGCACTGGGGGGCACCTTGGTCGTGGGCGAGTACCTGGCCGGTGCCCTGATCGGGCTGATGCTCGCCTCGGGCCGCACACTGGAGGCGGCCGCCCAGCGACGTGCCGCCCGCGACCTGCGCGCCCTCCTCGAACACGCGCCGCACTCGGCGCGCCGCCGGACGGAGAGCGGAGTGGGCACGGTGCCGCTGGACGACGTCGTCCCCGACGACCTGCTCGTGGTGGGCCCGGGCGAGGTGGTTCCCGTCGACGGCACGGTGGAGAGTTCCGCGGCCGTACTCGATGAGTCCGTGTTGACCGGCGAGCCATTGCACGTCGAACGTACTCGCGGCGAAGCGGTGCGCAGCGGCGTGGTGAACGCCGGCGGCGCGTTCGACCTGCGCGCCGGCGCGACCGCGCGGGACAGCACGTACGCCGGGATCGTGCGGCTGGCCCGGCAGGCCGGTGCGGAGTCCGCGCCGGTGGTCCGGCTGGCCGACCGCTACGCGGCCTGGTTCCTGCCGCTGTCCCTGGCCGTGGCCGCGCTGTCGTGGCTGGTCAGCGGCTCCGCGGTGCGGGCGGTCGCGGTCCTGGTGGTCGCCACTCCGTGTCCCCTGTTGCTGGCGGCGCCGGTCGCCATCGTCTCCGGTCTGTCCCGCGCCTCCCGCCTGGGAGTCGTCGTGCGCGACGGCGGCGCGCTGGAGAACCTGGGCCGTGCCCGAACCCTGTTGCTGGACAAGACCGGCACTCTCACCCGCGGCCGTCCCCGCGTCCTCGACGTGAGCGCCGCCCCCGGCCGGGCCCCGGCGGAGGTGCTCCGGCTCGCCGCCTCGGTCGACCGGTATTCGCCGCACGTACTCGCCCGGGCCATCGTCGAGGCGGCCCGGGGGCGTGGTCTGGAGCTGTCGGATCCCGCCGACGTCACGGAGGAAACCGGCCGGGGAGCCACCGGCACGGTGGACGGGCACCGCATCTGCCTCGGTCGCGCCGGGGCGTCCGGCACCCGGCCGTACTGGGCCGCGGCGGTCGACAACCGCGCCCTCATCGAAGGCGCGGCCGTCGCCTGGCTGACCGTCGACGACGAGCCGGCCGGTGCCGTCCTCCTGCGCGATCCCCTGCGCCACGACGCCCCGCGAACCGTTCGCTCCCTGCGTGCCGCAGGAATCGAACGGGTGGTGATGCTCACCGGGGACCGGAGCGCACCTGCCCGCGAGGTCGGCGCTCTCCTCGGTCTCGACGACGTCCGCTCCGGGCTCGGCCCCGCGGACAAGGTCACGGCCGTGCGCGCGGAGCGGGACCGTGCGGTCACCGTGATGGTCGGGGACGGTGTCAACGACGCACCCGCCCTGGCGGCCGCGGACGTGGGCGTCGCGATGGGCGCCCGTGGTTCCACCGCCTCGTCCGAGGCGGCCGACATCGTCCTGACCGCCGATCGTGTGGACCGCCTGGCCGACGCCGTCTTCGTCGCCGTACGGGCTCGCCGCATCGCCGTGCAGAGCGCCCTCGGCGGCATGCTGCTGTCCCTGGCGGCGATGGCCACGGCCGCCGCAGGGCTGCTGCCGCCGGTCGCCGGCGCGGTACTGCAGGAAGGCATCGATGTCGCGGTCATCCTCAACGCGCTGCGGGCGCTGCGCACGGACCGGACCGCCCGCCCCCCGCTCACGTCCGAGACCGAGGCGCTGATCCACCGCTTCGCCGCCGAACACGACGATCTCCAGGACGTTCTGACGGCCGTGCGCGACGCCGCGGACCGCCTCTGCGAAAGCCCCGGCCCCCGGGCCCTCACGGCGGTGGAGGAGACGCACCGGCTGCTCACGGAGCGGTTGCTGCCGCACGAGCACGCCGAGGAGCACCGGCTCTACCCCGCCCTGGCGCCGGCCCTCGGCGGCCCCGAGGCGACCGCCACCATGAGCCGGGCCCACGCGGAGATCGACCGCCTCTCCCGCCGTGTCGCCACCCACCTGGACCTCGCCCGTGCTGCCGGTGGCCTGGCCACCGAGCAGCTCGACGATCTCCGGGCCTGCCTCTACGGCCTCAACACCGTGCTGCGCCTGCATTTCGCCCAGGAGGAGGAGAGCTACTTCTCCCTCACCCCGTGAGGGACCGATGCCCCCGCACGAGGGCCGTTCGGCACTGTCGTGGGCACCTGTCCCCGCGCAGGTCGGACACGAGGAGCGGTTCCGGTACGGAAGTGATCACCATGGAAGCCAAGCAATGGACCGTGCAGATCTATCTCACCGAGGACGGCGACGCCACGCACGCGCGTGCCGTGCTCAGGACTCAGGACACCTCGACCGTGACGGGCAGGGGTTCGGCCCGGCGCAACCCGATCGACAGGCCCGTACCGGAGATCGGCGAGGAACTCGCCGCCAGCCGGGCTCTGGAGGACCTGGCGATCCGGCTGCACGACGTGGCGGCCGACGACATCGTCCAGCTGACGGGCCCCGTTCGGGCGTGACGGGCGGAGGCGGGGCTTCCCCCCTCCCCTGTGAGTCCCCCGCTGAGCGGCGGACTCACGCACGCCCGTCGGCCAGCAGCAGCCGGCTCGTCTCCCCGGGGCCGACGCAGACGGTCCGGTCCGGCAGCCGGACATCGATCGGCGGACCGCCGGACGACGGGACGGCGATCTCCAGCCGGCCGCTCTCCAGCAGCAACCGCACGCCCCAGTGCCCCTGGTACTGCAGCGAGAAGCCGTACGACGACAGCTCGGGAAGCGGCACGGGGTCCAGCCACAGCGCCCCTTGACGGGCCTCCAGCCCGGTCAGCCCGCGCTGTACCAGGTCGAGGGTGCCGGCCATCGCACCGAGGTGGATGCCCTCACCGGTGGTGCCGCCCTGGAGATCGGCCACATCCCCCCGCAGGGCCTCCTGACAGAACGACCAGGCCTCGCTGCGCCGGGCGCGGGCCAGGATCCAGCCGTGGACGAGGCCGCTGAGGGTGGAGCCGTGGCTGGTGCGGGCGAGGTAGTAGTCGACGGTCCGCGCCCAGGTCTCCCCGTCCATGCGGTAGCCCAGGCGCCGGAAGAGGCCCTGGAGCTCGTCGGGCGAGAAGAGGTAGCCGAGCATCAGTACGTCCGCCTGCTTGGAGGCTTTGTAGCGGTTCACGCTGTCGCCCTCCGCCTCCAGGATCCGGTCGAGCCGCCGGATGTCGTCGTAGCGCGTCCGGTAGCCGTCCCAGTCGAGTTCGGCCAGGTCGCCGTACCCCTCGAACTGGCTGATGACACCGTCGTGGAACGGCACGCGCAGCGTGTGGGAGACCTCCTCCCACTGCTCCGGCTCGCCGTCGTCCAGTTCGAGCCGTTCGACGAGTTCACGCCGCCGGGGTGCCGGCAGGTCGCGGAGCACCTCCAGCGCCCGGGCGAGCACCCAGGCGGCCGTCACGTTCGTGTAGGCGTTGTCCTCCAGGCCCGGCCGCTCGGCATCCGGGTACGCCTCGTGGTACTCGTCCGGGCCGACCACCCCCCGAATGCTGTGCCGGCCCGACGCGGCGTCCCAGGCGGCCGAGTCGGCCCAGAAACGCGCGATCTGCACCAGCAGCTCAGCGCCCTTGGTGTGCAGGAACTCGACGTCGCCGCTGGCCTCGCAGTACTGCCACACGTTGTACGCGATCGCCGAGCCGACGTGGTGCTGGAGATGCGTGTGGTCCGGCAGCCAGCGGCCCGAGCGGGGGTTGAGGTGCAGCCGCTGGGTCTCCTCCCGTCCGTCGCTGCCGCTCTGCCAGGGGTACAGCGCCCCCCGCCGGCCGAGGGCCCGCGCGGCGGCGTGGGCCCGGTCCAGGCGCCGGTGACGGTAGTGGAGCAGGGCGCGGGACACCTCGGGGAAGTGCAGGTTCAGGTACGGCAGGACGAACAGTTCGTCCCAGAAGACGTGCCCGCGGTAGGCCTCGCCGTGAAGCCCGCGGGCCGGCACGCCCACGTCCAGCTCGGCGGTGTGCGGGGAGAGGGTCTGCAGCACGTGGAACAGGTGCAGGCGCAGGATGGCACCCGCTTCTCCGGGGACGTCGATCCCGGCCCGGCGCCAGAGCTGGTCCCAGGCCGTCAGATGCGACTTCAGCATGGTCTCGAAGCCCGGCGCCGCGCTCACCCGGTCGACCGCGGTCTGCAGCGGGTCGCTGATCGCGGGGTCGCGCGAGGTGTGCAGGGCCACCGTCTTGTCGACGGCGACCGTGCGCCCCGGTTCCAGGACCAGACGCACTCCCTGGACCGCACGGGGGTGCTCGTGGGCCTCGGTGACGGGCGCGCCACAGGTCAGCCGGGCCGCCATACCGATCCGGATGTCCGAGGTGCGGGTACGGCAGCGCAACCACACGGTGCCGGGCGAGGCGGTGCCGGTGTGCACATGGGTCAGATGGCGTCCCTCGAGACCCCGGTAGCGCTGCACGCCGCTGTTGGTCACTCCCCCGTCCAGCGCCGCCTCCACCTCCAGCTCCGCCGGTTCTCCCTCCACCGTGAACTCGGTGCGCAGGACCGCGAGGTAGGGATCGGCCATGTGTACGAGCCGCTGCTGGCGTACGGACAACACCCGTCCGGTGTCCAGGCCGTAACGGGTCACGCGTTCCAGGACCCCCGCGCCCAGGTTCAGAGCCTGCCGGTGCGCGAGCACCGGCGCGGAGTCCGGCGTGAGCCACGCACCGCCCGGCCGGCGGAAGCGGAGCGGCAACCAGTTCGGCAGGTTGACCATGTCCTCGTTCTCGACCCGGCGTCCGGCGACCACCGAGGTGAGCCGGTTGTAGCAGCCGGCCGCGTAGGTGCCCGGATAGTGCACGTCGTCGGCGGCACACTCCGGCAGGGCGCCGCGTGTGGCGAAACGACCGTTGCCCAGCGTGCACAGCGACTCCCGCAGCCGTTCGTCCGCCGGGTCGTATCCCTCGTACTCCCAGGTCCAGGCCGTCATGCAGCTGCCCCCTTCGCGGCTGGGAGGGTCGGTGATCCGGTGTGAGCCTCGTGCGGACCAGTGTGGCCCGGCGCGAGCGGCGCCCCGGCGTCCCCCGACACGAGCCAGGTCGTGTCGGGGACGCCGGGGCGCACACGCGCGGGTCTCGGGCCGCCCGGCGCGTCAGACGCGCTGCGGGACGACGGCGACGGGACAGGCCGCGTGGTGCAGCAGGGTGTGGCTCACCCTGCCGAGCTGGAGGCCGAAGTGGCCGGACCGGCGCCGTGCGCCGACGACCACCAGGTCGGCAGCCTCCGAGCGGTCGACCAGCACCCTGCGGGCCGGCCCCTCGATCGTCACCCGGTTCACCCGTACGGCCTGATGATCGGCCGCCGCATCGGCGACCAGCGCATCGACCAGGTCGGAGGCCTGCGCCTCGTGGTCCGCGCTCTCCTCGGCGGGAGCCGGCTGGTCGCCGCTCTCGTGCGAGGGACGACGCCAGGCCCGGACGACGTCGAGTACGCATCCACGCGCCTCGGCCTCCCGGAAGGCGAACCGGACGGCCTCGTGGCTCGTGTCGGGGTCTCCGGCACCGAGCAGGACCCGGCCGTGAGTCCCCCCGAGGCCTGCCTTGTCGCCCCGGACCACGATGACCGGGCAGTACGCGCGCGCCGCGACAGCGAGGCCCACCGAGCCGAGCAGGGCTCCCTTGAGCTCTCCACGGCCGCGCGATCCGGTCACCAGGGCGGAGGCGTTGTCGCCCTCGCTCAGGAGGGCGGACACCGCTTCGGCGGCCACCGCCTCGGCCGACACCTTCAGATCGGGGTTGAGCCGTCGGACGCGTTCCTCGGCGGAGGCCACGATGTGCTGCGCCATCACCCGCTCCGACGGCCGCTGCACACTCAGAGAGGGCAGCGCACCCTCGTATCGCTCCCACAGGGAGCCGTGGACCAGACGCAACGACAGGCCGTGGCGTGCGGCCTCATCCACCGCCCAGTCGACGGCGAGGATGCTGCCGTCGGACCCGTCGACGCCGACGACCAGGGGCAGTTCCATGATTCCACCGCCAATCCTTCGTGCTGCCACTCGTGCAGCAGGGCTACTACTGTCACGGTCGCGCTTCGGCGCCGTCGTCGGCAGGGGCGATTGGGCCCCGGCCGGCGCCGTTCGGCCCATCTGCCCGGCCGACCCCGTCAGCGGGGACGGTCGGCCCTTACCCGTGCGACGGCGGACGACGAGGCCGACAGGCGGGGGAAGCACCAGGAGACGGGGCGATCACCGTGAAGAGGATCCAGGAAACAAAGCGCCCCCGGCCGCCGCGCCGGCCGGATCCTCCCGACCTGCGCACGCCGTCGGGGCGGCCGATGCCCTGCTGAGCCCGGCCGGAAGGCCGGGGAACCGGGGCCGGTCGAGGCCGACCGGCCCTACCGGACATGTCGTCCGGGTGGTGTGCTGAAAGTGACGGGAAGGACGAAATGAGACGCGGGGAAGCGGCCTCGGACCGTGCACCGCGCAATCAGGATCCGCGAGAAGTGGATGTCCTTCCCGCCTCTCGTGCGCAGGGCACGGGGATCGCCCGGGCCCCCGATGAGGCCGAAGGGCCCCACGAAGGTGCCCGGGCGGCCCGTGGTGCCGCGCTTCCCGGGGGAACAGGCTGGCATCAGAGGGCCGAGCAAGGACGCGGAGGGGTGAGCATGACGAACAACCCGGCAACCGGCGTCCTCGACAGAGACGGACTCAGTGCCCTGATCGAGGTCCTGGCCGCGCAGGGACGAACGGTCATCGGGCCGACGGTCCGGGACGGTGCGATCGTCCTGGCCGAGATCGGCTCCGCCGATGATCTTCCGTTCGGCTGGGGCTCGGAGGTCGAAGCCGGCCGCTACCGCCTCGTGCCGCGTGCCGACGGTGCCGTGTTCGCCCATACGGCGGGCCCGCAGTCCTGGAAGACGTTCCTGCATCCGCAACGGGAGAAGCTGTGGAGCGCGGAGCGCACGCCGGACGGCGCCCTGTCGGTCACCGAGGACGACCCGGAGCAGACGTCGTACGCCTTCCTGGGCGTACGTCCCTGCGATCTGCGGGCCATCACCATCCAGGACCGTGTGCTGGCCGGCGGCCGGTACCCGGACCGTGGCTACCGGGAACGGCGAACGGGTGCCTTCCTGATCGCCGCCGAGTGCACCGAGCCCGGCGCCACCTGCTTCTGCGTCTCCATGGGCGGCGGTCCGGCAGTCGATGGTTCGGGGTTCGACCTCGCGCTGACCGAGGTCCTGGACCAGGGTGGTCACCGCTTCCTCGTCCGGGTGGGCAGTGAGGCGGGACGGGACGCCCTCGACGGTGTGCCGCACGCACCGGCCGACGCGGAGACGGAGTACGCGGCCCGTGCGGCCGTGGACGCCGCCCGGGACCGGATGGGCCGGGCGATGCCGCCCGTGGACCTGCGGACGCTGATGGGCGAGAGCCTTGAGGCCGACCGCTGGGACGACGTGGCCGCCCGCTGTCTGACGTGCGGCAACTGCACCATGGTCTGCCCCACCTGCTTCTGCACCACCACCGAGGAGGTCACCGATCTCACCGGCGACCACGCCGAGCGGTGGCTGCGGTGGGACTCCTGTTTCGATGTGGCCTTCTCCCACCTCCACGGCGGGCCCGTGCGGGCGTCGGCCCGCAGCCGCTACCGGCAGTGGCTCACCCACAAGCTCTCCACCTGGTACGAGCAGTTCGGCAGCTCCGGCTGCGTGGGCTGCGGGCGCTGCGTGACCTGGTGCCCGGTCGGTATCGACATCACCGAGGAAGCCGCGGCGCTGCACGACGAACGCGCGGGCCGTCTGCGGCACGAGAAGCAGAAGGAGACGCAACGATGACCTCCACCACCACTGTCTCCGTGGGCCTCCCGGTCGAGCACCGAGACCGGCTGATGCGGCTCGCCCGTGAGGTCTCCTTCGGAGCCGGCACACGCCTCTTCGAAGAGGGCCGCCGCGCCGACCGGTTCTGGGTCATCCGGACCGGAACCGTCCTCCTCGACCTGCACGTGCCCGGTCGTGGCGCCGCCGTCATCGAGTCCCTGGGCCACGGCGAGCTGCTCGGCTGGTCCTGGCACTACCCCCCGTACGTGTGGCAGCTGGGCGCCGGGGCACTCAGCCCCGTGCGGGCCTGGGAATTCGACGCGGAGACCGTACGGGCCCTGTGCGCGCGGGATCCCGCGTTCGGTCGGTCGATCGCCACCTGGGTCGGCCGGGTCGTGACACACCGGCTGCAGGCCTCGCGCATCCGTCTGCTCGACCTGTACGCCCCGTACGGGAGCGGGAGCCGGGCATGAGCGACGTCCCCGTCCCCCACCTGGTGACCGGCATGCGGCGCGAAACGGCCGACACGGTCAGTCTCACGCTGACGCCCGCCGGGCAGGAGGCTCTCGAGCCCTTCGCGCCGGGCCAGTTCGCCATGGTGTACGCCTTCGGGGTCGGGGAGATCCCCGTCTCGGTGTCCCGCGTCGGACGCCGGGAACTCGTCCACACGATCCGCTCCGTGGGCGCGGTCTCGGCGGCCTTGTGCGCGCTCCGGCCGGGCTCCCAGGTGGGTCTGCGTGGCCCCTTCGGTACCGGCTGGGAGCTGGAGCGGGCGGCCGGTCAGGACATCGTGGCGGTGACGGGCGGCATCGGCCTGGCCCCCCTGCGGCCCCTCGTCCTCGCCGCGCGGGCGGCCCACCGGGCATATGGGCGGCTGAACCTGCTCGTCGGATCGCGCACGTTCGAAGACCTTCTGTATGCCGATCAGGTTCGGGCCTGGGCGGAATCGCACGGGCCGCTGCTCTGCCGGGCCACCGTAGATCGCCCGTCCCCCGGCTGGTGGGGCCACGTCGGTCTCGTCACGACGCTGCTGAACAGCGCGCGCTTCGTGCCGGAGAACACCACGGCGTACGTGTGCGGGCCCGAGGTCATGATCCGTGCCACCGCCCGCGACCTGCTGCACCGGGGCGTGCGCGCGGACCGCATCCGGGTCTCGCTGGAACGCAACATGCGCTGCGCCACCGGGCACTGCGGTCACTGCCAGCTCGGTGGGGTGCTGATGTGCCGCGACGGTCCCGTGATCGGCTGGGACCGGGCCGCATCCCTGCTCATGGTGAGGGAGTTGTGACATGTCCGTGCCGACGCTCGCGGTGTTCAAGCTCGCGTCCTGTGACGGCTGCCAGCTGACGCTCCTGGACTGCGAGGACGAGCTCCTCACGCTCGCCGGGGAGGTGCGCATCGCACACTTCCTGGAGGCGTCGAGCGCGGTGACGCCCGGCCCGTACGACCTCGCCCTCGTGGAGGGCTCGGTCACCACACCCGCCGACGCGGAACGGGTCCGGGAGATCCGCGCGCAGTCCCGCCACCTGGTGACCATCGGCGCGTGTGCCACCGCCGGCGGAATCCAGGCGCTGCGGAACTTCGCGGACGTCGAGGAGTTCACCCGCGCCGTGTACGCCCGGCCCGACTACATCGACGTCCTCGCCACCTCGACACCGGTCTCGGACCATGTGGACGTCGACTTCGAGCTGCGCGGCTGCCCCATCGACCGCAAGCAGCTTCTCGAGGTGATCACCGCCTACCTGGCCGGCCGCAAGCCGGACATCCCCGATCACAGCGTGTGCTTCGCCTGCAAGCGTCGCGGCACCGTGTGCGTCACCGTGGCCCACGGCACCCCCTGCCTCGGCCCCGTCACGCACGCGGGATGCGGGGCGATCTGCCCGGCGTACGGGCGCGGATGCTACGGCTGCTTCGGCCCGTCGGGGTCGCCGAACCTTCGTGCTCTGATCCCGCTGCTGCATCGCGACGGCATGGACGACCGAGCGGTCGAGCGCCTCCTGCGCACCTTCAACGCCCCCGCCTTCGACAAGGAGGTGCGGTCGTGACCCACCGCGGTTCCCGCGTCCTGCGCGTCGGCTCACTCGCCCGCGTGGAGGGGGAAGGCTCCCTGCATCTGCGCGTCGCGGGCCGCAGCGTGGAGGAGGCGCAGCTGCGGATCTACGAACCGCCGCGCTTCTTCGAGGCGTTCCTGCGCGGCCGCGCCCACACCGAGCCGCCCGACATCACCGCCCGGGTGTGCGGGATCTGCCCCGTGGCCTACCAGATGAGCGCCTGCCGGGCGATCGAGGACGCCTGCGGCGTCACGGTCGACCGTCCGCTGCGCGACCTGCGCAGGATGCTGTACTGCGGCGAATGGATCGAGAGCCACGCCCTGCACATCTACCTCCTGCACGCCCCGGACTTCCTCGGCTGCGACAGCGCCGTCGACCTGGCCCGCACCCGGCGCGCGGCCGTCGAGCGGGGGCTGCGGCTGAAGCAGGCGGGCAACGCCATCCTCGAACTGCTCGGGGGGCGTGCGATCCATCCGGTGAACGTCCGGCTGGGCGGCTTCCACCGGGTGCCCGCGCATGATGAACTCAGGCCCTTGCAGGAGAAGTTGCGGCGGGCCGCCGAAGACGCCTGGGAGACGGTCGGCCTGGTCGCGGGGTTCGACTTCCCGGACACCTCCCTCGACGCCGACTTCCTGGCTCTCTCCTCTCCCACGACGTACGCCATCGAGGACGGCACCCCTGCCGTGCTGCGCACCGATGGCGCTCGCCGCCACTTCCGGCCCAGTGCTTTCCCCGACCATGTCCGCGAGGAGCAGGTGCCGCACTCGACCGCCCTGCACTCCCGTCTGGACGGGCGGCGCCACCTCACGGGGCCCCTCGCCCGGTTCGCGATCAGCGGCGACTCGCTGTCGCCCACCGCTCGGGAAGCGGTCCGCGAGGCCGGACTCGACACCGTGTGCCGCAACCCCTACCGCTCGGTGCTCGTCCGGGCCGTGGAGGTGGTGTACGCGATCGACGAGGCCCTGCGCATCATCGCCGCCTACGAGCCCCCGGCCCGCCCTCACGTCGACGTACCGCCTCGCGCGGGCACCGGACACGGCATCACCGAGGCACCGCGCGGCCTGCTCTACCACCGCTACCGGCTGGACCCCGAGGGCACCGTCACCGACGCGTGCCTGGTGCCGCCCACCGCACAGAACCAGGGCGCCATCGAGGACGACCTGGTCCGGATCGTCGAGCGGACGCTCGCCGAGGGTGATCCCACCGACGAGGAACTGACGCGTCTGTGCGAACGGGCCATCCGCAACCACGACCCGTGCATCTCGTGCTCCGCTCACTTCCTCGACCTGACCATCGACCGCGCCTGACGCCCCGAGGAGGACACCATGCGCATCAGTCCGCACATCGTCAGCGACGTCATGACCCACACCGTCGTGGCGGTGGGCCGTGACGCCCCGTTCAAGGATGTCGTCAAGCTCATGCAGGAGTGGAAGGTCAGCGCCCTTCCCGTGCTGGAGGGCGAGGGCCGGGTGATCGGCGTCGTGTCCGAGGCCGATCTGCTGGTCAAGGAGGAGTTCCGCGACAGTGACCCCGACCGGTTGACCCAGATGCGTCGTCTGTCCGACCTGGCCAAGGCGGGAGGCATGACCGCCGCGGATGTGATGAGCGCCCCGGCCGTCACGGTCCATCCGGACGCCACACTCGCGCAGGCGGCCCGTGTCATGGCCCAGCGCAGGGTCAAGCGGCTGCCCGTCGTCAACGACGAGGGTCTCCTGGAGGGCGTGGTCAGCCGGGCCGACCTGCTCAAGGTCTTCCTGCGGCCCGACGACGAGATCGCCGAGGAGATCCGCCGGGAGATCCTTACTCCCCTCTTCCCCAAGACACCGGAGCCGGTGCTGGTGGACGTCGCCGACGGCGTCGTCACCCTCACCGGGCGGGTCGGGGATGCGTCGCTGGTACCCATCGCCGCCCGCTTGGTGCGTTCCGTCGAGGGCGTCGTCGACGTCGACATGGCCCTGTCCGGCGGGATGCGCGTGAGGGACCCCGGATGAAGTACCTCGACGAATATCGTGACCCGACGCTCGCCCGGCAGCTGCTCGACGAGTTGGGGCGTACCGCGACGGCGCCCTGGCGGATCATGGAGGTCTGCGGCGGTCAGACGCACACGCTGGTCCGTCAGGGCATCGACGAACTGCTGCCCGCCGGCATCCGCATGATCCACGGTCCCGGCTGCCCCGTGTGCGTCACCCCGCTGCAGACCCTGGACCGTGCGATG
Organism: [Streptosporangium] indianense; assembly: GCF_021474405.1. Lineage (GTDB taxonomy): Bacteria > Actinomycetota > Actinomycetes > Streptomycetales > Streptomycetaceae > Streptomyces > Streptomyces indiaensis. Next base: position 34,123 of record NZ_JAKEIO010000023.1, read on the forward strand.
GCCATCGCCGCCCGTCCCGGCGTCGTTCTCACCAGCTTCGGCGACATGCTGCGAGTGCCCGGTACGCACACCGACCTGCTGTCGCTGCGGGCGCGCGGTGCGGACGTACGGGTCGTGTACACACCGATGGACGCGGTACGCATCGCCCGGGACCTCCCGGACCGTCAGGTCGTCTTCCTCGCGGTCGGGTTCGAGACCACCGCCCCCGCGAACGCCATGGCGGTCCTGCACGCCGCGCGCCTGGGACTGCCCAACTTCTCGATGCTGGTCAGCCACGTCCTGGTGCCGCCCGCCATGACCGCCCTGCTGGACGACCCCGACTGCGAGGTGCAGGCCTTCCTCGCGGCGGGGCACGTCTGTGCGGTGATGGGCTGGCGCGAGTACGAGCCGATCGCCGACCGCTACCGCGTACCGATCGTGGTGACCGGCTTCGAACCGCTCGACCTGCTGGAGGGCGTCCTCATGGCGGTGCGCCAGCTGGAGCAGGGCCGCTGGGAGGTCGAGAACCAGTACGTGCGGGCCGTACGCCGCTCGGGCAACACCGGGGCCCAGGAGGCCGTACGCACCGTGTTCCGCGTCACCGACCGCGCCTGGCGGGGCATCGGCGAGCTGCCCGACAGCGGCCTGGAACTCACCGAGGAGTACGCGACCTTCGACGCCGCGCGACGGTTCGACGTCGGCGGACTGCGCGCCGTCGAGGACCCGGAGTGCATCGCCGGTGCCGTGCTCACCGGTGCCCGTCTGCCCACCGACTGCCCCGCCTACGGCACCCGCTGCACGCCTCGCCACCCGCTCGGCGCCCCAATGGTCTCCGCCGAGGGAACCTGTGCCGCCTTCCACGCCGCCGGCCGCACGAAGGAAGTGCTTCCGTCATGACCCTCGCCTGCCCCGCTCCCCACCACGAGGACGACGTGGTGCTGCTCGGTCACGGCGCGGGAGGGCGATTGACCGCCGAACTCCTCGACGCACTGGTGCTGCCCGCCCTCGGCGGGCAGGACGGTCCGCTGGAGGACGCAGCCCTGCTGCCCGGCCGTCCGGACCTGGTGATCAGCACCGACAGTTTCGTCGTCAGCCCGCTGTTCTTTCCCGGTGGCGACATCGGCTCCCTCGCCGTGCACGGCACGGTCAACGATCTGGCGATGCGCGGAGCACGGCCGATCGCCCTCTCCGTGGCCCTGATCATCGAAGAAGGCCTGCCGCTGGAGGAGTTGCGGAGGGTCGTGTCCTCGGTCGGCAAGGCAGCCCGTGAAGCCGGCGTGCCGGTCGTCACCGGCGACACCAAGGTCGTGGGCCGTGGCGCTGTGGACAAGGTCTTCGTCAACACCACGGGGATCGGGCAGCGGCATCCGGCCCTGCGCCCGTCCGCCGCGCTCGCCCGCCCACGGGACGCCGTGCTGCTGTCCGGCCCCGTCGGGCTCCACGGCACGACGGTGCTGTCCACCCGTGAGGGACTCGGTTTCGAGAGTGACATCGCCTCCGACAGCCGCCCCCTGCACCGCGTCGTCGAGGCCCTGGCACCCCTCGGTGAGCAGGTGCACTGCCTGCGCGATCCGACCAGGGGTGGACTGGCGGCGGCACTGAACGAGATCGCCCGGGACTCGCGCGTCCCGGTGGAGATCGACGAGAGCGTCCTTCCGGTCCCCCGCGCCGTTGCCGCGGCCTGCGATCTGCTCGGTCTCGACCCCCTTGTCGTCGCCAACGAGGGCTGCCTCGTGGCCTTCGTCGCCCCGTCGGCCGCTGACGAGGCGCTCGCCGCGCTGCGATCGCTGCCCGAGGGCCGGGAGGCGGTGCGGATCGGCGAGGTGGTTTCACAGGGTTCGGCAGGCCGGGTCACCCTGCGCACCCTCGTCGGTGCCCGGCGTGTGGTGGAGATGCCGCTGGGCGAGCAACTCCCGCGCATCTGCTGAGAGGGAGCGCCCCGCCGGCACGAACGTATCCTTGTCGGGGTCGACGCCCGGCGGTTCGGTCCGTACTACGTACGTGCCGTCCCCCAGATGTTCCTCGACACCGATGCCGTGCAGCCCGGGGCGGCGTGCGCCCCCGGGGGCCCCGTCTCCTCACCCAGGGCCGAAGGGGCCACGAAGCAGGGGCTGACCGGCACCTCCTGCTCGCCGATGCTCACGAACGGGGCTGAGGCGCGGCCCGTCGGGCTTCCTCCTCCTGAACGAGGTCCGGTTCGAGGGCCGGGCGGTGTGGAGGCCCCGTGAGCTCGCTGCGGACGTCCACCACACCCTCGACGGACCGCACCAGACGCACGGCCAGCGGTACGACGGAGGTGTCCCGGACGCGTCCGGTGAGCGTGACGACGCCTTGGTGGACGTCGACGTCGATCGACTCGATCCCGTCCGGCAGCCGACCGGCGAGGACTTCGCGCCGGACCTCCTCCTTGATGTCCGTGTCCGGCCGGAGGAACACCCGGAGCAGATCCGACCGGCTGACGATGCCACGCAGCACGCCGTCGTCGTCGACGACGGGCAGCCGTTTGACCTTGCGCCGGGCCATCACACGGGCGGCCTGGCCGAGAGGGGCGTCGGGATGAACGGTGACGGCCGGGGAGGTCATCAGGTCGGCCGCGGTGACGGCCCCGGCCTTGTGCAGGCCTGCCGGAGGCCGGGCCCGTGGCCCCCGCTCGGGGGCGCTGTCACGGAACTCCTCCTTGCGGAGCAGGTCGGCCTCCGACACGACGCCGACCACGTGGTGGCCGGCGTCGACGACGGGCAGGGCACTGACACGCCGCCCTTCCATGGCCCGCACGATCTCCTTGAAGGCAGCGCCCGCGGCCGAAGCGACGACGGTGCGGGTCATCACATCGCTCACTGTGTAGACCGAACCGTGCATGACGTCCTCCCACCTTGTGCGACAACACTTCGCGACCCTTTCCAGCCTCGCCCATGCGCTCCGTGCCGTCATGGGCCGAACGGCCCGGCCCGGGTCATGACTCCACCGGACCGAGGGGGAAACAGGCCGGTCGGCCCTAGCCCTCGTCACTCCGGCGGGGCGACGCTGGGAGGTGACAGGCGGCGAATCCATGCGGGGGCGACTGCTGAGTGAGGCGACCATGGAATCCTCGGAGCGGATACCACGGCTGATCGTGGGTGTGGACGGGTCTCCCTCCTCCCACGCCGCGCTGCGGTGGGCCGAGCGCTACGCCCGCATGGTCGGAGGCGTGGTGGAGGCGATCCACGCCTGGGACACACCGTCCGCCCGGGGCTACAGCGGACCGGCGATCGATCCCGACTTCGATCTCCAGCAGGCGCGGGAGCGCTTCGCGGAGGAGTTGCGCACCGTCTTCCCGGGTGAGCGTCCGGCACGTCTGCGGGAGCACCTGGTCGAAGGTGATCCCTCGGAGGTGCTGATCCAGACTTCGGAAGGTGCCGAACTCCTCGTCGTGGGCCGCCGGGGCCGGGGCGCGTTCGCCCGGGCGATGCTCGGTTCCGTGAGCCAGCGCTGTGCCCAGCACGCGGCCTGCCCCGTTGTGGTGGTCGGCCAGCAGGCGGATCCCGCGCACTGACCGTGTGGGCGGGGCACGGCCCGGTGCGTCATGGGAAGGCCGCGTGGTTCTCGTGCTCGCCGGCGTAGTGCGAGACGCGCAGCATGTCGTCGCCGGGCCGCAACAGCATCCCGGGACTCGATGCGGTGGGCTCGCCCTCCCGTACCACGGTCGCGACCAGGGTGACCTCGGGGAGTGCGATGTCACCGAGCAGACGCCCCGCGGCTTTCGACTCCGCCGTGATGGCGGTCTCGACGATGCCGGCGCCCGCGCTGCTCAGCCGCAGCAGCGTCACCGCGTCCGCCGCCCCCGTGGCCTCCTTGATGAGGAACGCGATGGGGGTGGCCGCCGGGACGGCGCTGTCGACACCCCGGCGGTGGCCGAAGAGCCAGGCGTTCTCGTCGTCGATCCGCGTGACGACAGGAGACCGTGCCCTGCCCGGTGGGCAGCCCGCCCCCGCGCCAGGGACCGAAGGTCCCCCCGATCGGGGACGTGCAGCCCCCGCGTTCTGTCCGAAGGCCCCCAGCCCACAGGCACGGCCGGGTGCAACCTGAAGGTGAGAAGCCACGCCCGGGATCGACGGCCGCAGCGCATCACGGTCGGTCGTGGACCGAAAGGAGGCGCGTCATGCAGCACCGCACGATCGGAGAGCTGATGACTCGTGGCGTCGTAGGGGTACGACCGGACACACCGTTCAAAAAGGTCGTCGGACTGCTGGCCGACCACGACGTGACGGCCCTGCCCGTGGTCGACGACCTCGATCAGCCGGTAGGAGTGGTGTCGGAGGCCGACCTGCTCCGCAGGGTGGCGGCGCACCCGGACCCCAACGGGTGGCCGTCGGTCGCGGGCCACTCCGACGGGACCCTTCTCCAGGACGACGGCACCACGGCCGGGGAACTGATGACGGCTCCCGCGGTCTGCGCGCGCCCGGGGTGGACGGTTGTCGAGGCGGCGCGCCTGATGGACGGCAAGGGTGTCAAGCGACTGCCCGTGATCGACGAGGCGGGCACGCTGGTCGGCATCGTCAGCAGGGGTGATCTCCTGCGGGTCTTCCTGCGCCGGGACGAGGCGCTTCGCGACGAGATCACCCGTGACGTCCTGAACCGGACTCTCGGCCTCGCCCCCAATGACGTGGCGGTCGATGTGCACGAGGGCAGGGTGAGCCTGAAGGGCAATGTGGAATCCGGTCGGCTCATCCGCGTCATCGAGCGGCTGTGCCGCGGTGTCGACGGCGTGGTGTCCGTGGAGGCGGACCTGACCGGCCCGGTCGACGGAGCACCAGAAGCCGGTCGGACCGGCTGAATCCTGCCTGCCGGGCCGAGGTGGGCCACCAGGTCCTGTGCCGGGTCTGCAACGCACGGGGCGAGCCGCTCGACGGAAGGTCCGCTGACACCGGACGGCACCTCGGTCACCCGTCGGCTCACCTAGGCGTCGCGATCCGCCCGACATGCGCCGTCGCGGCGATTGGGGTACTCCTCGAAGGAGAGACCGCGCTGCTCGGCATGCCGGCGACGTCCGGACCACCCACTCGGCCGGACTCGTCCCACCGTCATCCCCGTCAATCCCAGCTTCGTACGAGACGGAGGCCGCCGCCATGCAACCAGTCGTCACCGTGGGCCTCGACGGCACACCCGAGAGCCTTGCCGCAGCCCGCTGGGCCGCCGACGAGGCCGAGAAGCGCGAACTCGCCCTGCGTCTGCTGCACGCATGGCCGCTGCTGGCACCGGAACCGACCCGCGTCCCCGCAGAAGTCGATCAGAACTACTGGGCGAAGCGTCTGGTCCAGACCGCGAGCTCAGAGCTCCAAGCACGCCACCCGGGCCTGTCCGTCCTTGAGAACCTGGTGGCCGACGACGCCCAGCACGCTCTGCTGCAAGCGGCATCCGAGTCCGAGATGACGGTGCTCGGTTCCAGAGGGCTGGAGCCCGTCGAGAGCTACTTCCTGGGTGACGTCAGCATGCCCGTCGTGGCACGGGCCGAGCGGCCGGTCGTCCTGGTCCGCGCCGAGACCGCGGAGGACGGGACACCCCCGGCACGCGCGAGCCATGTGGTCGTGGCCCTGAAACTGCACGGCTCCTCCGACGACCTGCTCGACTTCGCCTTCCGCACGGCCGCGGCCAGAGGCGTCCCCCTCCTGGCGGTCCACGGGCGCACCGTGCCGCTCCATGCCCGCGTGCCGTGGGGTGTGGACCACGACGTCAGCGAGGAGCTCACACGGGACGCGCAGAAGCAGCTGAGCAAGGCGCTGCACCCCTGGCGCGAGAAGTACCCCCAGGTGGACGTGTCCGACAGCATCCGCCTGACAAGCCCGGCCAAGGCCGTCGTACAGAACGCGCAGAGCGCTGCACTCCTGGTCGTGGGCCGACGCAAGCACCGTCCTGGCACAGGGCCCCACCTGGGCCCGGTGGCGCAGGCGGCCATTCATCACGGGCAATGCCCCGTCGCTGTCGTTCCGCACGACTGAGACCGGCCGGCCTCCGCGGGAAATCCGTGGAAGGGACGGCTTGCCTGCCGTCGCGCGGCAGGCGGCGGCCGAAGCCGGGGTGATCGGACGGCCGGGGTCGGGGTCGGCGAGCGCCGGGGCCTACAACGTCTCCGGCGAACTGCGCGCGGCGGCCGCGCCCGTGGAGCTCGCCCACGACGTGATCCGCCGCCCCGGCACCGACAACCGGCACCGGCGGTCACGCCGTGGTGACCGGGGCCGCCCGCTGGCACCAGGCGCTTCATCAGGTTCTGGATCTACTGGTCGGCAGGGGGCGGCTGGGTCCGCCCGACCTCCTGAGCGGTTCGGGTTACTGGTGACAGCTACCGCGTCCCGTCAGCAATACCGAGTACCCGTCGGGTCTCGGCGGCGATCTGCTGTGTCTCGCCGGTGGCGACCACGAGGACCGGGACACCTCGCCCCGCCCGATCGATGCGTCGGAGGCCTTCCCGCATCAGATCTGTCAGTTCGGGGACGAGCAGCCCGCCTTGTACACCGAGAACGGGCAGGGCCGAGCAGATCTCCTCGCGTACCTCGGGTTGGTCCTCACCGATCTCACCGGTGAAGACCAGCGCGTCCAGCCGGTCCAGCGAGGCGGCCATCGAGGCGATGCCCCTGCGGCAGCTGAGTGTGAAAGTCGCCAGCGCCAACGCGGCTGCGGCATCACCCTCCGCGCGGGCGCGCACCAGGTCCCGGGTGTCTCCCGAGGTACCGGAGAGGCCGAGCAGACCGGAACGCCGGTGGAGTGCGTCATCCAATTCGTCCGTGCTCAGACCGTGCCGCCGTTGCAGCCACAGCAGCGCGCCGGGGTCGAGGCTGCCGCTGCGTCGGCTCATCACCAGGCCTTCCAGCGGAGTGAGGCCCATGGTGGTGTCCACGCTGCGTCCGTCCCGGACGGCGCAGGCCGAGCAGCCGCCGCCCAGGTGCACGAGCACGACCTGGAGGTTGTCGACGGGTCGGCCCAGGGCCTGCGCCGTCCTCCGCAGTGCCCACGCGTAGGAAAGCCCGTGGAAGCCGTACCGGCGCAGCTCGTAGTCGGCTCGCCATCGCTCCGGCACGGCGTACGTGCGCGCCTGCGCCGGCAGATCCTTGTGGAAGACAGTGTCGAAGCAGGCGACTTGAGGAACGTCGGGCAGGAGTTCTCGTGCGGCGTCGACCACCTGAAGGGCAGGGGTCACGTGCAGCGGCGCGAGATCGGCGGCATCCGCCAGCAGAGCCCGTACGCGTGTGTCGATCAGTGTATGTCCGCTCAGGTGCGGACCGCTGTGGACGATGCGGTGACCAACCGCCGCGGGAGCGGGCACCTCGCTGAGGAAGTTCCCCAGGTCCGCCGCCGCAGCGGGCCCCGGGGGCTCCGAGGAGTCCCGATCCGCCACCCGTTCACCGTCCGCCGCGAACAGAGCGATGTGAAGGCTCGAAGAGCCGGCGTCGAGGACCAGTACGTGGCCATCACGGCTCTCGTCGGAGCGGTCAGCACGCATCACACACCTCCAGTGCACCTGCGTCCTCCGGCACGGTGCGCCCGCCACGGAGTGCGACCCTGTGCCGAGGGTCGGCCTCGGTGGGAACCGGGTACCGACGACGTTTCGGCAGAGTCGGACACGTCGATCTGTTCTTTCGCCGCCAAGGGCGACTGCGGTGTCCGTCTGCCGGCGGATGCCCCCGGCGGTGCGGTGGCGCGGTGGCGCGGTTCCTCCCGCAGGCCGGAGGCGAGGGCCCGGGCCGGGTCGCAGGGCACCCCCCGGGGGCTGGCACCAGGACGGGCCGCGGGCTCCTGCCGTGCGTGTCCGCGTCGGGCTGCCTCATAACCGTTGTCCTGCCGCCTGGTAGGCCTCGGTGATGTCGCGCCCCGCCGCTCTCCTCAGGCTGCCATCACGGGGAGGGATCCGCTCGTCCATCCGATCGGCAGTACGCCAGGCCCGCGGGCCGGGGCACTCCTGGCATGCTGAGGAGGGCGAGACTGCTTCCCGCTCCAGGAGGCGCGGCGCTCCCGGTCGCCGAAGCCGTCACCCACCCCGATGCGCGGCTCACGATCCGTCACCTTCAGCCGCGGCCGCCCGCACCCATTGCTCCTCGCGAACGGAGCTGACGTCCTGTTCCAGGGGTGTGCGGCTCACTGCCGCCGCGAGGTCCTCCAGGGCCCGCTTCTGCAGTTGCGCCCCGCGTCGCAGCACCGGGCTCCGGTCCCCGGCCGTGCCCTCCCACGCGTGGAGCGCCTCCTCCACCCGTCGTCCCCAGTCCGGATTCCTGTGCTCGCGCACATCGTCTGCCGCCTGCGCGGTGTCCGCCTCCAGAGCCTCGGCCAGCCGCTCCGCCTCCGGGGCGACACGGCTGTCGGCCCGCGGGACGTGGCTCTCCATGAGCATCGCCGCCCGGTCAAGTCCCTTGAGCGCCTCCTGTGCCTCCTCCGCCTCTCTCGATGTCAGGCCTCTGGGGCCGACCGGTTCCTGCCTCGCCTGGTCGTAGGCCTCCTGCCAGGCGGCACGTGCCTCCCTGCTCGCCAGCAGGGCCCTGCGCATGTCGGCGCGATGCTCCCGGGTCGGTTCGGCGTAGCTGCGGAGCACCGCGGCCGCGTAGCGGCCGTCGGCGGCGAGCCAGTCCGCGAGCCGGCCCGGCAGCCGGGGGGTCTCCCATGCGGGGAACACCACGTACGCCAGCATGGCCAGGGCACCGCCGAGCAGGGTGAGCACCACCCGCTCCGGGACCGTCTGCTCCCATGCCTGGCCGCCCATGCCGAGCAGGAAGACGACGTACGCGGCAGTGAAGCACTGGGAGTAGGCGTAGCCGGTACGGAGCAGCGTGTACGACAGGCCCGCCGCGACCACCGCGAGCGCGCCGAACACCTGGGCGTCCGGGCCCAGGGCCCGCACCATCCCGGTGGCGAGCGCGACCCCCGCCAGGGTCCCGGCGAGACGGCCCACCGCACGCGCGTACGTCCGGTGGAAGTCCGGCCGCATCACCATCACCGAGGCGATGGGCGCCCAGTAGCCGTGTTCCAGGGGGAGCCGGGAAGCGATGAGGTAGCCGAGCGTGGCCACCGCCGCCAGGCGGACGGCGTGCCGGAACACGGGCGAGTCCCGGCGGAGCTCACGGCGGACCGCCCGGAGGGCGACCGGGAGCAGCCTGAACATGGTCGGGCGCACCAGGAACTGGGCGCTCGCAGGGCCGGGCGGTGCAGGCGCCTTGGCGCGCGCTCCGCCGCTGCCGGCGATTTCCAGCGCCTCGGCGAGCAGTTCCACGAGCCGTTCGGCGGCCTGCCGGGCGGGCCCCTCCAGCACCTCGTCCTCCTCGTCGACGCGCAGGGCGTCCGCGCTCCGTGGCGGTATCTCGGCGGGAGTGCCGCGGCGGATCGAACGGGCGGCCGCGTCCAGGACGTCGGCGGCCGCACCGAGCAACTCCCGTGCTCGGTCCCGCCCGGGTCCCTCCGCCGGGGCGCCGACGTCCGGATCGGCGAGCGCGGCGACGACCGGCAGAATGCGCTCTGCGAGGCCCCGGGGGCCGTGGAGGACGGGGGGCCGGGTGCGGGCCTGTGAGGGCGTCACGGCGGCCGCGTCCCGGGCCGTCATCAGCGGCTCCGGGTCGAACGGCGCGATCGGGTCGTGCCGCAGCCGGCGGGCGTGGTCGGCCACGGCGGCCAGCGCGTCGGCCAGCGCGTCACGGTGCGCCCCCCAGCGGCGAATCGGGAACAGCAGGATCAGCAGGGCCTGCGCCACGCCTCCGAGCGCGATGACCCCGGCGTGTTCGAGGGCCCGCCCCACGCTCGTGGGCAGGGTGATGGTCACCAGCATGCTGCCGACCGTCGTCGCTGCGACGATCCCGGCGGTCGATCCGAGGGCCCACGCCATCCCCGCGGCAAAGGCCCATACGGCCAGCAGCGGGAGGAACGTCACGAGTCGCCCCGCCGCGAGGTAGCCCACGAAGGTGCTGAGGGCCAGACCCGCGCCCGCGCCGAGCGCGATCACCTTGCGCGGACGCCAGGTGCGCTGGAAGGTGGCGGCACCCGCGGAATAGGCACCGAGGGCAGCGGACGCCGCATACGCAGGGGAGACCAGCCACAGCGCCGGTCCGATGACGAGCGCCACCCCGACAGCCGTCCGCAGCGCGAGCAGGGGCTCCAGCCGCGTCTCCTCGACCGTGAGCCCGGAGCGCGCGACCTCCCCGAAGGTCCGCAGCCACCTCACGGTGTGAGCCCGATCGGAACGCGCTGCCGGGTCGCGGCGGCCTGGTCGAGGCGGGGCCGCCGGGCGAGGAAGCCTCCCGCCGGGCCCAGGAAATGAGCATCGGTGCATTGGCGACACATCAGCATGCGGCCTCACCAGTCCCAGGATCTGCCTCGCACCGTACGCCCGGCGGGGTCTTCGCCTCCGGCTGGGCGAGGCATGCGGGGCCGCGGGCCGTCCTACCGGACCGAACTCCGGCGGTCACCGCTCAGCCTCTGCCGGAACCAGGGTGACTGCCCCGCGTCACCCGGGACCGGTCCGCGGAGACAGACGGGCGGCGGTCCCTGGTTCCTCTCGCTTGCTGCCGTTCCCGTGTCCGTTCGGATGCAGGTCCCGGGCGTCGAACGAGGAGGGTGTGGGATGCGGTCCGTGGCTCTGGCATGTCTCTGCGGGTCGTTCACCCGGCTCAGGTGCAACGGCGCGGCCGACGGCTTGCGATGCGGAGTACCGGCGGCGTGCCGCCCGGGTCCCCGTCGGCCCTCGACGCGAAACGAGCATGCGCGCACCGATCACCGAGAACTTCGCATCCGGACGACCACCGACGACCACCGTGTCCGCGGCTCGGACCCCGGCTAGTCGTCGTGGTCGTTCTGAAGTTGGCGGCGACGTTCCTGTTCGCGCTTGGAGTAGGCGGCCGCCCGGATCGCCTCGTCGCTCTCCAAGCCTGATCCCAGCGCGCCGCCCACGGTGGCGACCGAAGCGACGAACCAGGCCAGCGTCAAGTACTCCCCCGCGTGCAGTGGAGTTCGTGTCATGGAAGAGAACGCTTGGCCGTTGAGAATGAACAGCGCCCACACCAAGTTGATGACCATCAAACCCACGTAGCAGACGAGCACGCCGATACCCACGGTCAGGACCGTCGAGGCGTTGTACAGCCGCGCCCTCTGCTTCGCCTCCGGTGAGCTCTCCGGTGATCGATGCCAGAGCTCCGCGTCTATGATCAGCCAGCCGATCATGATCGCGACAGATCCGACCGTGGCGATCACGAGGCGTGGCGTGCTGAGGGACGTGGCCAGGCTCCAGACGGTGGAGTTCACAGTGGCGACCGCTCCCGTGGCGAGTGCGGCCGCCAGGGCTTTCGACAAGCCCGGCACCAACCGCCACGGCCGGTTGGCGCGGACCATACCGGCGAGCACCCGCAGGTAACCGCGCGGCCCGCTGACGACGTACCGAAGATCGTCGGTCTCCTTCTCATCGGGTCGGCCCTGGCCCGGGCCCGGATGAGAAGGGGCGAGACGATTGACGGAGGGCCCGGGAAGTGGCTGACTCCGCGAAGTTCCTTCGGCGCCATCGGTGTGCGGACTCGCCATGCCGAGCACGGCTTCTTCGACGGCCCGCCGGGCCCTCGTCTGCAGCCGCAGGCCCCCCAGTGAAGGAAGAGAGAGCAGCGCCAAGCCGTGTTCGTGATTCAGATCCACAGCGAGCTTGCGCCCGTGTGAGTGCAGCGGAAGGTCGGTGAGAGCCACGACGATGTCCCAGTTCTCCGCACTCCCACGGTCCTTGATCCTGCGCATCAAGGTGGGCGGGTCCTCCGTCCCCGAGGTGAAGGGCTCACTGACCACCTCGACCTCGAACCGTCGCCCCTGGCCGGACATGTCGGTGAGCCGATCAGGAAGCGTCCGGGCCAAGCGCTGCGCTATGGCCGTCGGCGCGTCCGGATCCGCCAGGAGAGCCACGACCGTCACGCCCTGGGACAATACCTGCATGACCGGACCCTCCTCATCGGCTGCCCCGCCGGTGCCGAGTGCCCACAGACACCGCCGCGGTAACGTCCACGTCACGTGACAGGCCGGCCTCCGCCTGCGGGTGCGGCACGGCCGGATCTCCCGAGCACACACCGCACGCCGCGCCACCTGCCACCCCGCTTCGGTATCCGCCCGAGCGCCGGAATCCTGATCCGCTCATGTTCTGGGCGCCTCACGGGCTCAGTCCGCGAGATCGGCCTTGCCGAACAGGACCGCGTAACCGGAGGGGAGTTGGCTGATGATCTGATTCAGTTCTCCGCCGGTGACAGCGTCGGCAACGGTGGTCAGGACGGCGCTGGCGTCCCACTGTGCAGTACGCGGCCGGGCACCGGTGCGCTCGGCGACCCGGCGGTAGAACTCTTCGATCCCGAAGCTCTGCGCCTGCTGCGGCGTGGCATGGTCCAGGACCTGTCCCAGCGGGCCGGGCAGCTGGGATGCGAGGTCCTTGACCTCTCCCGGGCTGATCCGCTGGGCCAGCACTTCCAGCACAGCGTTGGTGACGTCCGCGGCTTCGCTCTGGTCCTTGTACTCGCCTCGCTCGCGTACGTGGGCGAGGAACCCGTCGTATTTCATCGCTGCCTCCTCCTGCCGCGGTCACCGCTGGTCATGGGAATCGCCCGGTGCGCTGTCGGGTCGGCCGCGTCCGTCCGTCGGCGCGTAGCTGCCGCCGGCAGGGCTGCATGGGGGGCGTGACAAGCCGGCATGAGCCCTGTCCCCATCCTCCATGAGGGCGATGCGATGCTCTGGCGCCGCGCGCGTGGGTGCGGAGCAGAGGGAAGCAAGCGTTGTCGACCCTCGCCGGTCCGGCCGCGGTTCCGGGCGGGTGTCCGCAACCGCGGGGTTCGCGTCTCAGCCGCTGCTCCCGGTGTTTTCGCCGGTCTCGCTGATCTCGACGTGCCGAGGCTTGGCGACCTCGGCCTTGGGGACGGTGATGGTGAGCACCCCGTCCGACATCTGCGCACTGATCTTTTCGGTGTCGACCTCTCCGGGAAGCCGCAGCCGGTACTCGAAGGCTCCGGTGCGGCGGGTGCTCCGGCGCAGGACGCCTTTGCGTTCCTTCTCCTTGATCTCTCCGGTGACCACCACCTCCTGGCCGTTCGCTTCGATGTCGATGTCCTTGCTCTTCACGCCGGGGAGTTCGATCTCGACGTGGAAGGAGTCGTCGGACTCCGTGACATCCGCCAGGGGCGTCCACGCGACGGCGGTCGCCGCGCCTCCCACCGTGGATTCGATCAACCCGCTCATCTCGCTGAGCAGTTGGTCGAACTCCGTCAGCGGATTGCGTGCCCAGCCAAGCGGCCTGGCCTGCATGGCGGCACCTCGGTGGTGCCGGACGGGCGTGGCCATTGCCATCGCCTCCCTCTCCTTTGCGTGATCTCGTCGCCCGCTGGGTGTCATCCGAGCCAAGCGGACTCCTTCGGACGGGTGTGCGGGGAGCTGTCGGTGCCGCCGGGCGCGGCCGAGTGACCCAGGTAGCGGTGCACGAAGTGGATGCTCATCGCGCCTTCGCCGACCGCGGAGGCCACGCGTTTCACCGAGCCGCTGCGGACGTCGCCGGCGGCGAATACGCCAGGCAGGCTGGTCTCCAGCGTCAGGCAGTCGCGGCCCTGGCTCTGCCACAGCCCGGGGGCGGAACAGGCCTGCGCCTCCGCCCCGGTGAGCACGAAGCCGCGCGCGTCGAGGGCGAGCGCGTCGGACAGCCACTGGGTGTGGGGTTCGGCGCCGGTGAAGACGAACAGGGCCCGCACCGCGAGCTGCCGATGCTCGCCCGTACGGTGGTCGACCACGGTGACCGCCTCCAGCACCTTGTCGCCGAGTGCCTCGGTCACCTCGGTGCGCAGCAGCACGCGCACCCGCGGATGGCGCTCGACCTGATCGATCAGGTAGCGGGACATGTGTGCCTCGAGGCTCGGCCCGCGGACGAGCAGATACACCTGCGGTGCGTACCCGGCCAGGAAGAGTACGGCCTGGCCCGCGGAGTTGCCGCCGCCGACGACGGCCACCGGGTCGGTGCGGCACTGCTGGGCTTCGTAGACGGTCGCCGAGTAGTGGACGCTCGTTCCCTCCAGGCGTTCGATGCCGGGCACGTGGAGGCGGCGGTAGCGGGCGCCGGTGGCCAGGACGACGGTGCGGGCGGTGATCTCGCTGCCGTCGTCGAACCCGACGGCGTAGTGGCCGTCCCGCGGTTCGAGGCGGGCTGCCTCCGCCGGGACGCTGATCCGGGCGCCGAACTTGTCGGCCTGGAGCACGGCGCGGTCGGTGAGTTCGGCGCCGGAGATGCCGGAGGGGAAGCCGAGCAGATTCTCGATGCGGGACGACGTCCCGGCCTGGCCGCCGCTGGCCATGGCCTCGACCACGGTCGTGTCCAGACCCTCCGAGGCGGCGTTCACCGCGGCGGCGAGGCCGGCGGGTCCGGAGCCGACGATCAGCAGATCGCCGTGATGATTCCCCGCAGGCAGCGAGGGCAGGCCCATGAGCCGGGCCAGTTCCGCGTTACTGGGGTTGCGCAACAGAGTGGTGTCCCGCCAGATGACGAGCGGTGTCTCCTCCGGGCCTACGCCGAAGCGGCGCAGCAGCTCCTCGGCCTCCTCGTCGGTCTCCAGATCGATCCAGCGGTACGGCAGCCGGTTGCGGGCGGCGAACTCACGCAGCCGCCGGGTGTCGGGCGAATAGCGCGAGCCGACGATGCGGAAACCGGCGCCCTGCCCGACGAGCAGGGCACGGCGGCCGAGGCAGGCGCGCAGCACCAGGTCGCCGAGGACGGAGTCCCGGGTCACCAGGTCACGCAGCTGATCCATGGACAGGGCGAGGACCTCTCCGGGGTCCCTGACCGTAGCGGTGTAGAACGCCACCTGGCCCTTCAGGAGGCCGAGTTCGCCGATGAAGCGGCCGGGGCCGTGCACACGCAGCAGACGTTCGTCGGGCGTGCCGTAGTCCTCGACGATGGCGACCGAGCCGCTGAGGACGACGTAGAACGTCTCGCATCGCTCCCCCTCCCGGATCAGCACATCGCCGGCGTCGACTGCGCGCCGCCGGCCACGCTGCGCCAGGCGGTCGATCTGGTCCTCCGGCAGGCGGGGATAGGCGCCGTAGATGTCGGCGGTCTCGAAGGGGACGCTCTCCTCCGTCTCGTCCGGCCCCTGCGCTGCGCTTGGCCGCGTCTCGTCGCCGGACATCACACGAACGCCTCGTGGACGAAACACCACCGCCAGTCCTCGCCGGGCTCCAGCGACGCCGCGATCGGATGGCCGTCGGTGGCGGCGTGACGGCGCGCGTGCCGGTTCGGCGAGGAATCGCAGCAGCCGACGTGGCCGCAGGTCAGGCAGAGCCTCAGGTGGACCCACGGGGAGCCGAGCAGCAGACACTCCTGACACCCTTCGGGGGTCAGTGGCTGGACCGGCCGGACCAGCGCGAGGTGGGGGTCGGTTCGTACGGTCATGGCTGTTCACCCTTTCCCGGCCGGTTCGCGGCCGGCGATCGACTGCTCCACCCACCGCCGCAGGACAGGGGCAGGTGCGGCACCCGCCTGCCGGGCGATGGTCTGCCCTTTGTCGAGAACCAGCAGTGTCGGTACCGCCTGGACCTCGAACCGCTGCGCCAGCCGCGGGTTCTTGTCGATGTCGACCTTGACCAGCTTGATCTCTCCCGCGAGATCGGCGGCGACCTTCTCCAGCGCGGGGCTCACCATGCGGCAGGGGCCGCACCAGGTGGCCCACAGGTCGACGACGACGGGCACGGTGGCCCGCTCGACGACCTCGGTGAAGTCGTCGTCGCCCGCGTCGGCCGTCCACGGCAGGGGCTGCTTGCAGTTGCCACACCTGGGCCGGCCCTCGGCGGCCACAGGCACCCGGTTCTTGCGCCCGCAGTGCGGGCACGTGACGTTCGTGGCCTGAACAGTGCTCATGCCGCCTGCGCTCCCTTCACGTCCTCGGCCTGGTCATAGGTGACCACCAGCTCTCCGGCCTGGGCGTCGACACGGACCGTGGCGCCGTCCTGTACGTCGCCGCGCAGCAGGGCGCGTCCGACCAGCGTCTCGACCTCGTGGGAGATGTAACGCCGCAGCGGCCGGGCCCCGTACACCGGGTCGTACCCCTGATGGGCGATCAGTTCCCGGGCCGCCTCGGTGAGTTCCACGGTGATGCGACGCTCGGCGAGGCGGCGGCGCAGTTCGTCGAACTGCAGCTCCACGATCCGCTCGATCTGCCGCTCGCCGAGCGGCTTGAACAGCACGATGTCGTCGACGCGGTTGAGGAACTCCGGGCGGAAGTGCCCGCGCAGCTCGCCCATCACCAGGGCGCGGGCGTCCGGCTTGATCTCGCCCTCGGCGGTGGCGCCGTCGAGGAGGTGCTCGGAGCCGATGTTGGACGTCATGATGATCACGGTGTTGCGGAAGTCGACGGTGCGGCCCTGGGCGTCGGTGATGCGGCCGTCGTCGAGGATCTGCAACAGGGTGTTGAAGACATCGGTGTGCGCCTTCTCGATCTCGTCGAACAGCACGACCGAGTACGGCTTGCGGCGTACGGCTTCGGTGAGCTGTCCGCCTTCCTCGTAGCCGACGTATCCGGGCGGTGCGCCCATGAGCCGGCTGACGGTGTGCCGCTCCTGGTACTCGCTCATGTCGAGGCGGACCATGTTCTCCTCGGAGTCGAACAGTGCCGCCGCGAGGGTCTTGGCCAGCTCGGTCTTCCCGACGCCGGTCGGGCCGAGGAAGATGAACGAGCCGATGGGGCGCCGCGGGTCCCGGATGCCGGAACGGGCGCGGATGATGGCGTCGGCGACGAGCTTGACGGCCTCGTCCTGGCCGATGACGCGCTCGCGCAGGATCTCGTCGAGGCGCAGCAGCTTCTCGCGTTCGCCCTCCTGGAGGCGGGCGACGGGAACGCCGGTCCAGGCGGCGACGATCTCGGCGATCTCCTCCTCGGTGACGACCTCGCGCAGCAGCCGGTTCTGCCCCTGCTTGGCGGCCAGTTGCTCCTCCTCGGCCTTCAGCCGGCGCTCCAGGTCCTGGAGACGGCCGTAGCGGAGTTCGGCGGCGCGGTTGAGGTCGTAGGCGCGTTCTGCCTCCTCCGCCTCGTGGCGTACCTGCTCCAGTTCCTGGCGCAGTTCCTGCACGCGGCGGATCGCCTGCCGTTCGGCCTCCCACTGGGCGTGCTTGGCGTCGGCTTCGGCACGCAAGTCCGCGAGTTCCCTGCGCAGTTCCTCGAGGCGGGTCTTGCTCGCGGGGTCGGTCTCCTTGGAGAGGGCGGCCTCCTCGATCTCCAGGCGGGTGACGCGGCGGGTGATCTCGTCGAGTTCGGCGGGCATCGAGTCGATCTCGGTACGCAGCCGGGCGCAGGCTTCGTCGACGAGGTCGATGGCCTTGTCGGGCAGGAACCGATCGGTGATGTAGCGGTGGCTGAGGGTGGCCGCGGAGACCAGTGCGGTGTCCTGGATCTTCACGCCGTGGAAGATCTCCAGGCGTTCGCGCAGTCCGCGCAGGATGGAGATGGTGTCCTCCACGCTCGGTTCGTCGACCAGGACCTGCTGGAAGCGGCGTTCGAGGGCGGCGTCCTTCTCGATGTGCTTGCGGTACTCGTCGAGGGTGGTGGCGCCGATCATGTGGAGTTCGCCGCGGGCGAGCATCGGCTTGAGCATGTTGCCCGCGTCCATGGCTCCTTCGGCGGCGCCCGCGCCGACGACGGTGTGGAGTTCGTCGACGAAGAGCAGGATGCGCCCCTGGGCTGCCTTCACCTCGGACAGCACGGCCTTGAGGCGTTCCTCGAACTCGCCGCGGTACTTGGCTCCGGCGACCAGGGACCCCATGTCGAGAGCGAACACGGTCTTGTCGCGCAGTCCTTCGGGCACGTCGCCGCGGACGATGCGCTGGGCGAGGCCCTCGACGATGGCGGTCTTGCCGACACCGGGGTCGCCGATGAGGACGGGGTTGTTCTTGGTCTTGCGGCTGAGGATCTGGGTGACGCGGCGGATCTCGGCGTCCCGGCCGATGACCGGGTCCAGCTTGCCGTCCCTGGCCTCGGCGACCAGGTCGCGGCCGTACTTCTCCAGAGCCTCATAGGCCACTTCGGGGTTGGCGGAGGTGACCCGCTGGTTGCCGCGGATCTGGGTCAGCGCGCTCAGGAACGAGTCCCGGGTGATGCCGTGCTCCTTGAGCAGGCGTCCTGCGGCGGTCGCCGAGCCCTCCTCGGCCAGGGCGAGCAGAAGGTGCTCCACGGACACGTACTCGTCCTTGAGGCGTTTGGCCTCCCGCTCGGCCGCGTCCAGCAGCCGGGACAGGCGCTGGGTGACGAACACCTGCCCCGGCGCCGCGCCCGGGCCGGTCACCTTGGGCCGGCGGGAAAGCTCCTCCCGCACAGCCGCACGGAGTGCCTCGGGCTCCCTGCCCGCCTGTTGCAGCAGCCGCGGGATCAGGCCGTCCTCCTGGTCGAGGAGCGCGAGCAGCAGATGCTCACCGTCGACCTCGGTCTGGCCCATGCGGACGGCGGCGGTCTGCGCCTCCTGGAGGGCTTCCTGTGACTTCTGGGTGAGACGGTTCATGTCCATGGCGGTATGTCACTCCTCGTACCGGCGCGGCGCAGTGCGGCTTCGAGCAGGCTGATGCGGTCCAGCAGGTCGAGCACCAGACCGATGGATGCGTAGTTGAGACAGAGACCGGAGCGCAGCCGCTGAACGCGGGCGAGGACCGCCGGGGCCGCGGAGTCGAACACCAGGCGCCCCGCGGCGTCGCGCTCGGCGTCGACCAGGCCCAGGGCGACGAACCGGCGGACCAGGTCGGGATGGACGCCGGCGCGGCGGGCCACGGTGTCCAGGGAAAGCCTGGGCACGGGGACGAGCGCGTACCGCACGGCCGTGGCGCCTGCGCTCGTCCGTACGGGACGCCCGCCCGCGTCGGCCCGGGTGGTCCGGCCGTCGGTGGCTGCCCATGAGGGTCGGTCGCTCATCACGTCCTCCTGGGGTCGTACGAAGAGGTGGCGGCGAGCTCCTCGAACAGCTCGCGCTCCCGGTCGCTGAGCTTGGGCGGCACCATGACGCGGAGTTCGGCGTAGAGGTTGCCGTCGGCACCGCGCGGGTTCGGCATGCCCTCGCCGCGCAGCCGCAGCCGCCGGCCACTGGACGAGCCCGCGGGCACCGCGACCTTGGCCGTGCCGCCGCCCGGGGTGGGCACCGGAACCGTCGCACCCAGCGCGGCCTCCCAGGGGGTGACCGGAAGCTGCGTGTACACGTCCCGGCCGTCCAGCCGGAAGCGAGGGTGCGGCTGGATGCGCACTCGCAGATACAGATCCCCTGCGGCGGCGTCACCACTGCCCCGTCCGCCCTCGCCCGCCAGTCGGATGCGCTGCCCATCGGTGACGCCGGGCGGTACGTCGACCTCGTACCGTCGCGGCTGCCCGGTGGGGCCGGCGAGCGTGACGGTGCGCCGGCCTCCCTTGTACGCCTCTTCGACGGTGAGCGGCAGCTCGGCCTCCTGGTCGGCCCCCGGTACCCCGCCGGGGGCGCCGCCTGCTCCGAAGAGCGAGCCGAACAGGTCCTCGATGTCGATGCCCTCCCCCGCGAAGTCGTCGCCGAAGCCGGTGTACCGGACACGGGGGCCGCCCGCACCAGCGGTCCTGCGAGCGCGGAAGCCGCCGCCGGGTCCGGCGCCGGCACCGACCCGCTCCTCCCAGTCCTCGGGGACCTTCCGGAAGTCCTCGCCGAAGCGGTCGTAACGGGCCCGGGTCTTGGGGTCCGACAGGGCGCTGTACGCCTCGTTGAGGTCCTTGAAGCGTTCCTCCGCTCCCGGGTCCTTGTTGACGTCGGGGTGATACCTGCGGGCGAGTTTGCGATAGGCCTGCTGGATCTCGTCCTGGCTCGCGGTCCGTGACACGCCCAGCGTGTCGTAGAAGTCCTGTGCCATGACCGGTCACTCCCGCTTCGCGACCGTCACGGCGGCGGGCCTGAGCTGGCGTTCGCTGTCTCCGTAGCCCGGCCGCAGCACCTGGACGACCGTGCCCGGTGGGGCGTCGGGGTCCTGGACCACGCCGACCACCTCGTGCCGGGCCGGGTCGAAGACGACCCCGGTCTCCGCGTACCGCGGGTAGCCGAGCAGTTCGAGGACGTTCACCCCCTGGTCGCGGACCGCCCGGACGCCCTCCACGATCGCGCCGGGGTCGGAGCCCGCATGAGTCAGGGCGAGTTCGAGGTTGTCCAGGACGGGCAGGAAGGCGGCGGCCGTACGGGACCGTTCGGCCGTCCGCTCCCGCTCCAGTTCCCTGGTGTGACGCTTGCGGAGATTGTCGAGGTCGGCGAGCGCGCGCCGCCAGCGGTCCTCGAGTTCCTTGAGCTCGGCCGTGTGCTGGTCCTCGGACGGTGCGGGGCCGCCGGCCGCGTCGGGGCCAAGTTGCTCGTCCGCATCAGGCCCCTGCCCGGTCGGCGGGCCCGAGCGCGGAAGATCCCCGCGGGGAGGGCGTGCGGCGCCCTCCGGAGCCGGGTCGGCCGGGTCCGGCACGGCCTGGTCGGATTCCCTGGGGTGGATCGGCATGACGGTTCCTCAGCCCTTGTCGAACTCGGCATCGATGACGTCGTCGTCACCGCCACCGCCGCTCGTCCCGCCGTCGGTCGCGCCGCCCCCGGTGGTGTCCTGACCGGGACCGCCCGTGGCGGCGGCGCCCTGATGGGCCGCCAGCCCTGCCAGCACCTGCTGGAGTTCGGAGGTCAGGGGACGCACCCGCTCCACGCCTGCCTCCTCCTTGACCGCCGCCCGGGCGTCCGACACCAGCATCTCGGCGCGTGCCTTCTCGTGCGCGGGTGCGGCGTCGCCCAGCTCGGCGAGGAGCTTGTCGACCTGGTACGCGACAGCGTCGAGCTCGTTGCGGGCGTCGACGGCCTCACGCAGGGCCTGGTCCTCGCCCTGGTTGCGCTCGGCCTCCTGGACCATGCGTTCGACCTCGCCGCGGTCGAGGTTGGAGCTCTCGGTGATGGTGATGCCCTGTTCCTTGCCGGTGTCCTGGTCGCGGGCCTTGACGTTGAGAATGCCGTTGGCGTCGACGTCGAAGGTGACCTCGATCTGAGGTTCGCCGCGCGGCGCCGGGCGGATGTCGGTGAGCTGGAAGCGGCCGAGCACCCGGTTGTCGGCGGCCCGTTCGCGCTCGCCCTGGAGGACGACGATGTCGACGGCGGGCTGGTTGTCCTCGGCGGTGGAGAAGGTCTCGGTGCGGCGCACGGGGATGGTGGTGTTCCGCTCGATGATCTTCGTCATGACGCCGCCGCGTGTCTCGACACCCAGGGACAGGGGCGTGACGTCGAGCAGCAGGACGTCCTTGACCTCGCCCTTGAGCACCCCGGCCTGGATCGCGGCACCCAGGGCCACGACCTCGTCGGGGTTGACACTCATGTTGGGTTCCTTGCCGCCGGTCAGCCGGCGCACGAGGGCCTGGACGGCGGGGATGCGGGTGGAACCGCCGACGAGGATGACCTCGTCGATGTCGCTCTCGCCGACCTTGGCGTCGGCCATGGCCTGCTTGACCGGTTCCAGGCACCGCTCCACCAGATCGCTGGTGATCTGCTCGAACGTGGACCGCATGACCGAGTCGGTCAGATGCTTGGGCCCCGAGGCATCGGCCGTGATGAACGGCAGGCTGACCTGCGTCTGCGTCACGGAGCTCAGCTCGGTCTTGGCCTTCTCCGCCGCCTCGAACAGGCGTTGCAGGGCCTGCGGGTCCTTGCGCAGGTCGATGCCGTTCTCCTTCTGGAAGTCGTCCGCGAGGTGATCCACCAGACGCCGGTCGAAGTCGTCACCGCCCAGGTGACTGTCGCCCGCCGTCGAACGCACCTCCACCACGCCGTCGCCGACGTCGAGGATGCTCACGTCGAAGGTGCCGCCGCCCAGGTCGAAGACGAGGACGGTCTCGTGCTGCTTCTTGTCCATGCCGTACGCGAGAGCGGCCGCGGTCGGCTCGTTGATGATCCGCAGCACCTCCAGTCCCGCGATCCGCCCGGCGTCCTTGGTGGCGGTTCGCTGGGCGTCGTTGAAGTAGGCGGGCACGGTGATGACCGCCTCCGTGACCCGTTCCCCGAGTTGCTTGGAGGCGTCGTCGGCGAGTTTGCGCAGTACCTGGGCGCTGATCTCCTCGGGCGCGTAGAGCTTGTCGCGCACCTTGAAGCGGGCGACGCCGCCCGGACCCTCGACGACGTCGTACGCCACCGCCCTGGCCTCGTCCGAGATCTCGTCGAAGTGCCGGCCGATGAACCGCTTCGCCGAGTAGATGGTGCCCTTGGGGTTGAGGATCGCCTGGCGCCGGGCCAGCTGGCCCACCAGCCGTTCCCCGGTGTCGGTGAAGGCCACCACGGACGGTGTCGTACGGTTGCCTTCGCTGTTGGGCACGACGGAGGGTTCGCCGCCCTCCCACACGGCGATCACCGAGTTCGTGGTGCCCAGGTCGATGCCCACTGCCTTGGCCATGAGGAGCTCCTCCCGGTGCGGCGGCCTGCGCCGCACCTGCGGATCCGATCGTTCACGTAGGGGCGGTACGTCCGCCGACGCCGGTGGCCTGCAGCCCGCCGAGCAGCCGTACGGCCTCGTCGGCCACTGCTTCGTCCACGACGACGTCGTACCGGCTGGGCTGCATCGAGCGGACCGAGGCGAAGTCCCGGCGGCCGCCCTGCAGGGCGTACAGCAGCAGACCGAACAGCGCGCCCACGATCGCCCCGAAGATCAAGCCGTAGAGGGCGACGAGCAGGGCGGAGACGAGCGGGTCCACCCAGTCGAACAAGCCGAAGAGCCAGCCGATCAGCGCACCGGGAAGGGCCCCGCTCGCCGCACCGTGCAGGGCGGCCCGGCCGTAGTCCATGCGTCCGACGACCTGCTCGACGAGGCGAACGTCCTGGCCGATGATGGCCACCCTCTCCACGGGAAATCCCTGGTCCGAGAGGTGGTCGACGGCGCGTTCGGCTTCCTGGTACGTCTCGTACGTGGCAACGGGCCTACGAGGCTGCTCGGTCATCGCCCAGTCCTTCCTGCCGGCATGCACGGCGGCCCCCGGCATGCCCCAGACTCGCGAACCGGGGAGCTCTGCGCCTGCGCCCGGCAGGTCAAAGAACCACGGAGCCCGTCCCCCCGCGAGCACGAGGCGAAAACTCCGAAGACGTGGGGTGAGCCGGTCGCAGCGGGGTACGCGAACGCCGCCCACCACTCCGTGGGCTCGGAAAAGGGAGTGATCCCATGGCCGGACGCTGGGCCCGTAACGTGCCCCGAGGCCGTCCCGGCCAGGAAGGCAGCCCTCCACGGAGCCGTCCGGGCAGCATCCAACGGCGTCGTGGCAAGGTTCCCGCCCACACCTTCCCGGCCCGGCCGCCCCGGCCTCCCCACGAACTGCTGGCAGTCTTCCGCGCCCTGTTCGACACCCGGAACGAAAGCGAGATCCTGCGCCTGGCCATGGACCACGTGTCGGCCGTCGGCCCGTACCGAGCCGAGGCCGGATACCTCAGGGTGCACGGCCAGCTGGTCCCCAGACCGCAGGGCAGGCCGGACCCTGCGGCAGCCGTCGACCGGACGGTGCGAGAGCTGACGGGGCGGGACGGCCCCGTGGCCGTTCCCGGCCGGTCACGGGGCCGGGCACTGGCCCTGCACGGGCCCGGTGGACTGCACGGCTACCTCGTCGTGACGTCTCGCTTCCGGCCCACCCGTGCCCAGCACTTCCTGCTCGCCGTACTGGTACGCCTCACCTCTGCGGCCCTGTCGGCCGCCGTCGCGCAGCGCCGCCAGCAGGAAGACGCGCTGGAGCTGCACCGACTGCGACGAGAACGAGCAACCCTCCAGCAGCGGCTGATCTCCCTTGTGGTCGAGGCGGGATATCAGCGGACCGTGCGCGACGCGCTCACCGAGGTCGCGGCCTCGGGCGGCGGCGAGGAGGCCATCACCAGCGCACTGCATGAGCTCACCGGATTTCCGGTGCTGGTGGAGGACCGCTTCGGCCGACTGCGGTCCTGGGCCGGTCCCGGCCGGCCCGACCCCTATCCGGAACCGGACCCCGCACGCCATGAGGAGATGCTCCAGGGGATCGCCCGGAGAAGCGGACCCGTGCGGATCAAGGACCGGCTCATCTCCGTGATACGCCCACGCGGTGAGGTCCTCGGAGTGCTGGCCCTGGTCGATCCCCGGGACGAGGCCGACGAGTACACCGTGTTCGCTCTGGAGCACGCCGCCACGTCACTCTCCCTCGAACTGTCCCACCTGCGCCATCTGGCGGGTGTGGAGCTGCGACTGCGCCGCGAACTGGTCGACGATCTTCTGGCGGGCGCGGACGAGGCGAGCGCCTACGCCCGGTCCGAGGCGTTCGGACACGACCTGCACCGCATCCAGTACGTGGTCGTCGTGCAGTGGAGGAGCCAGGTCTCCGACGACGCTTTCGCGCGGACCGTGGGCCGGGCGGCTTCGGCCGTGGGCATGCGGTCATTGGTGACTCGGCGTTCCGACCACGTGGTCCTGGTCGCCGAGGGCAGGCCCGACGACCACGCCTTGTACGAGGCGCTTGCCCGGGAGACCGGCACACCGGACGGGACGATCGGGGTGAGCGCCCGCTGCGACACCCCGGACGGTATCCCCGGCCGCTACCAGGAAGCCCTGCGGGCCCTGGAGGTACGCCGCCGGTCTCTCAGCCGGTACGGCACGACGTTCTTCGACGATCTGGGCCTCTACCGCATCCTGGGACCTGGGAACGACTACCAGGAGCTGGAGGGGTTCGTTCGGGAATGGCTCGGACAGCTCGTCGACTACGACAGCCTGCACCGTGCGGCGCTCGTGGAGACTCTGTCCCGGTACTTCGACTGCGGCGGCAACTACGCCGAGACCGCCGAGTCCCTCACGATCCACCGCAGCACGCTTCGCTACCGGCTCCAGCGCATCCGCGAGATCAGCGGCCATGACCTCACGAACGTGGAGGACCGCCTCAACCTGCAGGTCGCGACCCGGGTGTGGAAGATCATGCTGGGCGGCCCCGGTTGAGGCGCCCACGCCCCGCAGGGCCGGCCGACTCCGCTGTCTGTCCCCATCGCCGTGGGAGCAAGCGTGCACCGCCTGCTCTCGCCGCGCGTCCAGGCCTGGCCCCTGGTTCAGCCGGGCATGGGCGGTTCAGCCGGGCATGGGATGGTGCGCCCGGGCGAAGTGCTCCACGACGGCGGCGCAGAAGGCGGGCAGGTCGGCCGGGCCGCGGCTGGTGATCAGCTGTCCGTCGACGACCACCTCCTGGTCGGCGACGACCTCCGCGCCGGCGTTGCGCAGGTCGGTGCGGATGCTGGGCCAGGACGTCAGGCGTCGGCCGCGCACGGCGTCGGCTTCCGCCAGGGTCCACGGGCCGTGGCAGATCGATGCGACCGGTTTCCCGCTGGCCATGAAGTCCCGGACGAACTGCACCGCGTCGCGGTCCATGCGCAGCTGGTCGGGGTTCATGGTGCCGCCGGGCAGGAGCAGGGCCTGGTAGTCGTCGACGGAGGCGTCGGCGACCAGACGGTCCACGGGGAAGGTTCCCGCCGGGTTGAGGTCGAACTGGCGGGCCTGGATCTCGCCGTGATGGAGCGAGAGGACCTCGGTCTTCGCCCCTGCGCCCAGCAACGCACCGCGCGGCTGGTCGAGTTCCACGCGTTCGACGCCGTCGGTTGCCAGGATTGCCACCCGCATCCCCTGGAGTTCCTGTGTCACGGTACGGCTCCCTTCACGAGTCGCTGGTTGTACGAGGCGAGCGCGTCACGATCGGCGACCTGCGCCGGGGCGCGACTGCTACAGCAGCCGGTCGAACACCGCGGTCACGCCGTCCCAGTGGCTGGTCTGCGGGTTCTTGACATCCGAATACATGATTTCGAACGTCTCGGCCAGGGCGACACTGAGACCGCCGATGATCTCCGGGTAGCGCTCCTCGGTCTCCTGCGTGGGGGTCCTGTCGAGGGGAGGGTGCGCGGCGAGTTGTTCCAGGATCGGCTTCAGGTCGACCTCCTCGTCGAGCCGCCGGAACCGGTGGATGCTCTCCTGGAGGCCCTTGGTGATCGGTAGGTCCCACGGTTCGACGGTGTCCCGGCCGTTGGCCTTGGCCGACGCCTGGCCGACGACCAGGAGGTCGTAGAGCTTCGCGTCGACGAAGTCGCCGTACCGCTTCAGGTCGTTCTTGTCCACGTCGATGCCTGCGGCGGCGCGGAAGAACCTCTCGAATTTCGACACACCCATCACGGTCATGCCTCTCGCCTCCTCAGCGGGAACCGGACGGCGTCGTTCGCTCCCGCCGGCGCCGCCATCGGCTCTTACCGGTCGAGATTCGCAGAGCCCGCCTGCTGAGCGCCTCCGCACCCCAGGCCTAAAAAGAACACGCCCTCCTGCCCTGGCAGAGCAGCATGAAATGCGCGGGCATCCCCCGGCCAGCCGTAGGGCCGTCCCTGCGCGGGAAGCCGCGCGGCGTCGCAGCGCCTCGAACGGGCCGGACGACATGACCAACTCGGGGAAGCGGGACTGTGTCGGGGCGCCCCGACGAGCTTGCAACACCGGAGACGCGGCGGCGGAAAGCCACTTGCGCTCGGAGGTCCATGGGGCCCGCCGCTTTTCCGCACGCCGGGAGCAGGCAGGGGTGTGGTCCACATCCGGAGCATGGAGATGGCCCCTGCTGAGGCGCATGCAGCGTGACGCGCATCAGCCCGCCACCCCCACGCACGACGCACCCTTCGGCGGCTGCCTCAGGTCCCACGCCACGCAGTGGCAAAGCTTCGGAAAGGGAACGGCTGCGTCTCGGGCACCACTGCGGCGGCCCCGCTCTGCCCTGGGGGCGCTGCTCGGCCTGGTCGACCTCCACGTCGTCGCCCTGTGACGCCCGGGCTGCGGGCCGGGCGTCACCCGACGGTGGTGTCCGGCCGCTCGCGTCCGCTT
Source organism: [Streptosporangium] indianense (assembly GCF_021474405.1). Taxonomy (GTDB): domain Bacteria; phylum Actinomycetota; class Actinomycetes; order Streptomycetales; family Streptomycetaceae; genus Streptomyces; species Streptomyces indiaensis. The sequence goes on from NZ_JAKEIO010000023.1 coordinate 60,938, forward strand.
CGCTCCGGCCACCACTGGCGCCGTGCCGAAGGTCCCGGGGTCAGCCGGCGGATTCTAGGTGCTGGGAGAAGTCCGTTCCGAGCTGCGACATCAGGTCGTCGAACTCCTTCTCGCTGATCGCCTCCCGGAGTACGACCAGTACGGCCCGCACACCCCGGTCGGCTTCCTCCTCCTTCAGCATGGTGCGTTCGGCCACGCGCCGCACGCTGTCGTGGTGGCCGAAGCGTTCGATGCGGTCCGTGGTTCCCCGGCGCACCGCCTCCGCGAGGCCCTCGGGGAGCTCGGTGATCAGGTCTCTGGCCTCCCCCGGGCTCAGCCTGTGGGCCAGCGTCTCGAGCGTGGCCCAGGTCAAGTCCCCCGCCTCCTGCCGGCTCAGTCCGGTGCGCTCGGCGACGGTACGGACGAATTCCTGCTCATCCATGGGTCGTCCTCCTTCGCTGCTGTGTTGTGATCGAACGGCGCGGACCCCTGCAAGCCTGCCACGCCGACCCGGCCCGCGCCCGCGCGCCGATGAGGCACTCCATGAGAGCGCCGACGTAGCGAACTCGGGCGGCGACTCTGTGCATGCGACGTGAACCACAGCGGACCCGGGTGCCACAACTTGCCGTGGCAAGGGCGAAGCAGCACGTGTGAGCGGGTCCGGGCGTGGAAACCCGGGGGCCCCGACTCCAGGGAGGCGTCATGGACGCCCATGTCACTGCCCAGGGAAGCCCCATCGCGACGGTCAACCCGTACACCGGTGAAAGGGTTCGTGAGTTCCCGGCGCTGAGCGCGCAGGACGTGGGGCGCGCGATCGACGCGGCGCACGGTAGCTTCCCGAACTGGCGTGCCCGGTCGAAGGCCGACCGGGGAACCCTCGTGCAACGCGCCGGCCGGCTCATGAGGGAGCGCAAGGAGGAACTGGCACACCTCCTGACCCTTGAGGTCGGCAAGCTGATCGACTCGAGCCGTGCAGAGGTCGATCTCGCGTCCGACATCCTCACCTACTACGGCGAGCACGGCCCCGAGCTGCTGGAAGAACAGCCCCTGCCGGTGCCCGAGGGCACGGCCGTGCTGGTGAACGAGCCGCTCGGCGTCCTTCTCGGTGTGATGCCGTGGAACTTCCCGCTGTACCAGGTCGTCCGATTCGCGGGTCCGAACCTCGTCCTCGGCAACACGATCCTGCTCAAGCACGCGAGTAGCTGCCCGCAGTCCGCACTGGCACTCGAGCAGTTGTTCACGGATGCGGGTGTGCCGCCCGGGGTCTACACCAATCTTTTCGTGCGGGGCAGAGACGTCGGGGAGATCATCGACGACTCTCGAGTGCACGGCGCGTCACTGACCGGAAGCGAGCGGGCGGGCGTGAGCTTGGGCGAGATCGCCGGCCGCAATGTCAAGAAGTCCGTCCTCGAGCTGGGTGGCAGTGATCCCTTCATCGTGCTGGACGATCACCACCTCGAGCGCACCGTGTACGCCGCGTTCCTCGGCCGGATGGGCAACACCGGGCAGTGTTGCGTGGCGGCCAAGCGCTTCATCGCCCTTGCGGACGTGTTCGACGCCTTCGTCGCCGGGCTGCGTGACCGGATGAGCGAGGTGCGACCGGGAGATCCGGCCGACCCCGCGACCACGCTCGGCCCGCTGTCCTCCGAGTCCGCGGCCGAACTCCTGATGGAGCAGGTTCGTGACGCGGTGGACAAGGGAGCCACGGTGGTACTGGGCGGCGGGCGGCCCGACCTGCCCGGCGCCTTCGTCGAGCCGACCCTTCTCACCGATGTCACACCGGACATGCGGGCCTACCGGGAAGAGCTCTTCGGCCCCGTCGCCACGGTGTACCGGGTCTCCGACGAGGACGAGGCCGTGGCACTGGCCAATACCTCCCCCTACGGCCTGGGAGGCGCGGTCTTCGCCGCCGACCCGGAACGCGCGCGCGGAGTCGCGGACCGGCTGGAGGCGGGCATGGTATGGATCAACCACCCGACCGCGTCCCGGCCGGAGCTGCCCTTCGGCGGCATCAAGCGCTCCGGCTACGGGCGCGAACTCGGCGACGCGGGCATGCTGGAATTCGCGAACCGCAAGCTCGTGCGCTACGTGGACGCGGACGCCCCGATCGCAGAAGTGCTGGGCTGACCCACGAGCCGGTCGATCGCGCTCGCCATGGCGGGCCGGTGGCGATTCACACCGTGGGCTCGCCGCCGAGCGCCTCGACAATCTCGGTCACATTGGCGTACTCGCCGCTTTCCGGGAGTTGCCGCACCGCCTCCAACAGGGGGTCCGGCGCGTGGTGAGCTTCGAGGACGTCCAGCAGCCCCTGACGGTCTGCCGGGAAAGCGGTGCGCTCCAGGTGGCGCGCCAGTTCGAGCCGCAGGGAGTCCGCTTCGGCGGCTGCGAGGGCCCGTTCACGTTCCTCACCGGGTGGCGGGACGGGGCCACCGGGGTCGACCCGGATGTCGTCGTCGGCCGGCGGCTCGGGGTCGGTGGCCTCCTCCACGTGCGTGGGCCGGCCGGCACGCAGCCGCCCTTCCAGCTCGTGCTTCATCTCGTCGTCCTTACGGGGACCGACCGGGTTGCTGCCTCGTTCCATGTCCATACACCTCCGTAGCCTGGCTCCTTACGCCGCGGGTTCGTGCGTCCACCGCAGCAGGGCGCCGAGGCCGCCCGTGGGCACGTCCCCTCCCTCCCCGTCTGCGGGAGTAACGAACAGCACGTCTGCGGCCGTGGCGGCGGCGGCCCGCAACAGCGCGTCGTCGGCGCGTACGGCGACGGGATCGCCTTCCCCGAGGGTCTGCGCGTCGGTAAAGCGCACCGCCACCTGATCCGGCGCGGCACCCACCCATGCCTCGGCGGCCAACTCCGGACCGTCGGCACGGATGAGGAGGGTGTCGATGCGGTGCTCCTGAGCCGCTTCCACCAGCGCCGGAACGCCTTCCACCGCGTCCGCCGGGCTGCCGGTGTCCGACCGCCCGGCGCGGAAACGGTCGAGTGCCTTCTCCACGCGCCGATGTGCGTGCTCCCGGCGGGCCTGCTCGATGGCCTCTTCGAGGGCGGGGGAGGAAGAGCCGGCGGCGCGTCCGCCGTGCTCCGTGGCCACCGTCACCTCGCGGACGGCCTCGGGAAGCCTCTCGAGTACGGCGGGGCGCTCGCGGACGTCACCGACCAGCACGACGAGCTCGGCGCCGGACTCCTCATACGCGGAGCCGAGAGCTGCGGCGATCTCGCCGGCATTGTGGTCCCAGGTGTTCTCCACCTTCAGCTGGAAATCCCGCTCGGACCAGTCGGCAGAGGCCGTGCGGTGGATCGGCCTCTGGCGCCCCTCGACGCTCCCGGCGTCCTTAGGGCCGGCCGCCCCGCGCAGTTCGAAGTCGGCGCCGGTCCGGTCGATGTACGCCACGAGGCAGAGCGGGTCCTGCCCGGCCAGCTCCAGCAGCGGCGCGAGGCGCGGCAAGGGTGCCCAGCAGGCGATCGCGTTTTGCGGCGGTCGGGAGAGGCGGCAGCTGAGCGCGACTTCGCCTCCAGCGGCGAAGATCACCCGGCCCGCGGGGTCTTGCTGGGGCGTGATATCCGTCAGGGCCTCGCGGACCGCCTGGACGGTCGCCGAGTCAGCGCCCTCTTCCTCCAGCGTCCGACAGGCGTCCCGAACGATCAGCTCACGCTCTTTGGCTCCCGACTCGTCGTTCTGAGCCGGGTCGAAGTACACGGTGGCCCACGGACCGCGCCGGTCGAGCAGTGGCTCAAGGAATGTCAGTTGCACGATTCCTCCTCATTCATGACGAGTGAAAGCCGAGTGCCCAGGGGGCGGCGCGGGACACGGAACCCGCTTCACGCCAGCCGACTTCGTCGAACATTTCGGATGGGCGTGGACGCCTTTCAGAGCACCAACCCACACACCCAAGGCTGGCGCGGCGTGGTGGTCACCGAGCACTCGGAGACATGCTGGGAGGAATCGTCTCAGCGGGGTCTGAAAAAGAATCAAAATGCTCAATAAGACGCCGTTTCCCGTCGGGTGTGCATGTCGACAGCTGCCCCGGTGTTCGGCAGGGGAACCAGGACCGGGTCAGGGCAGCTACGGCGGGCGGGTGCCACACCGCCCCTGGCCGACGACGGTGTATGCCCGCTCCGTATCACGAGCGGGCGGTGGGGAGACGACAGGTGGTCGGCCCCAAGGGTGTGCGCCGCCGAGAAGTTCGCCGCCCGCATCAGCCGGCAGGCTGCCCCGCCCGTCAGCTGTCCAGCTCCTCCTCGACCGGCGGTTTCGGTACGTCACGCAGATGCTGGGACTGTCCCGGCCGGCCGCCCCTGCGGGCCTGCTCGGCGCGCTGCGCCGGGCTCAGCCCCAGGTCGGAGTCCGGGTCCACGCGCACCGACCGGGCCACCTCCTCACGGTTGGCGTACTGCTCGGCCGGGATGGCGCGCAGCGCCTTCACCACATCCGGCGCGGCGCCCGACTGGCTCGCCGCTTCGATCAGCCTGTCCTTGCCGGCGGGGAAGTCGACGTCCTTGATGGCCTCCACCACGTCCCGGGCGCTCGTACTGTGGGTCATGGCCTCTTCTCCCTCATCGGAATCCGCAATCCTGGGGCACCCGGGTAACCGGCAGGGGCCGCTCACTCACCTCCTTCACCGCCGGTTTTCCCTCGGTTTGCCGGTCTGAGCCGGGGGACCTGGCCGGGCAGGAGGCGAGCTGACCCGGACCACGATGCTGCCGCCGGCCGAGCGGATCACCGGCGGCGAGGCCAGGGACTTGGCCGGCGTCCTGCCCGCCGAGATCGCCCCGCCCCTGGTGCCACCGGAGGATGTCGCGCCGAAAATGGGGGTCGCCGAGTTCGTCCGGCGAGTGAGTGAGCGTGCGGGCGTCGATGAGACCGTGGCGCGCAGGAGCGTTGCGGCGGTTTTCATGACTCTGGGAGAGGCCGTCCCCGGCAAGGAGTTCCAGGACGTCATGTCCCAACTGCCGAACGCGTTCCAGAACATCTGGTGCCGCGCATCCCGACGCGCGGAACACGGGTGTCGGCACGCCGTGAGAATCGCTCGCAAGCGCTTGTTTGACAGTAGCGCGTCACCGATGGGCGCGTGCTGCGTGTCGCCCGGCAGGGCCGGTCCGACCACCAGCCGGCCGCGTCACCAACCTGTCGGGACAGCACACCTAGCGCCGCACCCTCGGCATCCCCAGCCCGATCCACGAGATGATCTCGCGCTGGATCTCGTTGTTGCCGCCGCCGAAGGTGAAGATGACGGCCGAGCGGTAGCCGCGTTCCAGTTCGCCGTGCAGGACCGCACCGGCCGAGCCCTCCTTCAGGGCACCCGGGGCCGCGACGATCTCCATGAGCCAGGCATAGGCCTCGCGCCGGGCCTCCGAGCCGTAGACCTTGACCGCGGAGGCGTCCTGGGGGGTGAGGGTGCCGTCCTGGACCGCGCCGACCATTTGCCAGTTGAGCAGTTTGAGCGCGTCGAGCCGGGCGTGGGTGCGGGCCAGCAGGCGGCGCACCCAGGGCAGGTCGGCGACGCGGCGGCCGTCGACGAGCTTGGTCTCCTGCGCCCAGCGCCGCACGTCGTGCAGGGCGCGGATCGCCATGGTGCCGTGGGCGGCCAGGGTCACGCGTTCGTGGTTGAGCTGGTTGGTGATCAGCCGCCAGCCCTGGTTCTCGGCGCCTACCCGGTGTGCGACGGGGACACGCACGTTCTCGTAGTAGCTGGCGGTGGTGTCGTGCGAGGCGAGGGTGTTGATCAGGGTGCAGGAGTAGCCGGGGGCGGTGGTCGGCACCAGGAGCATGGTGATGCCCTTGTGGGGCGGAGCGTCGGGATCCGTCCGGACCGCCAGCCAGACCCAGTCGGCCGTGTCGCCGTTGGTCGTCCAGATCTTCTGGCCGTCGACGACGTAGTGGTCACCGTCCCGTACGGCCCGCGTGCGCAGGGACGCGAGGTCGGTGCCGGCGCCGGGCTCGCTGTAGCCGATGGCGAAGTCGATCTCGCCCGCGAGGATCTTCGGCAGGAAGTACGCCTTCTGTTCGTCGGTGCCGTACTGCATGATCGTCGGCCCGACGGTGTTCAGCGCCATGAGCGGCAGCGGGACACCGGCCTGGGCGGCCTCGTCGAAGAAGATGAACTGCTCCATGGCCGTCAGGCCGCGCCCGCCGTACTCCTTCGGCCAGCCCACACCGAGCCAGCCGTCCGCACCGAGCTTCCGGATGGTCTCGCGGTAGAACCGCTTCTGGGCTGCCGGGTCGCCGTGCCGCGCGTAGGCGTGGTCCGGGACCAGTTCGGCGAAGTAGGACCGCAGTTCGGTGCGCAGCCGCTGCTGCTCGGGCATGTATTCGAGGTGCACGGCGCCTCCAGGCTCCCCAGACCGGTCCTGTCGGCGCACACCGTAGAACGTGTTTCAGAAATTGGGAATGGCGTCGGTCAAGGGAATGGCGTCTGTCATTCGAGCGTGGCGAGGAAGTCCGTGCACGCCCGCGCGCAGGCGCGGCACGCCGCCGCCGAGTCCTCCGCTCCCGGCTGCCGGTCGAAGACGTGGGCGGCCTCCAGGCACACGGTCCGGCACCACTCCACCTGGGCCCGGATGGTGCCCTCGTCCACCTGGTTCTGCTCGGACAGCACACGGCAGGTCGCGTCGCAGACCTCCGCGCACATGATGCCCTTGCGTCGTACGAGTTCCTGGTTCTCGGTGCCGTCGGGATCCACGAGGCTGGCGCGCAGCGCGCACGCCCGCGCGCACTCCGTGCACGCCTGCGCACAAGCGAAACGGTCCTCCAGGAACCGGAACAGCTCCTGCTGGGATGTCGTCGAAGTCACACCGCGCGGGTAGCCCGGGTCCGCGCCGGTCAAACCGGTGTTTCCGGCCGAGTGCCACGCGCGAACGGGCCCACCGCTCGGTCGGGGGACGGGTTCGTACGGACCGGCCGCTCGGCCGGGGGACGAGTTCGGACGGACCGGCCGCTCGGCCGGGGCCGGGTTCATAGTGCCGGGTTCGTGGCGAGGTCCAGGGGTACCCGCGGGCCATGACTAACGCATGGATGGAGATGGCCGCGGGCGGCGACGCCCCCGGCTTCGGGTTCGTCGTGACGGGTCTGGTGGTCCTGGCCCTGCTGCTGGGCGCCTTCATCCTGGGCCTGCGGCACAAGCGCCGGCGTCCGCCGCGGCCCGACGAGCAGCCCAGGCTGCCCGAGGGCGGGCCCGTCCGCGAGACGCTGGAGCGCCGCGAGCCGGACGAGATGCCGAGAAGCGAGGAGCGTCTGACGCCGCACGAGCTGAAGACCCACGGAAACCAGAGCGACCGGACCAGCGCCTCCCAGGAGCGCCCGCGCTGGAACGAGGGCAGCAGCGGCGGCTTCGGCAGCGGCGGCCCGGGAGCCCGCTGAACCCGCCACCGGCATCGCCGAGCACGTCGTCACAGGGAAGTGAGAACCATGGCCGACTCCGCCCACAGCACCCTGCCACTGCCCGACTACGACCACTTGCCGATCGGCAGCCTCGAGAGCCGTGTGCGGTCGCTGTCCGGGGACGAGGTCGAGCGACTGCTCTCGTACGAGCGATCGCACGCCGACCGGCCGGCGGTCACCCGGCTGCTCGGCGCCCGGCTCGACCAGCTGCACGCGGGCGCCGAGCCGACGTCCGGCGACCCGAACGCCCTGCGCCCCGAGGCGGGCCAGGGCGCTCAGGGTGGCTCGCCCGTGTCGCCGGCGACGTCGCCGGAACCGCACAGCCCGCCGCCGCACGGTACGCCCGACCAGCCGGGCCAGCCGAAGGCCAACCGCACCTGAGGAGCCCGTGATCCCCGGGAAAGGGGCCCGTGCCTGCGCACGGGCCCCTTTCCCATGCTCCGGGCCGGCCCCTGTCCTAGGTGACGTGGATCACAGGTTTCAGGTGCATCGTGGGGTGGGGGCCAGCGTCTTTTGAGGGGTGTAGAGGGCCACTGAGACGCAGGACGGTGAGGATGGAGCAGTTTCGGGGGGCGGACGGCTTCGACGATTTCGCGGCCGCCCGTTGGTCGGCGCTGCTCCATGTCGGGCGTCTGCTCACGGGGGGCGATCGGCAGCGGGCCGAGGATCTGGTGCAGGAGGCCTTGGTCAAGCTGTGGTTCGCGTGGCCGAAGGTCGCCGAGCAGGCTCCGGAGGCGTACGTCCGGACGGTGCTGGTGCGGCTGGCGGCCCGCTCGGCGCGGCGGCGCTGGTGGGGCGAGCGCCCCGTGGACCAGCTGCCCGACCGGGCCGACCCGGGCGACGTGTCGTCCGCCGTCGCCGAACGGTCGCGGCTGGAGGCGGCGCTGGCCCAGCTGTCGCCCAAGCAGCGCGCCGCGGTGGTGCTGCGCTACTGCGAGGACCTGCCCGAGGCCCAGGTCGCCCAGGCCCTGGGCTGCCCCGTGGGCACCGCCCGGTCCCATGCGTCCCGCGGAGTCGCCCGGCTCCGCCAGATCCTGTCCGACACCGTCAGGCCCGTGGGGTGAAAGGAGAACCGATGGACGACTTCGAGCGGGACCTGTCGCGGCTCATGCACGACACCCGGGAGCACACCCCCTACGAGCCCGCGCACCGGCAGCGGCTGCACGCGGGCATCCGGGCCCGCCGCCGGTCGCGCATGCTGTGGAAGGCGGGCGGCTCCGCGGTGGCGGTGGCCGGGCTGAGCGTCGGACTGGCCTTCCTGCCCGGCATGCTCACCCGCGCGCAGCCCGCCGATCCCCGGCCGCAGCCGGCGACGAGCCCGACGAGTTCACCGGACGGCACGCCGACGACCGAGCCGTCGGCGACGAGTCCGACCCCGACCCTGCAGCCCGAGACGTCCCTGCCCGCGACCACCACCAGCGTCACGCCGTCCGGGACGACGACCCGGCCGGCCGACCCCACACCGACGGCCACGGCGTCCGAGAGCCGGACCGGTACGACGCCGCCCGCGCCGCCGCCCTCCCCGACACCGACGACGGTCCCGCCGTCCGTGCTGGACTCCGGGGAACCCTCCGCATCGGCCTCCACCGAGTAGCCGCCTGAGCGGCCCTCCACGTCAGGGGCTTGCCGCCCCGCCTCCTTCACCGCACCACCCGCCACGGGCGCCTTCGGCATGCCCGGAACCGGTGCGCCGGCATGCCGGCGCGCCAGAAAGAGACCGTGACACGCCATGCGCACCGCACGGCGGTCGGCCCTGATCGACCGCCCCCTACCCGAGCCGTCCGCGCTGCCCCGCCGGGCGCCGCTGCCCGCGCACCATCCGGACCCGGTCCTGGACGTGGTCGTTCCCGTGTACAACGAGGAGAACGACCTGGAACCCTGCGTCCGGCGCCTGCACGCGCACCTCGGCGAGACCTTCCCCTACGCGTTCCGGATCACGATCGCCGACAACGCCAGCACCGACCGCACCCCGCTGATCGCCGCGCGGCTGGCCGCGGAACTGCCCGGCACGGACTGGATCCGGCTGGTGGAGAAGGGACGGGGCCGTGCCCTGCACACCGCGTGGTCCCGCTCCCCCGCTCCGGTGCTCGCGTATCTGGACGTCGACCTGTCGACCGACCTCGCCGCGCTGCTGCCGCTGGTCGCGCCGCTGATCTCGGGCCACTCGGACATCGCCATCGGCACCCGGCTGGCCCGGGGCTCGCGGGTGGTGCGCGGACCGAAACGGGAGATCATCTCCCGCTGCTACAACGGGCTGCTGCGCGGCACCCTCGCTGTGGGCTTCTCCGACGCGCAGTGCGGGTTCAAGGCGGTGCGGCGGGACGTCGCCGAGCGGCTGCTGCCGCTGGTGGAGGACCGCGAATGGTTCTTCGACACCGAGCTGCTGGTCATCGCGGAGCGTGCGGGCCTGCGGATCCACGAGGTGCCGGTGGACTGGGTGGACGACCCCGACAGCCGGGTCCACATCGTCTCCACGGCACTGGCGGACCTGCGCGGCATGGCCCGGCTGGGCGGGGCCCTGGCCCGCGGCAGGCTGCCGCTGTCCGCGCTGCGCCGCAGCGGCGGCGACCTCGCCGGGGACCTGCCCACGGGTCTGGCCCGGCAGGTGGTGCGTTTCGCCGCCGTCGGTGCCGCCAGCACCTTGTGCTACGTGCTGCTGTACAGCGCGCTCAGACCGGCGGCGGGGGCGCAGGCCGCCAACGCGCTCGCCCTGCTCGCCAGCGCGATCGCCAACACGGCGGCCAACCGTCGGCTCACCTTCGGTGTGCAGGGCCACGGTGGAGCGCTGCGTCACCATCTCAAGGGCCTCGCCACGTTCCTGGTCGGGCTGTCCCTGACGAGCGGTTCGCTGGCCGTGCTCCACCACACCGCGCCGGGCGCCGGCCACCGGGTCGAGCTCGTGACGCTGATCGTCGCCAACCTGGCCGCGACGCTGCTGCGCTTCCTCCTCTTCCGGGCCTGGGTCTTCCCGGCCCGCCGCACGACAGGACCCTCCGCCCCATGAGCACCGTCCAGCTGCGCCGCCCGCCCTCACTCGCCGAAGCGCACCAAGTTCCGCGCAGGTCGCGGGAGTTCCGGCCACGCCTGCGTGCCGCCGCCGGGCGCTACGGTCCCGTGCTGCTGACGTACGGCGTGCTGAAACTGGCCGGCTTCGCCGTCTTCATGTATCTGCTGGACGCGGCGGGCGACTTCCGGAAGAAGAACCCGCGCTTCGGCGGCGGCGAGCACCCCTGGGACGTCCTGGCCAGCTGGGACGGCTGGTGGTACCAGCAGATCGCCGCGCACGGGTACGACCCCGCCCTGAAGCCGGTCCCGGGCGCGACGGGCATGATCACGCTGGAGGGCAACTCGGCGGCGTTCTTCCCGCTGTACCCGGCCCTGATGCGGCTGGTCTCGGAGTGCACCGGACTCGGCCTGTACGGCGCCGGCCTGACGGTGTCCGTCCTCGCCTCGTTCGCCGCCGCGCTCGGCGTCCACGCCGTCACCGCGCGCCTCGGCGGGCACCGGGCCGGACTGGTCGCGGCCGGGCTGTGGGCGGTCTGGCCCGCCTCGGGCACGGAGTGGTCAGGCTACTCGGAGTCCCTGTACACGGCTCTGGCCGCGTGGGCCTGTCACGCCGTCATGACCCGCCGCTGGCTGACCGCCGGCCTGCTGACCTGCGCGGCAGGGCTCTGCCGGCCCACCGCGGTCGCGCTGGTGGCCGCCCTGGCTGTCGCCGCGGTGCTGTCCCTGCGCCGACGTGCGGACGGGGTCCGCCGCCCCCTGGCCGCCGTCGCGATCGCGCCCCTGGGCCTGTTCGGCTACCTCGGCTGGGTCAACTGGCGCATGGGCGACCTCAACGGCTACTCCAAGCTCCAGGACGGCGCCTGGGGCCACAAGTTCGACTGGGGAGTCCACTCGTTCAACGTGCTGACGTCCATCCCCGTCGGTCACTTCGACTACCTCTTCGCGATGCCCTTCGAGGACGTCATCGGCCTCTGCGTGGTGCTGATGGTGCCGGTGCTGACCGTGCTGCTGATGCGCCTGCGCCCGCCCGCCGTGCTCGTCGTCTACACCGTCCTGTCCTACCTCATGGTGATGACGACCCAGCAGTACTTCGGCAACGTCTCGCGCTATCTGCTGCCGCTCTTCCCGCTGTTCATCCCGCTCGCCCTCGCGATGCGCCGGCTCAGGTGGCCGTCCGTGACGACGGTCCTCGGGACGGCCGCGCTGGCTTCGGGGTCGTACGCGGGATACGTGCTGTTCGTGCTGGGGGTGCCGTAGACCGACGCCGACGACCGGTGAGAAGGCTCCGAAACACTCCCTTCACGCAGGAAGTATTGAGGGGTAACGACCGCTGCCTACCGTGCCTGCCTTGTCAGTACCCGACCCGCAGCAAGGAGGCGTGGCATGAGTGCCGAGCCGCGACTGGCCGCAGTGGCCGAGCCGGAACCCGCTCCACAGGCAGCACCGGGCACGGACCAGGCCGTCAAGGAGACCCTCGAGGACTACACGCTCCGCTTCGCGCCGCGCAGTTACCGGCGCTGGACCCCGATGGTCGTGGCGACGACCGCGCTCGGCGGCATCGCCTACATGGCCGACTTCTCCATCGGGGCCGGCATCGGGCTGGCCCACGGCACCGGCAACGCGCTCCTCGCGATCGGCGTCGCCGCCGTCGTCATCTTCGTGACCGGCTTCCCGCTGGCCTACTACGGGGCCCGCTACAACATCGACCTGGACCTGATCACCCGCGGCTCCGGCTTCGGCTACTTCGGCTCGGTGCTCACCAGCGTCATCTTCGCCAGCTTCACCTTCATCTTCTTCGCCCTGGAAGGCTCGATCATGGCGCAGGGCCTGAAGCTGGGCCTCGGACTGCCGCTCTGGCTGGGCTACTTGGTCTCCACGCTGATGGTGATCCCCCTGGTGATCTACGGCATGACGGCGCTGAGCAAGCTCCAGGTGTGGACGACCCCCATCTGGCTGCTGCTGATGGTCGGCCCGCTGGTCTACCTGGTCGCCACCGACCCGGGAACCGTCGACCGCTTCGTCGCCTACGCGGGAACCGACGGGGACGGCGGCATCGACACCGCCTCCGTGCTGCTCGGCGCGGGTGTGTGCCTGTCGCTGATCGCGCAGATCGGCGAGCAGATCGACTATCTGCGCTTCATGCCGCCCAAGACCGAGGCGAACAAGCGCAGTTGGTGGACGGCCGTGGTGATGGCCGGCCCGGGCTGGGTGGTGCTGGGCGCGCTGAAGCAGGCCATCGGCGTGTTCCTCGCGGTGTACATCATCGCCGAGGTCGGCGCCTCCGCCGCGCCCGAGCCGATCCAGCAGTTCAAGGGTGCTTTCGACGCCATGATGCCGTCCTGGCTCGTGGTGCCGCTGGCGGTGGTGCTGGTCGTCATCAGCCAGATCAAGATCAACGTGACGAACGCGTACTCGGGCTCGCTCGCCTGGACCAACTCCTTCACCCGGGTCACCCGGCGCTACCCGGGCCGGATGGTCTTCGTCCTGGTCAACCTGGGCTTCGCGCTGGCCCTGATGGAGGCCGACATGTTCAGCTTCCTCAACAGCATCCTGGGCTTCTACTCGAACTGCGCGATCGCCTGGGTGGTCACCGTGGCCACCGACATCGGCATCAACAAGTACGTGCTGAAGCTGTCCCCGCACGCCCCCGAGTTCCGCCGCGGCATGCTCTACGCCGTCAACCCCGTCGGGGTCGTGGCCTTCGTCGCCGCCTCGGGGCTGTCCATCGCGATGTACTTCCACGGCCTCGGCGACACGCTCCAGCCCTACTCCCCCGTCGCCGCGGCCGTCATCGCCTTCGTCCTCACTCCGCTGATGGCCGTGGTCACCCAGGGCCGGTACTACCTGCGCCGCACCGACGACGGCATCGCCGAGCCCCTGCTGGACGAGGACGGCAACCCCAGCGCCGTCGCCTACGCGTGCCATGTGTGCCGCCAGCAGTTCGAGCGGCCCGACGTGGCCGCCTGCCCGACCCACGACGCGGTCGTCTGCTCGCTGTGCCTGAGCACAGACACGGTCGGCGACCACGTCCTGCCGGCCACGGTCTGACCCGCTGTGGCGGGAGTGGCCGGCGGCCACTCCCGCCACGGCGGGTACCAAGTCGGTCTCGGACGGGCGACCCGGGACCCGGCGGGGGCGCGGCTCCGGGACCTGGGCGGCATACTGATCTTGCACGGCGTGCTGATCAGGCCGACGGTCGGAAAGGGGAGGACGGGACGTGACCACCGATGAGCCGGACGGGCGGGCAACTCCCCACGAGCCGCTCGGCGTTCCCCCGGTTCCCGACGACGTGTGGCTGAGGTTCCTCACGGACAGCGAGTCCGCCATACGCGTCACAGCTCCCCGGGAGCCCTCCGCCACGGAGCGGGCGGCGGGACGGCAGCTCCAACCCCCGATCGCCGTCGGCGACCTGTGGCAGCCGGACGACCTGTGGGTCCGCGTGGCGTGGCGGGACCTGGACCGCCGCGCCAAGGTCCGGCGCGCGGGGCGGGTGGCCGCCACCGCGGCCGCCGTCGCCCTGGCCCTGGGCGCCTGGTCCCGGTTGTCCACGGGCGCGGGCACCGACCACCGGCCCGGCGGGAGCACGGTGCGGCAGGTCGAGGGCGCGACCGCGCACCTGTCCACGGCCACCCCGCTCCCTTCCGCGTCCCCCTTCGTACGGCCGTCCCGATAACCCCCGCGCGACGGGCACTCGTCCGGCGCCGCCGCACAGGATGAGCCACGGGCCGGATCCGGGCACTCGCCCGCGCGAGGCACTCGTCGGGCCGGTGAGGGCCGGTCGGGGAGCGTCGGCAGGACAACCGGGGGCGCCGCCGCACTCAGCCCGTCTTCCAGCCCCTGCGCGTGTCGATCCGCTCCCACTCCGCGCCCCACTGCTTCATCCGGCGCCGGTCGAGGGCCATGCGGGCCAGCCAGGTGGCTCCCAGTGCCGCTCCGCCGGTGAAGATCCCCGCGAGCGCCCCGCCCATGGCGGTGTGCAGCCAGGCCTCGCCGCCGGACACGGGCGGGGTCGTGAGGTCACCGCGGCCGTTCACCCACACAAGGACGATGCTCCCGGCGGGTGCCCTCGCCGGTACCCGGGCGTCCTCCCGGTGGATCGCACCGTCGGGCGCGGTCCACCGCACCTTGCCCCACACCCGCTGGTCGCTCGCCGTGCGGGCCTGGGAGGGGGCAGGCGCGTCCTCGACGACCACGGCCCGGACCTGGCGGCTCTCGGCCCGCTGCCGTTCGACGGCCTGATCGACCGTGCCCGCGGCCAGCAGTCCCGCGAGCAGCCCGCCCAGCAGGGCGAGCAGCCAGCCGGCGAGCACGACCCAGGCCTCGACGACGTCGACGCGCCGTCTCAGCGCGTTGCGTCGCCACCGCCACCACCGCACGGTCACACGTTCTGACGCTTTCACGGGCCGACACCCCCTCGTGAGCACCGGCAGCACCCTTCCAGTGTGCGCCTGCCTGCCCAGAACGCCCGCCGATCACTGGAGGGGAGGGCATCCCGGGTGTGGTTCAGCCGGGCGAGGCAGCGACGCGTACCCGCTCGCTCCGGCCGTCGGAGAGGAAGGAGGCCATCGCCCGGCCTTCCGCGGCGACGGCCGTGCGGTCGGTCCGGGAGAAGCGGCGCAGCGGGGTGACGAGCACCGTGTCCGCCTCCACGACCCAGGTCGCGGCGACCCGCCCGTCGACCAGGACGACCCGGGCACCGGCGACGGACAGGGGCCGGTGCACGTCGTCGATGATCCGGCTGCGGTCGTGATAGCCGAGGATCGCGTTGTCGAACGCGGGCAGGAACCGCACCGGTGCGGTTCCTGCCCGCGTT
>NZ_JAKEIO010000024.1 GCF_021474405.1 [Streptosporangium] indianense
GAGCCCCGCCGCTCCCAAGCAGCGCAAGCGCCGTCGGGGTGGTGCTCGCTTCGCCGGGATGGCGGATGAGGAGGACGTGCCCGTCGCCGTACCGCCCGTCGTCGTGCCGACTCTGCCCGCACCCGCCCCGGCAGCCACCGGTCGCTCCCCTCGCGGCGCGCGCTTCGCCGGGGCCGCCGAGGAGGTCGTGGTGGAGCGGCCGGCGCGGGAGGACGACGCCGTCGGGGCCGCGGACCTGGCCGAAGTCGGACGGACCGTCGACGTGCTGGCCCGCCTGCGGAGCGAGGGGCGCAGCGGGGAGGCCCACGCGCTGCTGGCCGAGGTCGCCGGCTGGGAGCCCGGCCGGTTTCCGCTCCTCGCGGTGCGACTGCACCAGGCGGGGCTGGCCGCCGACTGGCAGACCCTGCTGTGGGAGGCCGCCTCGCTGCCCGCCGGGCGGCTGGTCGCCGCCGCCGACGCGCTGGCCGCGGCCGGACGGGCGGACGACGGCCGGCAGATGCTGCGGCAGGGGGTCGCGCGACCGGCGGGGGAGATCGGCCGGGCCGTCCTCGGCCTGGTCGCCGAGGGGTGCCACCGCGAGGTGCGGGTGCTGCTCGACGCGTACGTCAGGGCCCGTGCTCCGGAGGAGGCCGCGCGCAGCGCCGAACCCGAGCCGGGGCGCCTCGTACCGCTCCTGCTGGAGGCCGCGCGGGGTGTCTCGGACGAACGGTACTGGGACCTCGTGCACGCCCTGCGGGTCGCCGGGTTCGCCGCCTGACCGGTGCGGCCGGGTCCGGGGCGACTCACCCACAGGAGTGCGAATCGCGCAATGCCCCGCGGGTTGGCGACGATGGTCTTGGCAACCCCGTGCCGGAGGCTTACGTTCGTGGCTCTACGGCCCGCTTCTACGGGCGTAGAGGCGCAGACGTCGCGTCGAAGGAGCAGCTCATGGCCAACGTCGTACGTGCCGCCCTGGTCCAGGCCACCTGGACCGGCGACACCGAGTCCATGGTGGCGAAACACGAGGAGCACGCCCGCGAGGCGGCCCGCCGGGGCGCGAAGATCATCGGTTTCCAGGAAGTCTTCAACAGCCCCTACTTCTGTCAGGTCGAGGAGCCGGAACACTACCGCTGGGCCGAGCCCGTCCCCGACGGGCCGACCGTGCGGCGGATGCGGGCGCTCGCGCGCGAGACCGGCATGGTGATCGTCGCGCCGGTGTTCGAGGCGGAACAGCCCGGCTTCTACTACAACACCGCCGCCGTGATCGACGCCGACGGCACCTACCTCGGCAAGTACCGCAAGCACCACATCCCGCAGCTCAAGGGCTTCCGCGAGAAGTTCTACTTCAAGCCCGGCAACCTCGGCTGGCCCGTCTTCGACACCGAGGTCGGCAGGGTCGGCGTGTACATCTGCTACGACCGCCACTTCCCGGAGGGCTGGCGCCAGCTCGGCCTCGCCGGTGCCCAGCTGGTCTACAACCCCTCCGCGACCCACCGGAGCCTGTCGTCGCACCTGTGGCGGCTGGAGCAGCCCGCGGCGGCCGTCGCCAACGGGTACTACATCGCCGCGATCAACCGGGTCGGCCAGGAGGAGTACGGCGACAACGACTTCTACGGCACGAGCTACTTCGTCGACCCGCGCGGGCAGTTCGTGGGGGACGTCGCCAGCGACAGCGAGGAGGAGCTCCTGGTCCGGGACATCGACCTCGACCTCATCGAAGAGGTGCGGCAGACGTGGGCCTTCTACCGCGACCGCCGCCCCGACGCCTACGAAGGGCTGGTGAAGCCGTGACCAACGACCTCCTGGGCCGCCACCGGGCCGTGCTCCCCGACTGGCTCGCCCTCTACTACGAGGAGCCCCTCGAGATCACCCACGGCGAGGGCCGCCACGTCTGGGACGCCCAGGGCAACCGGTACCTCGACTTCTTCGGCGGCATCCTCACCACGATGACGGCCCACGCGCTGCCCGAGGTGACCAAGGCGGTGAGCGAGCAGGCCGGGCGGATCATCCACTCCTCGACCCTCTACCTCAACCGCCCGATGGTCGAACTCGCCGAACGCATCGCCCAGCTGAGCGGCATCCCGGACGCCCGCGTCTTCTTCACCACCTCCGGCACCGAGGCCAACGACACCGCCCTGCTGCTGGCCACCGCCTACCGGCGCAGCAACACGATCCTGGCCATGCGCAACAGCTATCACGGCCGTTCCTTCAGTGCCGTCGGCATCACCGGCAACAGTGGCTGGTCCCCGACCTCGCTGTCCCCGCTGCAGACGCTGTACGTGCACGGCGGCGTGCGCACCCGCGGCCCGTTCGCCTCCCTCAGCGACGACGCCTACATCGCGGCCTGCGTCGACGACCTGAAGGACCTGCTCGGGCACACCCGCGCACCGGCCGCGCTGATCGCCGAACCCGTCCAGGGCGTGGGCGGGTTCACGGCACCACCGGACGGTCTCTACGCCGCCTTCCGGGAGGTGCTGCACGAGCGCGGCATCCTGTGGATCGCCGACGAGGTGCAGACCGGCTGGGGCCGCACCGGTGAGCACTTCTGGGGCTGGCAGGCGCACGGGCGGAACGGACCGCCCGACATCATGACCTTCGCCAAGGGCATCGGCAACGGCATGTCCATCGGCGGGGTCGTCGCCCGCTCCGAGATCATGAACTGCCTGGACTCCAACAGCATCTCCACCTTCGGCGGCACCCAGATCACCATGGCGGCGGGCCTCGCCAACCTCAACTACCTGCTGGAACACGACCTCCAGGGCAACGCCCGGCGCGTCGGCGGCCTGCTGATCGAGCGGCTGCGGGCCGTCGCCGCGCAGGTCCCGGCCGTACGGGAGGTACGCGGCCGCGGGCTGATGATCGGCATCGAGATCACCGAACCGGGGACCGACGACGCCGATCCGCAGGCCGCCGCGGCCGTCCTGGAGGCGGCCCGCGAGGGCGGCCTGCTGATCGGCAAGGGCGGCGGGCACAACACCAGTGCGCTGCGCGTCGCCCCGCCGCTGTCCCTCAACGTCGCGGAGGCCGAGGAGGGCGCCGCGATCCTCGAGAACGCTCTGCGGAGCATCCCGTAGCAGTGCACTGAGCAAGGGGCCCGCCATGACGATCACCCTGGATTCCCTGGAGCCCGCGCTGTCGGTGCGGCGGGTCCTCACCCTGGAGCGGGTACTCGCCGGGGAGCCCGAGGTGGTGGCCGGGGCGGCCCATCTCGACCGGCTCGTGCGCTGGGTGCACGTCGCCGAGGCGGCCGACGTCGGGGTGATGCTCAGCGGCGGCGAGATGGTCCTCACCACCGGTGTGCTGCTCGCCGGCGACGAGGACAAGCAGGCCGACTACGTCCGGTCGCTGCACCGTGCCGAGGCCGCCGCCGTCGTCCTCGGACTCGGCCGTGCCTTCCCCACCGCCCCGGAGGTGATGCGCCGCGCCGCCGAGCGGTGCGGACTGCCGATGGTCGTGCTGCACCGGCCGTTCCCCTTCGCCGACCTGACCGAGGAGGTCCAGTCTCGCCTGGTGCGGCGCAAGTTCGCCGCCGTCAGCCTCTCCGAGGCCGTCCGCACCGAACTCACCGCCCTCATCACCGCCGGCGCACCCCTGCAGCGCCTGCTCGACGAGGTCGCCAGGCACAGCGCCTGCCCGGTCGTCGTCACCAACCTCGCCCACCGCGTCCTCGGCACGGCGGGGGAGCGGCCCGCGGTCGACGACGTGCTGCGCGACTGGGAGCGCATCGCCCGGCAGGCGTGGGGGCACCACCCAGGCCGTTCAGGCACTGGGGGAGGTAAAGAGGGCGACGGCTGGATCCGGGCCGAACTGGGCGGGCGCGGCGAACGCTGGGGCCGGATCGTGCTGTGCGGCTACCGCGGCGACACCGCCACCGGACGGCTGCTGGCCGACCGCGCCGCCGAGGCCCTCGTCCTGCACCGCATGCTCGGCGGCGGCGCCGCGTGCTCCTGGGAGGAACAGTCCGCGCAGGGCCTGCTCACCGACCTGGTCAGCGGCGTCGTACCGGCGCGGCAACTGCTGCCCCGGGCGCGGGCGGCCGGACTGCCCGTCAACCGGCGCACCTTCGTGCCGCTGGTCGTCCGCGACGGCGACCCCGCCCGGCTCGAACGCCTCCTACGGCTGCTGGGCCTGCCCGGACTGGTCGCCGAACTCGCCGACGGGGCCACCGCCGTGCTGCTCAGCGTCCCCCGGGACCAGGACGCGGGCGCCCTCACCGCGCACTTCGCCACCCGGCTGCGCACCGAGTCCGGCCCGGACCACACGGTCGTCGCCGCGGCCGAACCCCGCGCCGCATGGGACGACGTACCCAGCGGACTGCGCGAGGCGCAGCACGTCTCGGACGCCGTGGCCGACTCCTCCGCCGTCCTCGGCCTCCCGCCGGTCGTGCGCCTGAAGGACGTCCACCTGCGGGGCCTGATCCGGCTGCTGCGCGACGACCCGCACGTGCAGTCCTTCGCGGAGCGTGAGCTGGACGGGCTGCTGCGCGAGAGCGGCGAGGACCTGCTGCCGGTCCTGCGCACCTACCTCGCCACCGGCCGCAACAAGTCCCGTACCGCTCAGCTCCACCACGTCTCGCGGCCCGCCCTCTACCGCCGCCTGGAGGCCATACAGGTCCGCCTCGGGGTGGACCTCGACGACTTCGAGCAGGCCGCCTCGGTGCACATCGCCCTCCTCGCACACGACGCGCAACAACAGTGAAATACGCGACCACCTGGGAAAACGGCGGTGAAACATGGATCCACGAACGAGTGACACGGTGGCACGCCGCACGCCCTGGGACGTGACACGGTGCAACTCAAAGACGACGGCGCGACTTCCTAGGCTCACGGCACACCGAGCGACCGGAGGTCCCGATGAGCCAAGTGATCCGCGCCGCCGTCTTCCAGACCGCCTGGACGGGCGACAAGGAATCGATGATCCAGGTCCACGAGCAGGCGGTCCGCGACGCCGCCGCTCAGGGTGCGCACGTCCTGTGCTTCCAGGAGCTGTTCTACGGGCCGTACTTCTGCCAGGTACAGGACCCCGCCTTCTACGAGTACGCCGAGCAGATCCCCGAGGGTCCCGTCGTCCGGCGCTTCCAGGCCCTCGCGAAGGAACACGGCATCGTCCTGGTGCTGCCGATGTACGAGGAGGAGCAGCCCGGCGTCCTGTACAACACCGCCGCCGTGATCGACGCGGACGGCTCCTACCTCGGCAAGTACCGCAAGACGCACATCCCCCAGGTCAGGGGCTTCTGGGAGAAGTTCTACTTCCGCCCGGGCAACTCCGGCTGGCCCGTCTTCGACACCAAGGCCGGCCGCATCGGCGTCTACATCTGCTACGACCGCCACTTCCCGGAGGGCTGGCGCGCTCTCGGCCTCGCGGGTGCGGAGATCGTCTTCAACCCCTCGGCGACCTCCCGCGGCCTGTCCGGCTACCTCTGGCAGCTGGAACAGCCGGCGGCGGCCGTGGCCAACGAGTACTTCGTCGGCGCGATCAACCGGGTCGGGGTCGAGGAGTACGGCGACAACGACTTCTACGGCACGTCGTACTTCGTGGACCCGGAGGCCCAGTTCGTCGGCGAGGTGGCGAGCGACAAGGAGCCCGAACTGGTCGTCCGCGACCTGGACATGGCCAAACTCCGAGAGGTCCGCGACCGCTGGCAGTTCTACCGGGACCGCGCACCCGGCGCGTACGGGCCGCTGACGGCACCTTAGAACGCCCGCAGGGGGACGTCCCTAGGGGGCGCGGGGAACTGCGCGAGCAACCATCCACAACCGGCACGCATCCACCGCGAGGAGCGACCACGACATGAGCAGCCGTACAGTCATTCGCGGCGGCCTGGTAATCACCGCCTCCGACGAGATCCACGCCGACGTCCTGATCGAGGACGGCCGAATCGCCGCCCTCGCAGCCCAGGGGACACCCGCCGCCGACACCTTCACAGCCGACCGCACCATCGACGCCACCGGAAAGTACGTCATCCCCGGCGGCGTCGACGCCCACACCCACATGGAGCTGCCCTTCGGCGGCACCTTCGCCTCCGACACCTTCGAGACCGGCACCCGCGCCGCCGCCTGGGGCGGCACGACGACGATCATCGACTTCGCCGTGCAGAGCGTCGGACACAGCCTGCGCGAGGGCCTCGACACCTGGCACGCCAAGGCCGACGGCAACTGCGCGATCGACTACGGCTTCCACATGATCGTCTCCGACGTCAACGACCACACCCTCAAGGAGATGGACCACCTCGTGGAGGAGGGCATCACCTCCTTCAAGCAGTTCATGGCCTACCCGGGCGTCTTCTACAGCGACGACGGCCAGATCCTGCGCGCCATGCAGCGCTCCGCCGAGAACGGCGGACTGATCATGATGCACGCCGAGAACGGCATCGCGATCGACGTCCTCGTCGAACAGGCCCTGGCCCGCGGCGAGACCGACCCGCGCTATCACGGCGAGGTCCGCAAGGCGCTGCTGGAGGCCGAGGCCACCCACCGTGCCATCAAACTCGCGCAGGTGGCCGGCGCGCCCCTGTACGTCGTGCACGTCTCGGCGACGGAGGCGGTCGCCGAGCTGGCCCGGGCCCGCGACGAGGGGCTCAACGTGTTCGGCGAGACCTGCCCGCAGTACCTGTTCCTGTCCACCGACAACCTCGCCGAGCCGGACTTCGAGGGCGCGAAGTACGTGTGCAGCACCCCGCTGAGGCCGCGGGAGCACCAGGCCGCCCTGTGGCGGGGGCTGCGCACGAACGACCTCCAGGTCGTCTCCACCGACCACTGCCCCTTCTGCTTCGTCGGCCAGAAGGAACTCGGCCGCGGCGACTTCTCCAAGATCCCCAACGGCCTGCCGGGCGTGGAGAACCGCATGGACCTGCTCCACCAGGCGGTCCTCGACGGCCACATCTCGCGCCGCCGCTGGATCGAGATCGCCTGCGCCACCCCGGCCCGCATGTTCGGCCTCTACCCGAAGAAGGGCACCATCGCGCCGGGCGCCGACGCCGACGTCGTCATCTACGACCCGCACGCCGAGCAGGTCATGTCCGCCGAGACGCACCACATGAACGTCGACTACTCGGCCTACGAGGGCAAACGCACCACCGGCCGGGTCGAGACGGTCCTCTCGCGCGGCGAACCCGTCATCACCGAGCGGGAGTACACCGGGCGCGCCGGGCACGGCGTGTTCACCCCGCGTTCCACCTGTCAGTACCTCAACTAGGAGTGGCGCAGATGGACTTCGGACTCGTCCTGCAGACCGACCCGCCGGCCTCGCGGGTGATCAGCCTGATGAAACGCGCGGAACGGAACGGATTCTCGTACGGCTGGACCTTCGACTCCGCCGTGCTGTGGCAGGAACCGTTCGTGATCTACAGCCAGATCCTGGCCAACACCACGACCCTGAAGGTCGGGCCGATGGTGACCAACCCGGGCACCCGCACCTGGGAGGTCACCGCCTCCACCTTCGCCACCCTCAACGACATGTTCGGCAACCGCACGGTCTGCGGCATCGGCCGCGGTGACTCCGCGATGCGGGTGGCCGGACGCAAGCCCAACACCCTGGCCCGGATCAGTGAGGCCATGAAGGTCATCCGGGACCTCGCCGGCGGACGGGAGGCCGACCTCGGCGGCGGCACCGTCGTCCGCTTCCCGTGGATCAAGGAGAGTGCCGAACTGCCCGTCTGGATGGCCGCGTACGGCCCCAAGGCCCTGAAGATGACCGGTGAGGAGGCGGACGGGTTCATCCTCCAGCTGGCCGACCTCTACCTCACCGAGTACATGGTCAAGGCCGTGAAGGACGCGGCCGTGGCGGCCGGGCGGGACCCCGCCGAGGTGACCGTGTGCGTGGCCGCACCGGCGTACGTCACCGAGGACGACTCGCCCGAGGCGCTCGCCCACGCACGCGAGCAGTGCCGCTGGTTCGGCGGCATGGTCGGCAACCACGTCGCCGACCTCGTCTCCAAGTACGGCGAGCACTCCGCGGCCGTCCCCGACGAACTCACCGACTACATCAAGTCCCGCGAGGGCTACGACTACTCCCACCACGGCCGCGCCGGCAACCCGGACACCCAGTTCGTGCCCGACGAGATCGTCGACCGGTTCTGCCTGATCGGCCCGGTCGAGAAGCACGTCGAGAAACTGGACGCGCTGCGCGCACTCGGCGTGGACCAGTTCGCCGTCTACGACATGCACGACGCGCAGGAGGCCGTGATCGAGGCCTACGGATCCCGGGTGATCCCGGCCGTCAACGGCTGACCTCCTCCGCCGCACCACACCCTGTGAACTCCCCCTTCCCAGCGGCTCGGGAAGGGGGCCCAGGACGCCTCACGGCGCACCCCCCATCGGCTCACCGCACGGCCTTTCCCGTCCCACCTCGCCTGATTGGCCCGGCCCATGACCGATACCGCTCCCACGGCGCCCCCGCCGACCACCCAAGTCACCCTCGCCGACGGCCGGGTGGAGATCGCCCCGGGCGCCCCCGCGCCCACCGGCCCCTACGCCAACGAGGACCTGCTGCCGGTCCCGGTCGAGAAGCGCACCTGGACCACGTACAACTTCTCCGCCCTGTGGGTCGGCATGGCCCACAACACGGCCTCCTGGACCCTCGCCTCCGGGCTCATCGCCGTCGGCATGGACTGGAAGCAGGCGGTGCTCACCATCGCCCTGGCCAACGTCATCGTGCTGATACCGATGCTGCTGACCGGGCACGCCGGACCCAAGTACGGCATACCCTTCCCGGTGTTCGCCCGCGCCTCCTTCGGCATCCGCGGCGCCAACCTGCCCGCCGTCGTACGGGCGTTGGTGGCGTGCGGCTGGTTCGGCATCCAGACCTGGATCGGCGGCGAGGCCATCTACTTCCTCGCCGGCAAACTCATCGGCTCCGGCTGGACGGACGCCGCGAAGGTCGGCGGCTACGCCTGGACGATGTGGCTGTCGTTCGCGATCTTCTGGGCGCTCCAGGTCGTCATCATCTACCGGGGCATGGAGACGATCCGCCGCTTCGAGAACTGGGCGGCGCCCTTCGTGCTCGTCGGCGCGTTCGTGATGCTGTGGTGGATGAGCGACAAGGCGGGCGGCTTCGGCCCGCTCTTCGACCAGCCGTCCAAGCTCGGCTGGGGCGCCGACTTCTGGAAGCTGTTCGCCCCCGCCCTGATGGGCATGATCGGCTTCTGGTCGACGCTGTCGCTGAACATCCCCGACTTCACCCGCTACGGCAAGAGCCAGAAGGCGCAGACCCGGGGCCAGGCCCTCGGCCTGCCGACCACCATGACCCTGTTCGCCTTCCTGTCGGTCATGGTCACCTCCGGCTCCCAGGCCGTCTACGGCGAGGCCATCTGGGACCCCGTACAGCTCGCCGCCAGGACCGACAACACGGTGGGCCTGCTCTTCGCACTGGTCACCGTCCTGGTGGCGACGCTGTCCGTCAACGTCGCGGCCAACCTGGTCTCCCCGGCGTTCGACTTCTCCAACATCGCGCCCCGCCGCATCAGTTTCCGGGCCGGCGCCCTCGCCACCTGCGTCCTCGGCGTGCTGATCTTCCCGTGGAAGCTGTACTCCGACCCGCAGGGATACATCTTCACCTGGCTCGGCCTGGTCGGCGGCCTGCTCGGCACCGTCGCCGGCATCCTCATCGCCGACTACTGGATCCTGCGCCGCTCCCGGCTCGACCTCGCCGACCTGTACCGCCCGGGCGGCCGCTACTGGTACGAGGGCGGCTGGAACTGGCGGGCCGTCGTCGCCTTCGCGGTCGGCGGTGTCCTCGCGGTGGGCGGCGCGAGCTTCAAACCGCTGATCGACGGCCGGCCGATCCCGGCGCTGGCCGGTCTGGCCGACTACGGCTGGGCCGTGGGCCTGGGCACGTCGATGGTCCTGTACCTGGCGCTGATGGCCCTGCGCGGCCGGGACCACGCGTCCGTCTGACGCGGAGCCTCGCTGGAGGGCGGCCGGTCAGCCCTTGTCGCTCTCCAGCGCGGCCACCGCTTCCTTCGCGGCCTTGATGGCGCCCTTGTTGATCGTGTCCGTGCTCGGCGCCTTCTTCGACTCGAAGTCACTGCCGTTGTACGTGATCGTCACCAGCGCGTTGGCGGCGCGGGCGATCACGACGCCCTCGCGGGTCTCCTGCTTGTCCTCGGTCGTGAGGTTCACGACCGAGTAGGCGCTGTCCCCCAGACCGGGGACGTCCCCGCCGCCGCTCTTCTTCTCGACACCGGCCGTGTACGAGTTCCGCGCGGCCTCGTCCGACTGCATGATCTCGTAGGACACGTCGAGCCAGCGGTAGTCGTACCCCTTGAGCGCGTTCCAGGAGCAGGTGCGGCGCAACTCGGTGTCCGTGGACGGTATCTCCTTGCCGGCCGCCTTGGCGCCCGGCACCAGCGACTCGACCGTCTTCTTGGAGACGCTCTCGCACGGGGCGGGAGCGGCCGAGTACGCCTTCGGCACCGTCGTCGTCGACGGGGCGGACGCGGACCGGCTCTCGGTCTTCTGCTCGGCCGACTGGCGCTCGGCGGCCTGCGGCGCGGCGAGCGGACCGGACGACAGCGCCCAGCCCGCCGCGGCGAGCACCACCACCGGGGACAGACGAGCGGTCAGGGCCAGGGGCAGGGGAAAGGATGGGGAACGCACGGCGCCCTTCAGGTGGGGAGGGACGGTGCGGAGCGGGTCCGCACGGCGGACGGGGACGCCAGTGTCACATGCGTCACCGTGGGGCGGAAGTGCCGCCTGCCATCCAAGTCGCCGGAGACACTGCGCGTGCCGGCACGGTCGCGCTGCGCGCAGTACGACGCCTGTCGGTCGCCCGGACAAGGCCGGACATGCCTCGACTTCCCATGACAGGAGGGACATTCACTCCCCGGCCGACGCCCGCAGCGCGTGGTCGCGGAAGCGCCGGGCGACGGGCGGCACGGCGCGGGAGCTCAGCCAGGCGATGCCGATGTCCCGGGCACCCCGGACGTCGGTGATCTCCAGGTAGCGGATGGGGGACTCGGCGGCCGCCGCGACGTCCGGCGACGACGGGATCAGGGACACCCCGAGCCCCGCGGCGACCAGCCCGCGCAGGGTCTCCACCTCCTCGCCCTCGAAGGCGACGACCGGGGTGAAGCCGGCCTCGCGGCACAGCTCCGTGGTGATGTCGCGCAGCCCGTATCCCGGCTTGAGCAGGATGAACCGCTCGTCGGCCACTTCGGCCAGGCGGATCCGGCGGCGCCTGGCCAGCCGGTGCCGGGACGGCACGGCGAGCAGCAGCGGCTCCACCAGCAGCCGCCGCCAGGTGACGAGGGGATGGCCGGGGTCGCTGCTGGTGATGACCAGATCCGCGGTCGCCTCGAGGAGATGCCGGGTCAGCCCCAGCTCGCCGTCCTGGTGCAGCTCGAACTGCGCCTGCGGGAAGCTCCGCCGGAAGCCGGTGACGAGCCGGGGGACGAGCCAGGTGCCCAGGGTGTGCAGGAAGGCCAGCGACACCACGCCCGAGTCGGGGTGGACCATCTCGGACACGGCCCGCCGGCCCCGGTCGTAGTGGTCGAGCACCCCGTCGACGTACTCCTTGAACACCCGCCCCGCCGGGGTGAGACGCAGGACGCGCCCGACGCGCTGCAGGAGCTCGGCGCCGACCTCGTCCTCCAGCCGGGCCAGGGCCCGGGACAGGGCGGGCTGGGTGATACCGGCGTCCGTCGCGGCGTCGGTCACCGTCGTCCCCTCCGCGACGGCCTGGAAGGAACGCAGCACCTGGAGATCCATACGTCCATTCTCCTCCCTCATGGGTCACCGACGACCCATGAGGGAGGAGAATGACTGGCGCTCGCGCCGGGCGGCGGCACACGGGTCCCCCGCGCCGAACTTGGAGCCGCTATCGGACCGGACGCGCCGCACCCGCGACCAAGTGCCCGGTCACCTGGTCACAGAGCTGTTCGGCCGCCGTGATCGCGCTCTCCCAGTCGGGCAGCGGCCGCCCTCGGCGGGCCGGTTCACGCCGCGCGTGAGCGACCGTCCGGCGCGCCTCGGCCAGCCGGTGGTAGGCGGCACGGCGCAGCGACTGCCGCTGGACCGGGCCCGCTTCCGGCGCCGCGTCGCGGTAGCGCCGGGCGGCGGCGACGGCGGCCTCGGTCTGCGCCTCGGCGCGGCGGGCGGCCGAATCCGGCCACACCGCGAAGTGCGCGACGAGCACCAGCGCGGACGCCAGCGCCGTGTCCACCACCCGCGTGCCGTACAGCGGACGGTGGTCGCCCAGCAGGTCCAGCAGCACGAACACCACGGCGGTCAGACCCAGCGTGGCGAGCGCGTAGTGGTGCCGCACGCCGACGGCCATGAGCGCGCCGAACACGGCCACGACACCCACCACGGCGTACGTACCCGTGGCCGCCGCGGACACCGCCCCGATGGCGGCCACCCCGACGATCGTGCCGACGCACCGGTGCAGGGCCCGGGGGAACAACGGGCCGAAGTCCGGCTTGTAGACGAAAGCCACCGTCATGGGCAGCCAGTAGCCGCGCGGCCGGTGCAGCACCTCCGCGAGCACCTGGGCGGCGAGCACGCACTCTGCCAGCAGCAGCACGTACCGCACACGCGCCGCCCGCCCGGGCCCCTCGTGCGCCGGCAGGCGCAACTCCAGGTCGAACCCGTCCGGTGCACCGTCGACGGCGGTGACCAGGTCGGCGAGGGCCCGCCCACCCGGCGAGTCGGTCACCGGTGCCGGCAGCGTCGGTCGGTCCTCCGGGGCCGCGAGGTGCCCCGGCAGCAGCCGTCCTGCCAGGTGCAGCGGTACGCGGGTCAGACCGGGCGGCAGCGCACGGCCCTCCCACACCAGGGCCGTCACGGCCTCGCCCAGCCGCACGGCGTGGTGGAACGCCCGGACCAGGTCCCCGGTCCCGGCCTGCCGCCGCCCGCGCGGAGCGAGATGAGGCGCCATCACCTCATGCGCGTGGTTCAGGGCCAGCGTCATCCGCAGGCGGGCCTCCTCCGCGGTGTCGGTACCCGCCGCGGCCAGGGCCTCGCCCGCCCTCCGGTACACCGCGAGCACGGCGGCCTGTTCGACGTGGTGCCGGCGCCACAGCCACGGGGCCGCGGACAGCACCAGGACGAGGACGACACCGGCGAACAGCGCCAGCGGCGGCTGCCACCACGGCCCCGGCACCGGGATGCCGCTGCCGATCGTCACGCCGAGCAGCAGGTGCATGCCCGACACGGACGCGATCCGCCCGCGCAGACCGACACCGCCCGCCACGAGCGCGGCCGCCACCAGGCACCCCGTCACCACCGCCGGTTCCCCGCTGCGCAGGGCGAGTTCACCGGCGAGCAGACCGAGCGCGCTGGACACCCCGGTCCAGCCCAGCCGCCGCACCCGGACGCGGTACGGATCGGAACCGTCCTGGCTCACCCCCCACAGGGCGCCGATGGCGGCGATCGCGGAGAGCACGACCCACCCGGTGGCGAGCCCGACGAGCAGGGGCAGCGCCAGGGCGACGGCCCCGCGCGCCGCAGCGGCCAGGGGCACCTGCCCGGGCACGCGGACGGGAAGGGGGCGCGGCCACCACCGCAGTGACATGCGGCGCGGACGGCCCGGTCGCGTGTCGGCGGCTTGGGTCATGAGGCCGTGTCCTTTCGGGGTGGTCGGGCGGAAGGCGGGTGCGGCGGCCGCTGCGAGGCGGGGCCCCGGCCGGGGTCGGCCGACCAGCTCGATGAGCAGGGATGCCAGACTGCGGCACTGCGTGTCATGCGTCCAATGCCTGGCCGGAAGCAGATCCATGACTTCAGTGCATGTGAGCCGTGACCTGCGGGTTTCCGGGCGTGCGGAGACTGCCGGGGCGGTCGCTGTGATTGACGTCGCCCGGGCGGGGGCAGCGAAGGGGAGGGAGTCCCGGACCCGACGGCTCCGGCCCCCGTCCCGCGTCCCGAGGCCCGGTGAGAGGCCAGATGTTCACCACCCGACCCACCCTCCAGGGCACCTTCGGCATGGTGTCCTCCACCCACTGGCTCGCCTCGCAGTCGGCGATGGCCGTCCTGGAGGGCGGCGGCAACGCCTGCGACGCCGCCGTCGCGGGAGCCTTCGTGCTGCATGTCGTCGAGCCGCACCTCAACGGTCCGGCCGGCGAGGTGCCGATCCTGCTGGCCCCGGCCGGCGGCGAGGTGCGGGTGCTGTGCGGGCAGGGCGTCGTACCGGCGGGCGCGACCGTCGCCCACTACACGGGCCTCGGCCTGGACCTCGTCCCCGGCACCGGCCCTCTCGCCGCCGCCGTACCGGGCGCGTTCGACGCCTGGATGCTGCTGCTGCGCGACCACGGCACCAAGTCCCTCGACGACGTCCTCGCGTACGCCATCGGCTACGCCGAGCACGGGCACGCGCCCGTGGAGCGGGTCGGCGAGAGCGTCGAGACCGTGCGCGAGCTGTTCGAGACGGAGTGGACCTCGTCGGCCGATGTCTACCTGCCCGGCGGCAAGGCGCCGCGCCCCGGTGAGCTCTTCGCCAACCCCGCGCTCGCCGCCACCTGGAGGCGCCTGCTCGCCGAGACCGCCGGGGCGGGGGACAGGGAGGCGCGGATCGACGCCGCGCGGGAGGTGTGGCGCACCGGGTTCATCGCCGAGGCCCTCGTCCGCCAGGCGGCACGCCCCACGAAGGACACCACCGGCGAACGCCACACCGGCACCCTCACGGCCGCCGATCTCGCCGCCTGGTCCGCGACCTACGAGACACCGGCGACGTACGACTGGAACGGCTGGACCGTGTGCAAGCCGGGCCCCTGGAGCCAGGGTCCGGTGCTCCTCCAGCAGCTGGCCCTGCTTCCGCCCGAACTGCCCCGTTACGGCTCGGCCGACTACGTCCATCTCCTCGTCGAGAACTGCAAGCTCGCCATGGCCGACCGGGAGGCCTGGTACGGGGACGCCGCCGATGTGCCGCTCGACGACCTGCTGTCCGGCGCGTACAACGCCGCCCGCCGCGCCCTCGTCGGCGAGCGGGCCGACAACGACCTGCGGCCCGGCAGCCCCGGCGGACGCACCCCACGGCTGTCCGCGCACGCGCGCGTGGCGGCCGCCGCCCGGGAAGGCTTCGAGGCCCTGGGCGTCGGCGAACCGACCGTCGCCAAGAGCCCGGCGTCCCCCGTGCCGGGCGAGCCGGAGATCCTCGTCGACGGCACCACGCGCGGCGACACCTGCCACCTCGACGTCGTCGACCGCTGGGGCACCATGGTCTCGGCCACGCCCAGCGGCGGCTGGCTCCAGTCCAACCCGGTCGTACCCGAACTCGGCTTCCCGCTCGGCACCCGGCTCCAGATGACCTGGCTGGAGGAGGGGCTGCCCAACTCCCTCACACCCGGCCGCCGCCCCCGCACCACCCTGACGCCCTCGATCGCCCTGCGCGACGGCGTGCCCGTCATGGCGTTCGGCACGCCCGGCGGGGACCAGCAGGACCAGTGGCAACTGCACTTCCTCCTCGCGGTCGCCCTGAGCGGTCCCGTACGCGGCGGCCCCGACCTCCAGGGCGCGATCGACGCCCCGAACTGGCACAACGACAGCTTCCCCGGTTCCTTCTTCCCGCGCGGCATGCGTCCGGGCAGTGTGACGGTGGAGTCCCGCACCGACCCCGCCGTGGTCTCGGAGCTGCGGCGCCGCGGCCACGACGTGACCGTGGGCGGGCCCTGGTCGGAGGGCCGGCTGTGCGTGGTCGCGCGGGACCCGGAGACGGGCGTGCTGTCGGCGGCCGCCAACCCGCGCGGGATGCAGGGGTACGCGGTGGGCCGGTGAGCGGGGCGCGGGCGGTGACAAGCCGGCACCGCGTGGGCGGCCCGCGGGGCCGTCCGGCCGTGCCCGGGCGCCCGGCTGTTCACCGCGATGCCACCCGGGGTGCACCCGGCGGGCGCGCCCTGTCAGTGGCGCGTGATGTCATGGAGGGGTGATCGACAGCATCGAAACCATCGAAGAGTTTCTCGTACAGCACTCCTCCGAGGTCGAAGAGGCGGTCCGCAAGGCGGCCGCCACCGAGATCCTGCCGCGCTGGCGCCGGCTCGCCGCGCACGAGGTCGACCAGAAGAGCGGCCCGCACGACCTGGTGACCGACGCCGACCGCAAGGCCGAGCTGTACCTGACCGAGGCCCTGGTCGCCCTGTTGCCCGGCTCGGTCGTGGTCGGCGAGGAGGCGGTGCACGCCCAGCCCGCGACCTACGAGGCGATACGCGGCGACGCCCCGGTCTGGATCGTCGACCCGGTCGACGGGACACGTCAGTTCGTGCGCGGCGAGGCCGGGTTCTGCACCCTGGTCGCGCTGGCCCACCGCGGCACCCTGCTCGCGTCCTGGACGTATGCGCCCGCCCGCGACCGGTTCGCCACCGCCCTGCGGGGCAGGGGCGCCCACCTCGACGGGGAGCGGCTGTTCGCCGGAGTGCCGGAGCCCGGCCGGGATCTGCGCGTGGCCACCTCCCACCCCGACTACACCACGGCCGAGCAGAAGGACGCCCTGCTCGGCCTGCGCGCCGACGGCGTGGCACCGCGCCCGTGCGGCTCGGCGGGGCTGGAGTACCTCGCCATCGCCCGCGGCGAGTTGGACGCGGTGGCGTTCAGCTGGGAAGCGGCCTGGGACCACGCGGCCGGTCTGCTCCTGGTCGAGGAGGCGGGCGGCGCCCACCTGACCCTCACGGGGGAGCCGTTCCGCATCGCGGGCGGCAACACCCTGCCCTTCACCGCCGCCCGCGACGCGGCCACGGCCCGCCGGGTGGTGGACCTGCTGTCGGGCGGGGCTTGAGCACCGCGAAAGTTGCGTTTCGCACCCAGGTGATCACCCAGAGTGTGCACACGGGGGTTTCGGCCGTGGCGAAGCGGCCTTCCGCAGCGGAAATCACCCGCAGCCGGTGACTGTCCGTCCCCGGGCATATCCTGATCCCCAGTGGCCGTCGGCTGACGAAGGGGTCCGAAGGTGCCGTCGATGCTCGATGCCGTCGTAGTGGGTGCGGGGCCGAACGGACTGACCGCGGCCGTGGAGCTGGCCCGGCGCGGTTTCTCCGTCGCCCTCTTCGAGGCCCGGAGCACCGTGGGCGGCGGGGCTCGCACCGAGGAGCTCACCCTCCCCGGATTCCGGCACGACCCGTGCTCCGCGGCCCACCCGCTCGCCATCAACTCACCGGCGTTCCGCGCCCTGCCGCTCGAGCGGTACGGCCTGGAGTGGCTGCACGCCGAGCTGCCCATGGCGCATCCCTTCCCGGACGGCTCGGCGGCCGTCCTCGCCCGGACGGTCGGCGAGACGGCCGCCTCCTTCGGCCCGCGCGACGCCGGCGCCTACCGCAGGCTCATCGGGCCCTTCCTGCCCAAGTGGGACACCCTCGCCCGGGACTTCATGTCCCTGCCGATGACCGCGCTGCCCCGCGACCCGGTGACCCTCGCCCGCTTCGGCCTGACCGGGCTGCCCCCGTCGACGCTGCTGATGCGCCGCTTCCGCGACGAACCGGCCAAGGCCCTGTTCTCCGGGCTCGTCGCCCACGTCATGGCGCCGCTCGGCGGCTTCGCCACCGGGGCGGTCGGCCTGGTCTTCGCCCTCGCGGCGCACGCCCGCGGCTGGCCCCTCGCCCGCGGCGGCTCCCAGTCCCTCTCCGACGCCCTCGCCGCCTACCTGAAGGACCTCGGCGGCAGCGTCCACACCGACTACGAGGTCAAACGTCTCGACGACCTGCCGCCGGCCCGGGCGTACGTCTTCGACACCTCACCCACGGCCCTGGCCCGCATCGCCGGCTTCGGCAACCACTACGGCGGATACCGCTACGGGCCGGGCGTCTTCAAGGTCGACTACGCGCTGGACGGCCCCGTGCCGTGGACCGCGAAGGAGGCCCGCGCCGCCGGCACGGTGCAGGTCGGCGCGAGCAGCGCGGAGATCGGCACGGCCCTGCGCGCGGCCGCCCGCGAGGGCCGGGCCCCCGACAAGCCGTTCCTGATCACGGTCCAGCCGAGCGTCGTCGACCCCACCCGCGCCCCCGACGGCAAGCACGTCTTCTGGGCCTACGGGCACGTCCCGCACGGCTGGACCGGCGACCTCACCGACACCATCGAGCGCCAACTGGAGCGCTTCGCCCCGGGATTCCGCGACCGCGTGCTGGCCCGGGCCACGGCGGGCCCGCCCGAACTCGCCGCCCGCAACGCCAACTACATCGGCGGGGACATCGCCTCCGGCGCGGCCTCCGGCCTCCAGCTCCTGCTGCGCCCGAGGCCCACCCTGTTCCCGTACCACACCCCGCACCCCGCGGTCTTCATCTGCTCGTCGGCGACCCCGCCGGGCCCCGGGGTGCACGGCATGTCGGGACACAACGCGGCGAAGGCCGTCTGGAAGAGGCTGAGGCGGATATGACGGCCATCGAACCGGTCCGGGGCGACATCACCCGCGAGAGCGTCGACGTGATCGTCAACGCGGCCAACTCCTCCCTGCTGGGCGGGGGAGGGGTCGACGGAGCGATCCACCGCCGCGGCGGCCCCGCCATCCTGGAGGACTGCCGCAGGCTGCGCGCGGCGCACCTCGGCAAGGGCCTGCCCACCGGTCACGCCGTCGCCACCACCGCGGGCGAGCTGGACGCCCGCTGGGTCGTCCACACCGTCGGCCCGGTGTACAGCACGAGCGAGGACCGCTCCGCTCTGCTCGCCTCCTGCTACCGCGAGTCGCTCCGGGTGGCCGGTGAACTGGGGGCCCGTACCGTGGCGTTCCCCGCGATCTCCACCGGCGTCTACGGCTGGCCGATGGACGACGGCGCCCGCATCGCCGTCGAGACCGTACGGGCGGCCGAGACCACGGTCGAGGAGGTCAGGTTCGTCCTCTTCGACGAACGGGCGTACGAGGCGTTCGCCGCGCGGCTGCGCTGAGCCGCGGCAGGGGTTCAGACGGGCTCCGGCTCGAAGTGCTGCAGCAGGTCCCGGCCGGGCTGCACGACCCCGTAGGTGCTCTCCGGCACGGCGTTCCACACGCCCGGCAGGTCGCCCAGCGGCTCCGACACGACCAGCCGGGTCTCGTCGGAGACATGATTCAGGAACCCGAGGTCGGGGTGGAGGGCACGCACGTCCTCCACCCTGCTGCTGAAGTACAGCGACCGCGAGTTGCCCGCGCTGGAGTAGCGGAAGAACCACACCCGCTCCCCGTCGGTGACCGCGATGGTCATCTGCAATGGCTCCGGCACCCCGTGCTCGCGGCCCAGCCGCTCGATCAGCCCCGTCATCCGGGCCACCGCGCCCGGCGGATCGCCGTCCAGCCCGAGGGTGAGCGCCACGTGGAACATCACCTCGGAGTCCGTCGTGCCCTCCATCGAAGGGAACAGCCCCGGGTCCACGGCCAGCATGAGGTCCCGGCGCAGTTCGCGGAAGCCGTCGATGGCCCCGTTGTGCATCCACATCCACCGCCCGTGACGGAACGGATGGCAGTTCGTCTGCTGCACGGCCGACCCGGTGGAGGCGCGCACATGGGCGAAGAACAGCGGCGAGCGGACGTGGTCGGCGATCTCCCGCAGGTTGCGGTTGCTCCACGCCGGGCCGGTGTCGCGGAAGACCGCGGGGGTGCGCAGATGCCATGCGTACCAGCCGACGCCGAAGCCGTCGCCGTTGGTGGTCTCGACACCCATCCGCGCGTGCAGGCTCTGGTCGATCAGCGAGTGCTGGGGGCGGTAGAGGACGTCGTCGAGCAGCACGGGAGTGCCCGAGTAGGCGAGCCAGCGGCACATGGCCGTACCCCTGTTCCGAGCCGCCCGGGCCGGGCCCGCGGCTCCGTAGTGGTGTGCGTGGACCTCAGGGAACCCCGGGGCACGCCCGGGGCGCATCGCCCGCGGCGGGTGAGGGCGCGCCGCCCCGCCGGGGGCCCGGGCCAGGAAGGGTCCCGGTCCGCTCGCTCGGCCGCTGCCGGTCATCACTCCGCCGCCGCGTGCACACGGCCCGAGCGGGCCGCCGCGCCCAGCGACTCGAAGTCCCGCTCGTTCTGGTCGGCGTACGCCTGGGCGAACACGGTGAGAGCGCGGTCGAAGCGGTCGCCGCCGCCCAGGTAGGCCGCGATGGCGATGGGGTCGCCGGAGCGGGCGTGGGCCCGTGCCAGACTCGCCCCGCACAGCCGCCCGAACAGCCGCAGCAGGCCGGGATCCATGGTCTCCGGCTGGGCGATGCCCTTCCAGTCCCGCAGTTGCCGTACGTAGAAGTCCCGCTCCTGCCCGTCGAGGCCCACCGCGTGCGTCCAGCCCAGCAGGATGTCGCTGGTCGTCTGGATCAGGCGCTGCCCCGCCACCACACGGCGTCCCTGGTTGTCGTAGCGGTCGCCGCCGGTGTGCGCCGCGAGCACCGACTCCTGTGCCTCCTTGGCCTGGAGCAGCAGCGGATCGTCGTCGTCCCGGCCGAGCAGCAGCACGATCCAGCAGCGGGTGCCGACACTGCCGACGCCGACCACCTTGCGGGCGATGTCCACCAGGCGGTACCGGCGCAGCAGGTGCCGGCGCTCGGACGACAGGCTCCGTGTGTAGCCCTCCAGGACCGCCAGCAGCTCCTTCTCCCGCCCGTGCTCCGAGGAGTCGTCCACCAGGTCCCGCAACGGGGTGATCAGCGGCGGGTCCGGTGTGATCCGCCGCCCCTGCGCCGTGTCCCGGGTGAGTTTGCCGTAGGCCTGCATCTGGGTGCGGGACCTGGCACTGGCCGTGGCCTTCGCGGCGCGGCGCCGGGCCTCCTTGGACATCGACGCGGCCATCAGCTCCCGCATGTGGTCGGTGTCGTCCTGGGCATACCAGATGTCCAGGTTTCGCATCCCGGCGAACTCCCGCATCCGCCGCCGGTAGGCCCGCACACACGTCTCGACCGCGCTGTTCTGCTCGGCCGTCCCGAAGCCGTTGGCGCGGCCCGCGATGACGAAGCTGGCCGCGAGCCGCTTGACGTCCCACTCGAACGGTCCGGCCAGCGTCTCGTCGAAGTCGTTGATGTCGAAGACCAGATGGCGCTCGGGCGACGCCAGCAGCCGGAAGTTCAGCAGGTGGGCGTCCCCGCACAGCTGCACCCGCAGCCCGGTGTCCGTGCCGGACCCCAGGTCCGCCGCCATGATCGCCGCCGCGCCGCGGTAGAAGCGGAACGGGGACTCCAGCATGCGGGCGTAGCGGATCGGCACCAACTCCGGTACACGGGTGGCCGACTGGCGCTCCAGCACGTCGACCGGGTCGAACCGGTCCTGCCCCGCCTCGAACCCGGCATGGGACGACCGAGGCACCCGCCGCCGGGCCGCCCGGCCGGCGGTCGCCCGCTCGGCCGGGGACGTGAAGGTCGTGAAGGGGCTCGGTACGGTCATGGCTCAGTCCTTCCGCCGCGCGGGGAAGTCGTCCGAGGGAAGTCGGCCCTGCCGGCGCAGTCCCGCCTCCACGGCGCCGGCGAGGATCCGTGCCGCCACCCCCACCAGCATCAGCCCGCCCACCATCTGAACCATCGTCAGCACCCGCCCGGTCTGGGAACGGGCCGTGATGTCGCCGTATCCGACGGTGGTGAACGTCGTGAGCGTGAAGTACAGGGAGTCCGTCTTGGTCAGCGGCTCGCTGAACGAGCCCGGGGTGGTCTGCTCCAGCAGGAAGTAGGTGCCCGCGAAGAGCAGCAGGAAGAGCGCCAGCGTCGCGGCCAGGGCTTCGATGGCCTTCAGCCGGGGGTGGGGGGAGGTCACGATGGCACGCACCTGCCACCAGAACACGACGATCACCACCAGCAGACCGAAGGCCAGCGTCACCGAATCGCGGGTCGTGCTCCGTCCGTCCAGGGGCAGCACGTAGTAGACCGTGACGAGCCCGGCCGCGACGAGCACGGCCCGTAGGAGGGCCAAGGCCGCCGCACGCCGTCGCCGGTAGGGCCGTTCCGCTGGTTCGTCCATCGCGCGACTCTCGGTCTGGGTCCTGCCTCCGGCACCGGGGCGCCCCACGAGGCCTGTCCCACCACCTCAGCGCGCCGCCGCCGCACAGGGATCACCCGCCACGGGTGAGGCGGCCCGGCGGGGCCCCCGGCAGGCTGGGGTCGACGGGGACGGCTGCGCGGTGCACCGGGACGGCGGACCGTGCCCCTTCGCCGGGTGGCGGGAGGGACCGGCGAAAAACGGCTCCGCAACGCCGGGCTCACCGGCCCCGGCACCCTGAACCTCCGGTCGCCGACCGCGCCGGACCCAGCAGAATCGAGGAACAGGATGACCGCCACACATCCCACGCACGGGCGCACCACGGCGAAGCACGGCTGGGCCACCGGCATGACGGCCTTCGCGGCGATCATGCTCATGATCGCCGGGATCCTCGCAGTGCTGCGCGGCATCGCGGCCATCGCCGAGGACGAGGTCTTCGTTTCGACCCGCAACTACATCTTCGAGTTCGACCTCACCGGCTGGGGCTGGACCCATCTCGCCCTGGGCGTGGCCGCCGTGCTGGTCAGCATGGGCCTGTTCCAGGGATCGGGCTGGGCGCGCGTCATCGGCGTGGGCATCGCCGGACTCGTCATCATCGCCAACTTCCCGTCCCTGCCGGCCTACCCGGTCTGGTCCGTGATCATGATCGCGATGTCCGCGTTCGTCATCTGGGCGCTGTGCACGCCACGCGGGAAGGACGCGTGAGCCCCTCCCGGCTCAGGCCCGCGTGCGGACCAGCAGCAGGGCCACGTCGTCGTCCGGCTCGGGACTCAGCGCGCTGAGCAGACTGTCGCTCGCGCGCTGCAGGCTGGGCCCCGCGTGCTGGAGCAGCCGGGTCAGCGTGCCGAGGCCGGTGTCGATCGGCTCCCCGCGGTTCTCGACCAGGCCGTCCGTGTACAGGGCGAGCAGGGACCCCGGGGCGAGGTCCACCACCACCGTCCCGAACTCCACGCCGCCGACCCCGAGCGGCACACCCCCCGGCACGTCCACGAGCTCCGCGCTGCCGTCCGCCCCGGCGAGCACCGGCGGCAGATGCCCGGCGCTGGACAGCTCGCAGGTGCCGCGCCCCAGGTCGCACACCGCGTACACGCACGTGGCGATCGCGTCCCCGAGCGAGCCGGCGATGTCGTCGAGGTGCCGCAGCAGCTCGGCGGGCGGCAGGTCCAGCCGGGCCAGCGCCCGTGTCGCCGTGCTCAGCTGCCCCATGATCGCCGCGGCCTGGACGCCCTTGCCCATGACGTCCCCGACGACCAGCCCGGTGCGTCCCGGGCCCAGCGGCAGCACGTCGTACCAGTCGCCGCCGACCTCGCTGAGGGCCGGGCGGTACCGGGCGGCGATGTCCAGCCCCTCCCGCTCGGCGGGCGTGCTCGGCAGCAGGCTGCGCTGCAGGGTCAGGGCGGTGCCGCGTTCACGGCCGTAGAGGCGGGCGTTGTCGATGCAGATCGCGGCGCGCGCGGCCAGTTCCGAGGCGAGCACCTGGTCCCGGTCGTCGAAGGGGCGCTCGTTGACCGTGCGGTACAGCGAGAGCGTGCCCAGCACCTTGCCCCGGGCCATCAGCGGCAGCGCCAGGTACGAGTGGGCCCCGGCCTCGTGCAGGGCCTGGGCGGCCCGCGCGTCCCGGGCGAGGCGCCGCAGCATCCGGCTGTCGACCCGCTCGACCAGGACCGGACGGGCGCTGCGCACGCACTGCGTGATGATCCGCGACGAGCCGTACGTGGCGAGCTCGCCCACCGGGTCGGCGGCGTGAATGGCGTCGGTGGGGTAGCCGGCCGCCACGGCCAGCGCCCGGAACTCGGCCGGGGCGCCGCCCGACACGGGTGTGATGGTGCCCCGGGACACGACCGACTCCAGGACGTCCACGGCGGCCAGGTCCGCCAGATGCGGCACGACCACGTCGGCCAGCTCCCGGGCGGTCTGCTGGAGGTCCAGCGTGGTGCCGATCTTCATCCCCGCGTCGGCGATCACCGACAGGTGCTGGCGTGCCTGCGCGACCTCGGCCGCGGCCTGCTGGCGCTCGGTGACGTCCAGCACGGCCATCGCGAGCCCGAGGACCCGGCCGTCGGTGCCCTCGATGCGGTGGTACGACTCCGAGTAGGCGCGCTCCGAGGTGTCCGCCGCCGTACGCCCGACGGTCTGCTGGTCGATCAGGGGTCTGCCGGTCTCCAGGACGTGCCGCATCCGGGCCTCGATGGCCGCCACGTCCAGGTCCGGCAGCACCTCCCCGACCCGGCGCCCCAGCACGGCCTCCTCGGGCATGCCGTTGATCCGCTCCAGCGCGGGGTTGACCCCGACCCAGCGCAGGTCGTTGTCGAAGACGGCGATGCCGAGCGGGGTCTGGTTGACGAGGCTGTGGGAGAGCGCGAGGTCGCGCTCCACCTGCCGTACGGTCGTCGCGTCCGTGGCCAGTCCCAGCAGGTGCGGCTGCCCCTCCGGGTCGAGCAGGCGCATCGTACGGAACTCCACGGCCCGCTCCGTGCCGTCGCGGTGCCGCAGCGGGAAGACACCGGCCCACCGGGCGCCCGTGCTGACCTGGGCGAACAGCTCCCTGCCCCGAGGGCGGTTCTCGGGGGCGACCAAGAGGGTGTCGGCCCGCTGCCGCAGGGCCTCCTCGGCGGTCCAGCCGAGCAGCTGCTCGATCTCGGGGCTCCACAGCGCGATGTGCCCGCCCGCGTCCAGGACCACGGCCGCGACCTTCAGCAGGTCCAGCAGCCCGCCGGGCGCGGCCGTGACGGCGTCGCGGTCCGAGGTCGCGTAGCCGTTCATGCGGGCCGCTCCTTCCGGCGCGGCAAAGGTACCGCCATGATCTGTTGTGCGGGCTGTCCGTTGAGGTCACATTACGGTCGGAGCAGCGGCACTGTCGCGTCGAAATGACAAAAAGGCGCGGGTCACCACCGCACTGGGAGGGAGCGGCGTCGTGGCGGACCTGGGGCTGCGGGAGAGCCTGGCCACCCCGTCGGGGACGGCGCGCTGAGACCGGCTCGGCGAGCCCGGCGGAGAGCCGGTCGTGAGCCCGGGCCGGATCCGCACCGAGCTGCCGGCGCACCGGGGCCTGCGGGAGCCGTGGGTGATCGCGCACGACTTCGGTGGCTGCGTGGCCCTGCGTGCCCGCCTGCTGCACGGGGCCCGCCACCGGAAGCTCGCCCTGGTCGACCAGCGCCACACCGACGAGATCCAGCCGCTCTCCCCGACGATCGACCTGCCCGTCGGCGTCCGCGGGGGGCCGCCCGCCCCGCTGACGAGCGAGCTGCTCGCCTTCCTCATGGCCTGAACCATCAGGACCGCACAAAGTCCGACGCGGTCATTGCTTCGCTTGTGTGCGGGTCCTAGGGTGTGCCTGCTCAGAAGTTGCTCCCTCACCGCCAGTTGCCACGCGACCCAACAGAAACCCCCACCCCGGGTGCCCAGTTGAGAATCGCATCTGACGTGCCCTCAGTCCGTGCAGCACCGCACCTGTCGAACCGAGGAAGGCCACGCTCATGCCGCACCCCCCGCACCCGTACCCCGCCGACCGGCCCGTCGTCAGCCGCCGTCGTCTGCTGGAAGGGGGCGCCGCCGTGCTCGGCGCGCTCGCCCTCTCGGCATCGCCCACCGCGTCGCACGCGGCCGGCCGGCGCCCGGCGGCCGGCGGCCCCCCGGAGTGGAACGACGGCCTGAACGTGTACCGGGTGGGGACCGAGCCGCCGCACACCACCCTGATGCCCTACGCGGACCTCGGACAGGCCCTGAAGGGCGACCGCGAGCGCTCGCCCTACCGGCTGGGCCTCGACGGCACCTGGAAGTTCGCCTACGTGGACCGCCCCGACGACCGGGACAAGGACTTCCACGGCACCGACGTCGACGACTCCGGCTGGGACACCATTCCCGTGCCCTCGGCCTGGCAGCTGCACGGCTACGACGTCCCGATCTACGTCAACATCACCTACCCCTGGTGGGGCCCCAACGGCGGCGGCGAGGACGCCCAGCCGCCCGCCGCCCCGACCCGGTACAACCCCGTCGGCCAGTACCGCCGCACGTTCACCGTGCCCCGCCACTGGCAGGGCCGGCGCACCTTCCTGCACTTCGAGGGCGTCAAATCGGCCCACTACGTGTGGATCAACGGGGAACTGGTCGGCTACCACGAGGACTCCTACACCTCCGCCGAGTACGACATCACCGCGCACCTCAAGCCGGGCACCAACCAGATCGCCGTCGAGGTGTACCGCTACTCCGACGCGGAGTGGCTGGAGGACCAGGACATGATCCGGCTGAGCGGCATCTTCCGCTCGGTCCACCTGTTCTCCACACCCAGCGTGCACCTGCGCGACTTCCGCCTGGACACCCCGCTGGCCGACGACTACACCTCCGCCGAGCTCAAGGTCACCGCGCACGTCCGCGACTACGGCGGCGAGGGCGCGGGCCGCTACACCGTCGAGACCCAGCTCTACGACGCGCGCGGCCACGCCGTCTGGTCCCACCCCCTGAACGGGCCCGTCGACGTGCCCGACGGCGAGGAGGTGACCGCCGAGGCGTCCCGGGCCGTCCCCTCGCCCGGACTGTGGTCGGCCGAGCACCCGAACCTCTACACCGCCGTGCTCCGCCTGCGCGACCCTGCCGGCAAGGTGGTCGAGACCCTCTCGCACCGGGTCGGCTTCCGCGAGTTCGCACTGAAGGACGGCCTGATGCGCATCAACGGCAAGCCGGTCTCCTTCCGCGGCACCAACCGGCACGAGATGCACCCCGTCACCGGCTCGGCACTCACCCGCGAGCAGATGGTCGAGGACATCCGGATCATCAAGCGCCTCAACATCAACAGCGTCCGCACCTCGCACTACCCCAACCAGCCGCTGTGGCTCGAACTCGCCGACGAGTACGGCCTGTACCTCGTCGACGAGACCAACCTGGAGACCCACGGCATCCGCGACGAGTTCCCCGGCAGCGGCCACCCCGAGTGGACCGAGGCGTGCGTGGTCCGCGCACAGAACATGGTCCACCGGGACAAGAACCATGCCTCGGTGGTCATCTGGTCGCTCGGCAACGAGGCCGGCGGCGGCACGACCTTCACCGCCATGCACGACTGGATCCGCTCCTACGACCCCAGCCGCGTCATCCAGTACGAGGGCGACGACCGCCCGGGCATCAGCGACATCCGCTCCGAGATGTACGACAGCCCGCAGCGGGTCGAGCAGCGCGCCAAGGACACGAACGACACCCGGCCCTACGTGATGATCGAGTACTCCCACGCGATGGGGAACTCCAGCGGCAACTTCAAGAAGTACTGGGACATCGTCCGCCGTCACGACGTCCTCCAGGGCGGCTGGATCTGGGACTTCGTCGACCAGGCCCTGCGCTGGCCCACCCCGTCGCGCACGCTGCTGACCGAGTCCGGCCCGGGCGCGCTGCGCGGCGAGATCGTCGCACCCGCGGGCGCCTTCGACCGGGAGAAGGGCGTCCTGGGGGGCACCGTCTTCCCCCGCGACACCGGCCTGGACCTCACGGGCTCCCTCACGCTGGAGGCCTGGGTCACCCCGCGCGTGGCCGGCTTCCACCAGCCGATCATCGCCAAGGGCGACACCCAGTACGCCCTCAAGCAGACGGACAAGACCCTGGAGTTCTTCATCCACGGCGGTGGCCAGTGGGTCACCGCGAGCTGGGCGCTGCCCGACGGCTGGACCGGCGAGGAGCACCACGTCGCCGGAGTCTTCGACGCGGACGCGGGCACGCTCACCCTCCACGTCGACGGCCAGGTCCGCGGCACCAGGACCACCACCCGGCGCCCCGCGAACAACACCGCGTCCCTGTCGCTCGCCACCGACGTCGACAACCCGACCCGGGAGTTCAGCGGCACCATCCGCCGGGCCCGCGTGTATGCCCGGGCGCTGAGCTCCGCCGAACTGGCCTCGGACGCCCGCAAGCCCGATGACGAGGGCGTGCGCTTCTGGTTCGACGCGGCCACCGCCGGCCTCACCGAGAAGCGCCCGCGCGACCGGACGTTCTACGCCTACGGCGGTGACTGGGGCGACAACCCCAACGACGGCGCCTTCTCCGGCGACGGCATCGTCACCGCCGA
Organism: [Streptosporangium] indianense; assembly: GCF_021474405.1. Taxonomy (GTDB): domain Bacteria; phylum Actinomycetota; class Actinomycetes; order Streptomycetales; family Streptomycetaceae; genus Streptomyces; species Streptomyces indiaensis. The sequence goes on from NZ_JAKEIO010000024.1 coordinate 27,845, forward strand.
CCGCGGCCTCACCGGCAAGTCCGCCGAGGTCAAGCAGATCTACCAGGCCGTCAATGCCACGTCGGCCTCCGGCGGTCCCGGCGCCGTCACCCTCACCAACGAGTATTTGTTCACCAACCTCCGCGTGTTCGAAGGCCGTTGGGCTCTCGTCGCCGACGGCGAGGTCGTCCAGCGCGGCCGGCTGACCCGGGACCAGCTGAACGTGGCGCCGCTGAGCAGCAAGGACATCAAGGTCCCGGTGCGGCTCCCGGCCAGGCCCGGACCCGGCGCGGAGTACTTCCTCCAGCTCTCCTTCACCACCAGGGAGGCCACCCCGTGGGCGAAGGCCGGCTTCGAGGTGGCCAAGCAGCAACTCGCCCTCGACGCGGGCAGTCCGGCCGTGAAGCCCGCGCCCCTGCGGAGCGTCCCCGCCCTGAGCCACACCGACGGGGACAAGACCCTCACCGTCCAGGGCAAGGGCTTCGCCGTCACCGTCGACAAGCGCACCGGAGCCATCACCTCCTACGAGGCCGGCGGCACCCGTCTCCTCACCTCTGGACCCGTCCCGAACTTCTGGCGGGCCCCCACCGACAACGACCGCGGCAACGGCCAGCACACCCGCAACCAGATCTGGCGTGACGCCGGAGCACAGCGGAAGGTGTCCGACGTACGGGTGCGGCCCCTGGACGACCGGGCCGTCGAGGTCACCGTCACCGGAACGCTGCCCACCGGCACGGAGTCCACGTACAGCACGACCTACACGGTCTTCGGCAACGGCGAGATCAAGGTCGACAACACCCTGCACCCGGGCGCGGCGAGCCTGCCCTACATCCCGGAGGTCGGCACGCTGCTGTTCCTGCCGCGGGGCCTGGACCGGCTGCACTACTACGGCCGGGGTCCCGAGGAGAACATGTGGGACCGCAACAACGCCACCGACGTCGGCCTGTACTCCGGCACCGTCTCCGGGCAGTGGACCTCCTACCTGCGCCCCCAGGAGAACGGCAACAAGACCGACGTCCGCTGGGCCGCGCTGACCGACGGCCGGGGGCGCGGCCTGCTCGTGAGCGGTGAGCCGCTGGTGGAGGTCAACGCCTCGCACTTCACGCCCGAGGACCTCTCGGTCGGGGCGCGCCACGACTACCAGCTCACGCCCCGGGACGCGGTGGTGCTGCGGATCAACCACCGCCAGATGGGTGTGGGCGGCGACAACAGCTGGGGCGCGCACACGCACGACGAGTTCAAGCTGCTCGCGAACCGCGACTACGCGTACACCTACCGGCTGCGTCCGCTGACGCGCGTGAGCGAGGCGATGGAGGCCTCGCGCCGGCCGACAGCCACCGAATAGCGCCGGGGTGGGACAGCGGCGCCGCCCTCAGTCGGCGGCGTCGCTGATGCCGAGCCGCAGATGCTCCACGTGGTACACGGCCTGGTCGAGCAGCTCCGCGACATGGTGGTCGTGCAGCGCGTAGACCACCGAACGGCCCCGCCGCTCGCCCACGACCAGGCCCAGATTGCGCAGCAGCCGCAACTGGTGCGAACAGGCCGACTGCTCCATGCCCACCTCGGCGGCCAACTCAGTGGCCGGCAGCGGCCCTTCGCGCAACCGCGCCAGGATCATCAGCCGCGAGGGCGTGGACAGGGCCTGGAGCGTGGTGGCGACCTTCGCGACGTTGTCCGCGTCCAGGCGTACGCGCTCGGCGGTCCCCTGCGCGGGGGTGACGGCTCCATGACCCATGACGTCATCGTACCGGCCCCGCACAAACACATGAATGAATCTTCATCTTTCCCGGTGGGGCGGTTCCGCGCCGCCACGTCGATGTCGGATTCTCGCCAGCCCCGCGCCGCCCGGTGCCGGATGCTGGACGCATGCAGATGGGGATGCACACCGACTCCGAGCGCTGCGTGCGCGCCGTGCAGTCGAAGGACGCGCGGTTCGACGGCTGGTTCTTCACGGCCGTCCTGACCACCGGCATCTACTGCCGTCCCAGTTGCCCGGTGGTGCCGCCCAAGCCGGAGAACATGGTCTTCCACCCCAGCGCGGCGGCCTGTCAGCAGGCCGGGTTCCGGGCCTGCAAGCGCTGCCGGCCCGACACCAGCCCCGGCTCCCCGGAATGGAACCAGCGCGCCGACCTCGTCGCCCGCGCCATGCGGCTGATCGCCGACGGAGTCGTGGACCGTGAGGGCGTACCCGGCCTGGCCGGCCGCCTCGGCTACAGCACCCGGCAGGTCGAACGCCAGCTCCTCGCCGAGCTGGGCGCGGGGCCCCTCGCGCTCGCCCGCGCCCAGCGCGCCCAGACGGCCCGGCTGCTCATCGAGACGACGGCCCTGCCCATGGCGCAGATCGCCTTCGCCGCCGGCTTCGCCTCGATCCGCACCTTCAACGACCCGGTCCGCGAGGTCTTCGCCCTTGCGCCGAGCGAGCTGCGCGCCCGCGCCCCGAAGCGGCAGGGCGCGAGCACCCCCGGCGCCCTGTCCCTGCGGCTGCCGTTCCGCACCCCGCTCAACCCCGACAACCTCTTCGGCCACCTGGCCGCGACGGCCGTACCCGGCGTGGAGGAGTGGCGCGACGGCTCCTACCGCCGCACCCTGCGCCTGCCCTACGGCCACGGCATCGTGGCCCTCACCCCGAACCCGGACCACATCGCCTGCCGCCTCACCCTCAGCGACCCGCGCGATCTGACCGTCGCCATCAGCCGCTGCCGCCGTCTGCTCGACCTGGACGCCGACCCCGTCGCGATCGACGACCAGCTCCGCTCCGACCCGGCCCTCGCGCCCCTCGTCGACAAGGCGCCCGGACGGCGCGTACCCCGCACGGTCGACGAGGCCGAGTTCGCCGTCCGGGCCGTGCTCGGGCAGCAGGTCTCCACCGCCGCCGCCCGCACCCACGCCGCCCGCCTGGTCACCGCCCACGGCGAACCCGTCGAGGACCCCGAGGGCGGACTCACCCACCTCTTCCCCGCCCCCGAGTCCCTCGCCGCGCTCGACCCCGAGACGCTGGCGATGCCCCGCACCCGCCGCACGACCTTCACCACTCTGGTCCGCCGGCTCGCCGACGGTGACCTCCGCCTCGGCGTCGAGAGCGACTGGCCGCGCACCCGCGCCGAACTCCTCGCCCTGCCCGGCTTCGGCCCCTGGACGGTGGACGTCATCGCCATGCGCGCCCTCGGTGACCCCGACGCCTTCCTCCCCACCGACCTCGGCATCCGCCGCGCCGCGCGCGAACTGGGCCTGCCGTCCACCCCCGCCGCCCTCACGGCCCGCGCGGCGGCCTGGCGGCCCTGGCGGGCCTACGCGGTCCAGTACCTCTGGGCGACTGACAGCCACCCCATCAACTTCCTTCCGGTATAGGGACCTTGGATGAAGCAGCACACCGTGACCGACAGCCCGTACGGCCCCCTCACCCTCGTCGCCGACGACGGTGTCCTGTGCGGCCTGTACATGACGGACCAACGGCACCGCCCGCCGGAGGAGTCCTTCGGCACCCGCGACGACACCCTCTTCGCGGAGGCCGAGGAGCAGCTGAAGGCGTACTTCGCGGGCGAGCTCAAGGAGTTCACCGTCCCCCTGCGCCTGAACGGCACCCCGTTCCAGCGCCGCGTCTGGGACGAACTGCGCCGCATCCCCTACGGCGAGACCCGCACCTACGGCCGGCTGGCCGACGCCCTCGGCACCCCCGCCGCCTCCCGCGCGGTCGGCCTCGCCAACGGCCGCAACCCCATCGGAATCATCGTCCCCTGCCACCGCGTCATCGGCGCGAACGGCAGCCTGACGGGGTACGGCGGCGGCCTGGACCGCAAGCAGCGCCTGCTGGACTTCGAACGCGGGGCGGCGCTGTTCTAGCGGAGATCCGAGGCTTCAGGCGGTGTCCCCGAGGCGACGCAGCAGCTCCGGCAGGGCCGTGCCGATGGGATCGCGGACAATCTCGTCGGCACGGTCGTCGTAGGGGGTCGGCTCGGCGTTGACGATGACCAGACGGGCGCCGTGGTCGGCGGCGACACCGGCGAGGCCGGCGGCGGGCTGGACCTGAAGGCTCGTGCCCACGGCGACGAAGACCTGGCACGCCTTGCTGATGGCGGCCGCCTCACCGAGGACGACGGGGTCGAGCCGCTCGCCGAACATCACCGTCGCCGGCTTCAGGATCCCGCCGCACTCCCGGCACGGCGGATCGGCCTCACCGGCGTCGACCCGGGCGAGCGCGTCCGTCATCGGGCCGCGCGCGTGGCAGCCGGTGCAGACGACACTGCGGGCCGACCCGTGCAGTTCGAGCACCTTGCGGGCGGGCATCCCGGCGAGCTGGTGCAGCCCGTCCACGTTCTGCGTGATCACCCGCACCGGCACCCCGGACCGTTCCAGTTCCGCCACCGCCCGGTGCGCGGCGTTGGGCTCGGCCCGCAGCGCCCCGCTCTCGCGCCGCATCAGCCAGGACCGGCGGCGGATCTCCGTGTCGCCCATGTAGTACTCGTACGTGACGAGCTTCTCGGCGTCGGGATCCCGACGCCACAGCCCGTTCGGCCCGCGGTAGTCCGGGATGCCGGAATCCGTGCTGATGCCGGCACCGGTGAGCAGGGCGACGAGGGGTTTGGCCATGTCGCCGAGGGTATGCGGGGCCGCAGGGCGGCGGCGAGCGGATATTGGACGGACGCCGGGGGGTGAGCGGCCGGAGGCCTCAGTGCACCCGCCGGCCGTCCTCCAGCTCCGCCGTCCCCGAGCCGTCCGCCAGGACGTCGAGGGCGGCCAGGACCCGCCCGCCGAGGGCGCCCGGCAGATGGTCGGTCAGCTCCTCGCGCCGGACCAGCCGCCAGGACAGCAGCTCCTCCTCCTGGAGGCGGATCGCCTTCAACTCGTCCTCGCTCAGCACCCCGCCGTCGTACAGGTAGGCCACCAGCGGCGGACGGCCCCTGCCGTGCACCCAGTCCACGGCCAGCAGCCGGCCGAGTTCCCGGTCGAGGCCGATCTCCTCGGCCGTCTCGCGCCGTGCGCCCTGCCGCGGGGTCTCGCCGTCGTCGGACTCGACGGTGCCGCCGGGCAGCGCCCAGCCCTCCCGGTAGTTGGGCTCGACGAGCAGCACGCGTCCCTCACCGTCCCGGAAGAGCACGGCGGCGCCGGCCAGGACACGGGGCAGAGAGGCGATGTAGGCGGCGTAATCAGGAGAGGTGGTCATCGGTGCAGGGTAACCACCGGACGCGGGCTCAGCCGCAGGGGAAGACGTAGTCGGACTTGTAGTTGACGGAGAGGCTGCTGGAGGAAGTGCCCATCTTGGCGGTCACCGGGGCGCAGGCGAAGCCGGAGACGTACACCGGGCCGGCGTACTCGCTGAAGTTGCCCGAGTTCTTGTCGCACGAGGTGCCGCCGACCTTGCAGACCTGTACGAGCATGTACCGGGACCGGCCGACGTTGTTGTCGAGGATGACGCAGCCCTTGCCGCCGTTCTCGTAGGCGAAGAGGGTGGCCAGACGCTCGCGGGGGTCGGTGCCGAGGGGCAGCGGGACCGCCTTGCGCAGGGTGTATCCGGTGCTGCACACGTTGGCCGCCGCTGCGGCGGGCCCGGGCTGCTCGGCGGCGACGGCCTGGGGGGCGGTGAGGACGGCGGCGGTCAGAACGGACACGGAGGCGGCGGCGCGGACAGCAGTCCTGAGGCGGGACATGACAAGCAGGCGCTTTCTGTCAGGCGCGGGGGCGCGAGGGTGCGGGGACGCGGGTCGACTGACTGAAACGATCAGACGACCCCATGGCTGGATCACTTTACGATCGGGTTTGATCGATATCGGCGGCTCGCGGGCGAGTGGCCGGAATCAGCCGGATGGAAGCGTTTCAAGCGGAACGGCCTGCTGAGCTCCGAGGCAGTGGGCGATACCGAGCGGTCTTGAGGCCCGGGCTTGAAGCGGAAGACGGGGCCGGCCGCCGCACGTGCCCGGGAATGGCCGGTTCGACCCGGTCAGGCCTCCGGCTCCGCCAACCGCAGCGTCCGTTCCGCCAGCTCGCTGATCCGCACCCCGTCGAAGCCGAACACCGCGCTGCGGACCGTGTCCTCCAGCGGTGCCTTCCACTGGTCCGGGATGGCCGCGGCCCCGCCGAACACGCCGGCAACCGATCCCGCGGTCGCGCCGTTGGAGTCGGTGTCCAGACCGCCGCGCACGGTCAGGGCGATGGTCCGGGTGAAGTCGCCGTCCCCGTAGAGCAGGCCGGCGGTGAGCACGGCGGCGTTCGGGACGGTGTGGATCCAGCCCAGGCCGACGGTCTCCTCGGCGAGTGTGGTGAGCGTGTCCTCCCAGGACATCCGGGTGTCGTGCAGAGCGACCACCCGGCGCACCGCCCGGGCGAGCCGGCTGCTCGCCGGGATCACCGCCAGGGCCTCGTCGACGGCGTGCCGCACGGTGGGCGCGGTGAACGCCGCCGCGATCAGCGCCGCCGCCCACATCGCCCCGTAGACCCCGTTGCCGGTGTGCGACAGCACCGCGTCCCGCCGGGCGAGCAGGGCGGCGCGGCGCGGAGCGCCCGGACAGGTCCAGCCGAAGACGTCGGCCCGGATGAGGGCGCCGATCCACTCCTGGTACGGGTTGTCGTACGTCGCCGTCAGCGGAGGCTTCAGCCCGCCGGCGAGGTTGCGGTAGGCGGCCCGCTCGGCGGTGAACGTCTGCAGGTACGGCAGCCGCAGCAGCCACAGGTCGCCGACCTGCTCGGTGGTGAAGCCGAAGCCGTGGGTCTCCAGCAGATCGAGGCCGAGGATCGCGTAGTCGACGTCGTCGTCACGGCAGCTGCCGTGGATGCGGCCGCGGACGCACTGGCGCCACTCGGGGCGCAGCGCGAACCCGTCGTGCTCGCTGATCGGCTCGGGCAGGTAGTCGGTGAGCGGCAGGGCCGCGGCCTGCCTGAGGTAGCGGTCGATGCGGTCGCGGGTCCACACCTCGCCCTGTTCGACCGGCTTGCCGAGCATGTTTCCCGCGATGCGGCCGGTCCAGCCGCCGAGGATGCGGTTGCCGAGGTCTGTGTCGGAGTGCGCGGGGGTCATGGTGAAGGTCTACCCGTTTCGCGCGTGGGGGCCGCGGTGCGTGCGGGGCCGCGGCTTCGGCGTGGCCGGTCGCGCAGTTCCCCGCGCCCCTGAGGGCGAAGCCCCTGGTCCATGAGATGGGCACGGGCTGACGGCGGACGGCTCCTGCGGTTAAGGTCGCAGCGGCGCGACTGGCCCTGACGTCTGTGAGGGCCCGGAGAGCAAGGGGAGTGCAAGTGGCGGACGCTGCAGTGAGCGGCACCCGGAAGGCACAGCGGGTGCTCGTCGCCGCGGACAAGTTCAAGGGCTCGCTGACGGCCGTGGAGGTCGCCGAGCGGGTGACGGCCGGGTTGCGCCATGTCCTGCCGGACCTCGAGGTCGAGGCGCTGCCCGTGGCCGACGGCGGCGACGGGACCGTGGCCGCGGCCGTGGCGGCGGGATTCGAGCGCCGGGAGCTACGGGTCGCCGGACCCCTCGGCGACGAGGTGACGGCCTCCTTCGCACTGCGGGAGGGCACCGCCGTCGTGGAGATGGCCGAGGCGAGCGGGCTGCAGCGGCTGCCCGCCGGGGTCTTCGCCCCGCTCACGGCGTCCACGTACGGCTCCGGCGAGCTGCTGAAGGCCGCGCTGGACGCCGGTGCCCGCACGATCGTCTTCGGGGTCGGCGGCAGCGCCACCACCGACGGCGGCGCCGGGATGCTGTCCGCGCTGGGCGCCCGGTTCCTGGACGCCGACGGGAAGCCGGTGCCCCCGGGCGGCGGCGGACTCGCCGAGCTGGCGACCGCCGACCTGTCCGGGCTCGACCCGCGCCTTGCCGAGGTCGAACTGGTCCTCGCGAGCGACGTCGACAACCCGCTGACCGGCCCGAAGGGCGCGCCCGCAGTCTACGGTCCGCAGAAGGGCGCCTCACCCGAGGACGTGGCGACCCTCGACGCCGCCCTCGGGCACTTCGCGGAGGTGCTCCGGGGCCCGGCCGGCGCGAAGGCCGCCGAGTACGCGGCGTCGCCGGGTGCGGGCGCCGCGGGGGGCATCGGCTACGGCGCCCTCCTGCTGGGCGGCCGGTTCCGTCCCGGCATCGAGGTGATGCTCGACGTCCTGGGCTTCGCGCCCGCCCTGGAGCGCGCCGATCTGGTCATCACCGGCGAGGGCTCCCTCGACGAGCAGACCCTGCACGGCAAGGCCCCGGCAGGTGTGGCCGCGGCGGCCCGTGCCGCGGACAAGGACGTCGTGGCGGTCTGCGGCCGTCTGGCGCTGCCGCCCCAGACACTGGGCCGCGCCGGTTTCCGCCGGGCCTACCCGCTGACGGACACCGAACCGGACGTCGCGCGGTGCATCGCGGAGGCCGGCCCGATCCTGGAGCGGGTGGCGGAGCGGATCGCGCGGGACTTCCTGACCTGACAGGCGGTCGCCGTCACGCCGGGGCACCCCGTCGCGCCGGCCATGAAAAAGGCCCCGAGCTCTCAGCTCGGGGCCTTCTTCATGGCTGTACGGTCGCTACGGCAGCTGCGCCGCCCGCGCCTCCCGGCGGTTGCCGCGGAAGTTGTTCACCCGGCGAGCCGTCGCGAACAGCGGGATCACCGCGCCCATGACCAGCTGGAGCGCGCAACCCGTCTGGAGCAGCAGCTGGCCGCTCGGCGCGTCGAACGCCCAGGCGGCCATCAGACCCATGCCCAGCACGATCCACGACAGCATCGCCACGGCGAGCCGGCCCCGCGGCTTCGGGTACTCCACACGGCTCACCATCAGCCACGCCGTCCCCAGGATCGCCAGCAGGGTCGCCACGAAGGGCAGCTCCAGCAGCACGATGGACACGACCGTCAGTGCGCCGAACGGTGACGGCATGCCCTGGAAGGTGCCGTCCTTGACCGTGACGCACGAGAACCGGGCAAGCCGCAGCACCACCGCCAGCAGCACCACGATCGCCCCGACCGCCGCGACCCGCTGGTACGCGCCCTCGGCCACCATGCCGTAGACGAGGACGAAGTACGCCGGCGCCAGGCCGAAGCTGATCAGGTCGGACAGGTTGTCCAGCTCGGCGCCCATGGGGGAGGAGCGCAGCTTGCGCGCCACCAGGCCGTCGAACAGGTCGAAGACCGCCGCGCACAGCATCAGGATGACCGCCGTGGCCGCGCTGTTGCGCGCCATGCCGGACTCCTGGCTGCCCATGAGGTCCGGGATCAGGATGCCGGTGGTGGTGAAGTACACCGCCATGAAGCCGCAGGTCGCGTTGCCGAGCGTCAGCGTGTCCGCTATCGACAGGCGAAGAGAGAGAGGCATCTCCTCTTCTTCGTCGACCTCGTCGGCCTCCGGGACCCAGCCGGCCTTGGTATCAGGATCAATCACGGTCAATGCGAGTCACCCCCGCCACCGTCTTCTGACCGACCTCGACCGCGACCTCCACGCCCTCGGGCAGGTAGAGGTCCACGCGCGAGCCGAAGCGGATCAGGCCGATCCGCTCGCCCTGCTCGACCTTGGTGCCCTGCGGCACGTAGGGGACGATGCGGCGGGCGACCGCGCCAGCGATCTGGATCATCTCGATGTCGCCGAGCTCGGTGTCGAAGTGCCACACGACACGCTCGTTGTTCTCGCTCTCCTTGTTGAAGGCGGGAACGAAGCCACCGGGGATGTGCTCGACCGACGTCACCGTGCCGGCCAGCGGCGCGCGGTTGACGTGGACGTTGAGCGGGCTCATGAAGATCGCGACGCGCGTGCGGCCGTCCTTCCACGGCATGATGCTCTGCACCACACCGTCGGCGGGCGAGATGACCCGGCCCTGGGTGATCTCGCGCTCGGGGTCGCGGAAGAACCACAGCATCCCCGCCGCCAGCGCGGTGGCGGGAACGGCCACGGCCTTGGCGGCGCCGGAGCGGCGCGCGCGGGCGAGGCTGAGTGCTGCGGTGGCGACGGTCGGAAGGAGCCACGGCGATGCTCCGCGCGCGAGGCGTGCGCCGGCCCGGCTGTCGCGAGGTGCAGAGGTTTGGCTGTGGGGCATGGATGACCTTCGTAGCGGATGATGCCGCACTCTGACGGGGGACGGCGGCTTTCCGGCGATCGTAGCGGCTCGGGGCCGTAACTGGGTAAGCCAGGCAGCCGAGTCGGCGGCAGAAGAGTGCTGACGGGGTGTGATCTTCTTCTCCAAGAAAACACCCCGTATCCGGACATCTAGCCCTGGAACCGATACTCTTCGAGCAGCCGCCTGCCGATGATCATTTTCTGGATCTCGGCGGTACCTTCACCGATGAGCAGCATCGGGGCCTCGCGGTAGAGGCGCTCGATCTCGTACTCCTTGGAGAAGCCGTAGCCGCCGTGGATCCGGAAGGCGTCTTCGACGACCTCCTTGCAGTATTCGGAGGCGAGGTACTTCGCCATCCCTGCTTCGAGGTCGTTTCGCTCCCCGGAGTCCTTTTTGCGAGCTGCGTTCACCATCATCGCATGGGCGGCCTCGACCTTGGTAGCCATCTCGGCCAGCTTGAACTGGATCGCCTGGTGCTGGGCGATCGGCTTGCCGAAGGTGTGACGCTGCTGCGCGTACTGGACACCCAGTTCGAACGCACGCTGAGCGACGCCACAGCCACGCGCCGCCACGTTCACCCGGCCGACCTCGACCCCGTCCATCATCTGATAGAAACCACGGCCGGTGACCCCGCCGAGCACGCGATCCGCAGGAATCCGCAGGCCATCCATGATGAGTTCGGTGGTGTCGACCCCCTTGTACCCCATCTTGTCGATCTTGCCGGGGATCGTGAGACCCGGCCGCACCTCGCCGAAGCCGGGCTCCTTCTCGACCAGGAAGGTGGTCATCGACTTGTGGGGCGCCGTGCCCTCGGGGTGACCTTCGTCACTTCTGACCAGAACGGCCACCAGGGACGACGTTCCGCCGTTCGTCAGCCACATCTTCTGGCCGTTCAGGACGTACTCGTCGCCGTCCTTCACCGCCTTCGACGTGATCGCCGACACATCCGAACCGAGGCCCGGCTCCGACATCGAGAAGGCGCCCCGGATGTCGCCGGCCGCCATCCTCGGCAGGAAGTGGTCCTTCTGCTCCTGCGTGCCGTGCTGCTTGAGCATGTACGCCACGATGAAGTGGGTGTTGATGATGCCGGACACCGACATCCACCCGCGGGCGATCTCCTCCACGCACAGCGCGTAGGTCAGGAGCGACTCGCCCAGGCCCCCGTACTCCTCGGGGATCATCAGGCCGAACAGGCCCAACTCCTTCAGCCCGTCGACGATCTGCTGGGGGTACTCGTCGCGGTGCTCCAGCTCGGTCGCGACCGGAATGATCTCCTTGTCCACGAAGTCCCGGACAGTGGACAGGATCTCCTGCTGGACGTCCGTCAGACCGGCGGTCTGGGCGAGTCGCGCCATGGCTACTTCTCCTGCTCCTTGAGCTCGGGGCGGCCGGGCTGCTCGCCGCCGCGCTCCTTGATGTACGTCTCGGTCGGCACCATCACCTTGCGGCGGAACACACAGACCAGCGTGCCGTCCTGCTTGTAGCCCTTGGTCTCGACGTGCACGATGCCGCGGTCGTTCTTCGACTTCGACGGCCACTTGTCGAGCACGGTCGTCTGGCCGTAGATGGTGTCGCCGTGGAAGGTCGGCGCCACGTGCTTGAGCGACTCGATCTCCAGGTTGGCGATGGCCTTTCCGGAGATGTCCGGCACGGACATGCCGAGCAGCAGCGAGTAGATGTAGTTCCCGACGACGACGTTCTTGCCGAAGTCCGTCGTCTTCTCCGCATAGTTCGTGTCCATGTGGAGCGGGTGGTGGTTCATGGTGAGGAGACAGAACAGGTGGTCGTCGTACTCCGTGACCGTCTTGCCCGGCCAGTGCTTGTACGTCGCCCCGACCTCGAACTCCTCGTAGGTGCGCCCGAACTGCATCGCGCTCAGCCCTCCGGAATCTCGAACTTGCTGGTGCGCTGCATACCGGCGGCGCGGCCCTTGCCGGAGATGACCAGGGCCATCTTGCGGCTGGCCTCGTCGATCATCTCGTCGCCGAGCATCGCCGAGCCCTTCTTGCCGCCGGCCTCGGACGTGTAGTAGTCGTACGCGTCCAGGATCAGCTCGGCGTGGTCGTAGTCCTCCTGCGACGGCGAGAAGATCTCGTTGGACGCCTCGACCTGGCCCGGGTGCAGCACCCACTTGCCGTCGAAGCCGAGCGCGGCGGCGCGCTGGGCGACCTCACGGTAGCCGTCGATGTTGCGGATCTGCAGGTAGGGGCCGTCGATCGCCTGGAGGTTGTTGGCGCGGGCGGCCATAAGGATCTTCATCAGGATGTAGTGGTAGGCGTCCGCCGGGTAGCCGGGCGGCTGCTCGCCCACGACCAGCGACTTCATGTTGATGGACGCCATGAAGTCGGCCGGGCCGAAGATGATGGTCTCGACGCGCTGGGACGCCGTCGCGATCTCGTTGACGTTGTTCAGGCCCTGCGCGTTCTCGATCTGCGCCTCGATGCCGATCTTGCCGACCTCGAAGCCCATCGTCTTCTCGATCTGCGTCAGGAGCAGGTCGAGGGCGACGATCTGCTGCGCGTCCTGGACCTTCGGCAGCATGATGCAGTCGAGGTTCTGGCCGGCGCCCTCCACGACGGTGACGACGTCGCGGTAGGTCCACTCGGTCGTCCAGTCGTTGACCCGCACCACGCGCGTCTTGCCGGTCCAGTCGCCCTCGTTGAGGAACTTGACGATGGTGTGCCGCGCCTCGGGCTTGGCGAGCGGGGCGCACGCGTCCTCCAGGTCGAGGAAGACCTGGTCCGCGGGGAGTCCCTGGGCCTTCTCCAGGAAGCGCGGGTTCGAGCCCGGTACCGCCAGGCAGGAACGCCGGGGGCGAAGGCGGTTGACCGTGGTCATGCGGGGACCTCCAGGGGGTCGAGCTTGTTCGCTTTCCGGATCTCGTCGACGATGCGGCCGATGATTCCGGTGATGTCGAAGTCCTTCGGGGTGAAGACCGCGGCCACTCCGGCTTCCCTGAGCTGCTCGGCGTCACCATTCGGGATGATGCCACCGGCGATCACGGGTATATCTGTGGCACCGGCCACACGCAGCCGTTCGAGGACGTCCGGCACCAGCTGGGCGTGGGAGCCGGACAGGATGGACAGGCCCACCGCGTGCACGTCCTCGGCGAGGGCCGCGTCCACGATCTGCTCGGGCGTCAGCCGGATGCCCTGGTAGACCACCTCGAAGCCGGCGTCGCGCGCGCGGACCGCGATCTGCTCGGCGCCGTTGGAGTGACCGTCCAGGCCCGGCTTGCCCACCAGGAAGCGCAGCTTGCCCACGCCCAGGTCCTTGGCCGTCAGATCCACCTTGCGGCGGACCAGGTCGAGCGCGCTGCCCTCCTCGACGGGCACGGCCACCGGCGCGGAGGAGACACCCGTGGGCGCCCGGAACTCGCCGAACACCTCGCGCAGCGCCCCGGCCCACTCGCCGGTCGTCACGCCGGCGCGGGCGCACTCCAGGGTGGCCTCCATGAGGTTCTCGTCGCCGCGTGCGGCCTCCTTCAGCCGCTCCAGGGCCTTGCAGGGCCGCGGGTGGTTGAAGGGCGGCTGGTAGCGGCTGTCGCGCCACTGCTCGAGCGCGGCGACGACCCGGGCCTCGACCGCCGGGTCCACCGTCTGGATCGCGGTGTCCAGGTCGGCGGTCAGCGGGTTCGGCTCGGTGCCCTCGAAGGCGTTGACACCGATGATCTTCTCCTGGCCGGACTCGATCCGGCCCCTGCGCTCGGCGTGCGAGGCGACCAGCTGCGACTTGAGGTAGCCGGACTCGACGGCCGCCATCGCGCCGCCCATCTCCTGGATGCGCTCGATCTCGGCGAACGCGGCCTCGACCAGCTGCTCCACCTTCGCCTCGATCACCTTCGAGCCCTCGAAGATGTCCTCGTACTCCAGCAGGTCGCTCTCGTACGCCAGCACCTGCTGGATGCGCAGCGACCACTGCTGGTCCCAGGGGCGGGGCAGACCCAGGGCCTCGTTCCAGGCCGGCAGCTGCACGGCACGCGCGCGGGCGTCCTTGGAGAGCGTGACGGCCAGCATCTCCAGGACGATCCGCTGGACGTTGTTCTCCGGCTGCGCCTCCGTCAAGCCCAGGGAGTTGACCTGGACGCCGTAGCGGAAGCGGCGCTGCTTGGGGTTCTCGATGCCGTACCGCTCGCGGGTGATGCGGTCCCAGATGCGGCCGAACGCCCGCATCTTGCACATCTCCTCGATGAAGCGGACGCCTGCGTTCACGAAGAACGAGATGCGTGCCACGACATCGCCCATGCGCTCCTGCGGCACCTGGCCGGAGTCGCGCACGGCGTCCAGGACGGCGATCGCGGTGGACATCGCGTACGCGATCTCCTGGACCGGCGTGGCGCCCGCCTCCTGCAGGTGGTAGCTGCAGATGTTGATCGGGTTCCACTTCGGGATGTGGGAGACCGTGTACGCGATCATGTCCGTCGTCAGGCGCAGGCTCGGCCCCGGCGGGAAGACGTGCGTCCCGCGGGACAGGTACTCCTTGACGATGTCGTTCTGGGTCGTGCCCTGGAGCTTGGTGATGTCCGCGCCCTGCTCCTCGGCGACGACCTGGTAGAGCGCCAGCAGCCACATGGCGGTGGCGTTGATCGTCATCGAGGTGTTCATCTGTTCCAGGGGGATGTCCTGGAACAGCCGGCGCATGTCACCGACGTGCGCGATCGGCACGCCGACCCGGCCGACCTCGCCGCGGGCGAGGACGTGGTCGGAGTCGTAGCCGGTCTGCGTCGGCAGGTCGAACGCCACCGACAGACCTGTCTGGCCCTTGGCGAGGTTGCGCCGGTACAGCTCGTTGGACGCCTCGGCCGTGGAGTGACCGGCGTAGGTGCGCATGAGCCACGGCCGGTCCTTCTCCCGCTTGCCTTCGGCGGGCTGACGCTCAGTCATTCAGCGCTCCTCAGATGTTCCGGAAGCGGTTGATGGCGTCGATGTGCCGGGCGCGCTTCTCCTGGTCGCGCACGCCCAGGCCCTCCTCGGGGGACATGCAGAGCACGCCGACCTTGCCCTGGTGGAGGTTGCGGTGCACGTCGAAGGCGGCCTGGCCGGTGTCCTCCAGGGAGTACACCTTCGACAGGGTGGGGTGGATCTTGCCCTTCGCGATGAGCCGGTTGGCCTCCCAGGCCTCGCGGTAGTTGGCGAAGTGCGAACCGATGATCCGCTTCAGCGACATCCACAGGTAGCGGTTGTCGTACTCGTGCATGTAGCCCGAGGTCGAGGCGCAGGTGGTGATGGTGCCGCCCTTGCGCGTGACGAAGACGCTCGCGCCGAAGGTCTCACGGCCGGGGTGCTCGAAGACGATGTCGATGTCCTCGCCGCCGGTGAGTTCGCGGATGCGCTTGCCGAAGCGCTTCCACTCCTTGGGGTCCTGGGTGTTCTCGTCCTTCCAGAACTTGTAGCCCTCGGCGTTGCGGTCGATGATCGCCTCGGCGCCCATCGCGCGGCAGATGTCCGCCTTCTGGTCGCTGGAGACGACACAGATCGGGTTGGCGCCGCCGGCCAGCGCGAACTGGGTGGCGTAGGAGCCGAGTCCGCCGCTCGCGCCCCAGATCAGGACGTTGTCGCCCTGCTTCATGCCGGCGCCGTTGCGGGAGACCAGCTGCCGGTAGGCGGTGGAGTTGACCAGACCGGGGGCGGCGGCCTCCTCCCACGACAGGTGGTCGGGCTTGGGCATCAGCTGGTTGGACTTGACCAGGGCGATCTCGGCGAGGCCGCCGAAGTTGGTCTCGAAGCCCCAGATGCGCTGCTCGGGGTCGAGCATCGTGTCGTTGTGGCCGTCGCTGGACTCCAGCTCGACGGACAGGCAGTGCGCGACGACCTCGTCGCCGGGCCGCCAGGCGTTGACGCCCGGGCCGGTGCGCAGCACGACGCCCGCGAGGTCGGAGCCGATGATGTGGTACGGCAGGTCGTGGCGCTTGGCCAGCTCGCTGGTGCGGCCGTAGCGCTCCAGGAACCCGAAGGTGGACAGGGGCTCGAAGATCGAGGTCCACACCGAGTTGTAGTTCACCGACGAGGCCATGACGGCCACCAGGGCCTCGCCCGGGCCGAGCTCGGGCAGCGGCACCTCGTCCAGGTGGATCGACTTGCGCGGGTCCTTCTCGCGGGTCGTCATGCCCGCGAACATCTCCGTCTCGTCCTTGTGCACGGTGATCGCGCGGTACGACTCGGGGAGCTGGAGGGCGGCGAAGTCCTCCGACGTGGAGTCGGGCGACTGGATCGCGGCCAGGATGTCCTTAACGGTCACGGTGTTGCCTCCGGCGGTGAGCGCCCTGAGGGAGGGGCGCCGATGGGTTCGTCGGTGCTGCTGAGGGTTGAGGGTGTGCCGTCGGTTCGGCGGTGGTGCTGATCGGCAGCGCTTGGTGGCGCGGGAGGTTGCCTGTGACGCAGGCGTCCGGGCGTGCAGGCGGGTTCGGCCTGCCGGGACGTCGTCCGGACTCCTTCAACGTATGACACCGCGTGTCACCCCGCAAGGCACTGAGTGCCAGAACTTGGCCTCAGATGAAATCTTTACGTAACAAATGAGCGATGATCGATCGAACGGGCTCGGCAAGGGCCTGCAAAACGGCCTCTGACATGCCAAAACGGCCACCCCGAAGGGTGGCCGTCATCACAGTGCCGGGGAGGCTCAGCGCTCCTTGAGCGCCTGCTCGATGGTCCGCATGACCTCGTCCAGCGGGGCGTCGGTGCGGGCGACGGTCACCAGTACCTCGCCCTGCGCCGAGGCGGTGGCCACGGCCGGCTGTGGTTCCGTGGAGCGTCCGGCGCCGATGCCCGTGCCGAACGTCTTGCGCACGATCGAGAAGGCGTGGTCCAGCTGCGCCTCCACGTCGCCCTGGCCGCCCGCACGCAGCCAGCGCCGCAGCACGTGGTTGTGGGCCGTGACGACCGCGGACGCGGCGACCTCCGCCAGCAGCGGATCGTCGTTGGCGTCGTCGGCGTGCGCCCGCTCGTCGAAGTGGCCGAGGAGATAGCGAGTGAAGAGGCGCTCGTAGCGGGCCACCGACGCGATCTCCGCCTCGCGCAGCGTGGGCACCTCACGCGTCAGCTTGTAGCGGGCGACCGAGATCTCCGGCCGGGCCGCGTACATCCGCATGACTTCCTTGATGCCGCGGCACACCGTGTCGAGCGGATGCTCGTGCGCGGGCGCGGCGTTGAGCACCGCCTCGGCGCGGATCAGGGTGTCGTCGTGGTCGGGGAAGATCGCCTCTTCCTTGGAGCGGAAGTGGCGGAAGAACGTGCGGCGGGCGACGCCGGCCTGGGCCGCGATCTCGTCGACGGTGGTCGCCTCGTACCCCTTGCTCGCGAACAGCTCCATCGCTGCGGCCGCCAGTTCCCGGCGCATCTTGAGCCGCTGGGCGGCTGCGCGCGAGCCGGCGGCACTCTCCGGCGCGTCGGTCGTAGCGGGTGTACGTGAGGACTTGGCGGGCTGGGGCATGCCCTGAACGTACTGCATGTGCGCAGCTCGCCGCGCATGGCCCGGTTCTTCCCCGGTGCCCGGGGGCGGGGGAGGGGCGGACCGGCCGGCCGGGTGGAACCGGTCCGGGCCGAGCAGGCCGCCCCACTCCGCGCCGGACCGGAACCAGTCGCCGGGACGCTCAGCGCTTGGCATATTCGCGGAAGCCACGGCCGGTCTTGCGGCCGAGGCAGCCCGCGGCCACCAGGTGCTCCAGCAACGGCGCCGGGGCGAGCCCCGGGTCGCGGAACTCGCGGTGCAGGACCTTCTCGATGGCGAGCGAGACGTCCAGCCCGACCACGTCCAGCAGCTCGAAGGGGCCCATCGGGTAGCCGCCGCCCAGCTTCATCGCCGCGTCGATGTCGTCGAGCGAGGCATAGTGCTCCTCGACCATCTTGATCGCGTTGTTCAGGTACGGGAAGAGCAGCGCGTTCACGATGAAGCCGGCCCGGTCACCGCAGTCGACCGGGTGCTTCCTGATCCGGGCGCACACCTCGCGGACCGTGGCGTGCACGTCGTCGGCGGTCAGGACCGTGCGGACGACCTCGACCAGCTTCATGGCCGGCGCCGGGTTGAAGAAGTGCATCCCGATCACGTCCTGCGGGCGCGAGGTGGCCCGGGCGCAGGCGACGACCGGCAGTGAGGAGGTCGTGGTGGCCAGGATCGCGCCGGGCTTGCAGACCTTGTCCAGCGCCGCGAACAGCTGCCGCTTGACCTCCAGGTCCTCCGCGACCGCCTCCACGGCCAGGTCGACACCGGCGAAGTCCTCGTAGGTGCCCGTGGCCGTGATGCGGTCCAGGGTCTCGGCGGCCGCCTCGGCGGTCATCCGGCCCTTGTCCACCGAGCGGGACAGCGACTTGCCGATCCGGGCCTTCGCGGTCTGCGCCTTCTCCGCGGTGCGGGCGGCGAGGACCACCTCGTACCCGGCCTTGGCGAAGACCTCGGCGATACCGGAGGCCATGGTGCCCGAACCGGCGACACCGACCGAGCGGACCTCCCGCCCGGGGACCAGGTCGCCGCCCTCCAGCGGGGTCAGCGCGTCCCGCACGACGACCGCGCTGCCCGGCGCCTCGTACGTGTAGAAGCCGCGCCCCGCCTTGCGGCCCGTCAGACCCGCCTCGCTGAGCTGCTTGAGGATCGGGGCCGGGGCGTGCAGCCGGTCACGGGAGGCGGCGTACATGGCCTCCAGGACCGTGCGCGCGGTGTCGACGCCGATCAGGTCGAGCAGGGCCAGCGGACCCATGGGCAGCCCGCAGCCCAGCCGCATCGCGGCGTCGATGTCCTCGCGGGAGGCGTACTTCGCCTCGTACATCGCGGCCGCCTGGTTGAGGTAGCCGAACAGCAGACCGTCCGCGACGAAGCCGGGCCGGTCGCCGACCGCGACGGGCTCCTTGCCCAGGTCGAGCGCCAGATCGGTGACCGCCGTGACGGCCGCCGGCGCGGTCAGCACCGAGGAGACGACCTCGACGAGCTTCATGGCCGGTGCGGGGTTGAAGAAGTGCAGGCCCAGCACCCGCTCGGGGCGAGAGGAGTCCGCGGCCAGCCGGGTCACGGACAGGGCGTTGGTGCCGGTCGCAAGGATCGTCTCCGGGCGCACGATCCCGTCGAGCTCCCGGAAGATCTGCTGCTTGATCTCGTACGACTCCGGGGCCACCTCGATGACCAGGTCGGCGTCGGCCGCGGAACGCAGGTCGGCGGAGGTGCTGACGCGGCCGAGGATCCCGGCGCGCTCCTGCTCGGTCAGCCGCCCGCGCTCGACGCCGCGGGCGGTGGAGGCCTCCAGCGCGGCGACGCACTTCGCGGCCTGGGCCTCGCTGATGTCGATGCCGACGACCGTGCGGCCGGCCTGGGCGAGGACCTCGGCGATGCCGGTGCCCATCGTGCCGAGGCCGACGACGGCGACGGTCCGCAGCGGGGACAGGGACGGGTCGGAAAGGGGAGTGGCCATCGCGGGACTCCAGGATGAGGGTGACGACGGGGAACGCGCTCCGGGTGCGCCGGAGGCGGCCCGGCAGGGGCCGGACCACGGGCGCACCGGGTGCGTGGTGAAGTGCGGGTGTTGACCGGGCTGCTAAGCGCACACGCCCGGTGCCGCGCCGCGGGCGTGCACACGCCCGGGGTGAACGGCGGATCCGACCGGCCCTGTCCCGGGGCCGAGCCGTACTGCGGTACCTGAGGCACCGAACCGACTGCTCCCGCGACAGCCGCGTCACCAGACCGCCGCGAGGAATGCGAGTGGGTAACTCGCTCGTCTGAGCTTAACTGGCGGGTAACGAGCGCGCCAGCCCTCGTCTTTGTGATGTACGTCCCGCCCGGCTCCTCACGCCCCTAACCTCTGATTCATGGACGAAGAGTTGCGATCACTCACGGAGCGCTTACGGCGGGAGTCGGGGGCCTCGCCCGCGTTCGAGCGGCTCGCGGTGACCGACGACCCCGACGCCCTGGCGGCGGTGCTGACCGAACCCGGGCAGCCCCTGTGGGCGCGGGAGCTGGCCGCGTTCCGGCTGGGACTGGCGCAGGACCGGCGGGCGTTCGAGGCGCTGGTGCTGCTGCTCAACCACCGCGACCCCCCGCGCTGCGCCTCCGCCGCCCACGCCCTGGCCCGGCTCGGCGACCCGCGCACCGCCCGCGCGGCCGCCGCCCTCGCCACCAACGAACTGCGCGTCGCCTACGCCCTGCACCCGGTACGGCTCCTGGTCGAACTGCGCGCGCCCGAGGCGGTGCCCGCGCTGATCACCACACTCCGGCGGCGGCTGCGCCCGCACGACCCGTACCGCCGCGTGGCCCTCGCCTGCGTGGACGGGCTCGGCACACTGGGCGACGTCCGGGCCGGGCCCGTGCTCAACGAGGCCCTCGCGCACCCGGCGCTGGCCGAGGCGGCGGTGCGGGCACTGGGGCGGATCCCGAAGCAGAGGTGAGATCAGCCGGGGAGCGACCTGGCGTACCGCACCTCGGGGACAGCGACCCCGTCCACCTCGAACGGCTCCTCGGCGCCGTCCGCCCGGAACCCGGCCCGCTCGTAGAAGCGGCGGGCCCGGTCGTTCTCCTTGAGCACCCACAGCAGGAGACGGCCGTGGCCCGCGGTGGAGCACCGGGCCACGGACTCCGTGAGCAGGGCCCGCCCCACGCCCCGCCCCACCTGATCCGGGTGCACGTAGAGGGCGTACAACTCGGCCTCCCCGGTGCGGACTTCCCCGTCCCGGTACGGACCGTGGCACGCCCAGCCGACGAGCCCGCCGCCGGCGTCCTCGGCCACCAGGTTCACCACGCTGCCGTCGCTCTGCGCCAGGTGCGTGCGACGACGCTCGGCGTCCGCCTCGACGCTGAGCCCGTCCAGATAGGACTGCGGGATCAGGCCCCGGTATGCGCTGCGCCAGCCGCCGACGCGGATCCGTGCGACGCGGTCGCAGTCGGCGAGCGTCATCTCCCGTATCCGCAGGCTCATGACGCGAACGGGAGGCGGTGCGGCGCGGTTGCGGCAATGCCGTCGGGGGCGGGGCTCCTCGTCGTTTCACTCATGGGCCCCATGGTGGACCACGGCGCCGACGGCACCGCCCCCGACGGGTCGTCAGCCGCTCAGTGCCGGAAGCCGAGCAGGCCGTGCAGCGTCGAGCCGTTCGAGGAGGCCGACCTGGCCCTCGCGGCCGCCGCCGCGGGTTTCGGGTCGGGCAGCGGCTCGCACACCGCGTCCGCCTCGCCGTGCCCGCGCGGCACGGTGCCGTCGGCCAGGTACGCCGCCAGGTGCCCGTCCAGGCAGGCGTTGCCGCTCAGCGTGACACCGTGGTTGCCGCCGCCCTCCTCCACGACCAGGCTGGAGCCCGCCAGCAGACGGTGCACGGTGACACCGCCCTCGTACGGGGTGGCCGCGTCGCCGGTCGCCTGGAACAGCAGCACCGGCGGCAGCTTCCCGTTCGCCACGTTCAGCGGGCGCAGCGAGCCGGTCGGCCAGAACGCGCACGGTGCGTTGTACCAGGCGTTGTTCCAGGTCATGGACGGCGCCTTCTCGTACACCGCCCAGTTGTCCTCGCGCCACCGCCGCCAGTCGCGCGGCCACCCGGCGTCCCGGCACTGCACGGACGTGTAGACGCTGTAGCCGTTGTCGCCGGAGGCGGCGACCGCGCCGAAGTCGTCGTACGCCTCGACGAGCGGCTCGGGGTCCTTGTCGTTCACGTACGCCGCGAACGCCTCGGCGAGGATGGGCCAGTAGCCGTTGTAGTAGCCGCCCGGGACGAAGGTGTCCTCCAGCTCGGAGGCGCCCACCGTGCCGCCCGCCGGCTTCTCGGCCAGGGCCGCGCGCATCGCGTACCACCTGGCCTCCACCTGCTCCGGATCGGTGCCGAGCCGGTACGTCGAGTCGTTCCCGGCGACCCAGGCCAGGAAGGCGCGGTGGCGGTCGTTGAAGGCCACGTCCTGGTTGAGGTTGGCCTCGTACCAGACGTCGGTCGGGTCGACCACGGAGTCCAGCACCATGCGCCGGACCCGCTCCGGGAACAGCTTGGCGTAGACCGCCCCCAGGTAGGTGCCGTACGAGTAGCCGAAGTAGCTGATCCGCTGGGCGCCCAGGGCCTGCCGGATCGCGTCCAGGTCGCGCGCGGCGCCGGTGGTGTGGATATACGGCAGGAGATGCGCGTACTTCTTGCGGCAGGCGGCGGCGAAGGACTTGGCGCGGTCGAGGTTGGCCCGCTCGATCGCGGGTGTCGTCGGCAGTGAGTCCGGGCGGACCGGCTCGAAATGGCCCGGCCGGCAGTCCAGTGCGGGCTTGCTGGCGCCGACGCCGCGCGGGTCGAAGCCGATGACGTCGTACTGGGCCGCGACCTTCGCGGGCAGCGACGACGCGACGAACCCGGCGAGCGTCAGCCCGCTGCCGCCCGGGCCGCCCGGGTTGACCAGGAGCGGGCCCTGGTAGGTCCGGGCGGTGTGCGGGACGCGGGACAGCGCGAGGGTGATCTTCTCGCCCTCCGGTCTGCGGTGGTCGAGCGGTACGTTCAGCGACGCGCACTGGAGCGTCGGGTGGTCCTCGGTGGCGCAGCTCTTCCAGGAGAGCTCGGCGTACCGAAGGGTGGTCGCGGTGCCGGATGCGCTCGCCTCCGTGGGAACGGCCGTGAAGGTGCCGGCCAGGACGACGGCGGCGCCGCACAGCGCGGCTGCCCGTTTTCTCATGGAGTCCTCCCGGGACGGCGGGATGTCGGACCGCTGGGGGCGCCGTCCTCGCGGCATCGTCCCGGAATGCGGTCCCGGAAGAACTCATTGCGTACAGCTCATGACCCGATCGGGTCTTCGGATGCCCTCGAATGCTCGTAGCGGGGGCAGGTGGCCGATCCTGCTGGAGGCCTAGAGGAGCGAGAGCTGGGTCGGACCCGCGACCGGCGGCTCCGGCGCCGGCTCGGGAGGGCTGATCCGCCGCGACGTCCCCGCGCGCGTGGGTCCGATGCCGTACTCCTCGGCCAGTTCGTGCACCTGACGGGTGATCCGCCGCTGGTACCACTTCGGGGCGTACGAGCCCGCCGCGTACAACCGCTCGTAGCGGGCCACCAGGTGCGGGTGGTGCTGCCCCAGCCACGCCATGAACCACTCGCGGGCGCCGGGCCGCAAGTGCAGGACCAGCGGCGTCACCGACGTGGCGCCGGAGGCCGCGATCGCCCGTACGGTGGCGCGGAGTTGGGCGGGGCTGTCGCTCAGGAACGGGATCACCGGCGCCATCAGCACTCCGCAGCCGATGCCGTGGTCGCCGAAGGTGCGCACGACCTCCAGACGCCGTTCGGGCGCGGGCGTGCCCGGCTCCACGGTGCGCCAGAGTTCCTGCTCGGTGAAGCCGACCGAGACGGAGATGCCGACGTCGGTCACCCGCGCCGCCTGCTTGATCAGCTCCAGGTCGCGCAGGATGAGCGTGCCCTTGGTGAGGATGGAGAAGGGGTTCGCGTGGTCGCGCAGCGCCGCGATGATGCCCGGCATCAGGCGGTAGCGGCCCTCGGCGCGCTGGTAGCAGTCGACGTTCGTGCCCATCGCGATGTGCTCGCCCTGCCAGCGGCGCGAGCCCAGCTGCCGGCGCAGCAGCTCCGGCGCGTTGATCTTGACCACGATCTGGCTGTCGAAGCCGAGACCCGTGTCGAGGTCCAGGTAGCTGTGCGTCTTGCGCGCGAAGCAGTACACGCACGCGTGCGAGCAGCCCCGATAGGGGTTGACCGTCCACTGGAACGACATCCGCGACACCGCCGGCACCCGGTTGATGATCGAGCGGGCCCGGATCTCGTGGAAGGTGATCCCGCGGAACTCCGGAGTGTCGAACGTGCGGGTCGTGACCGCGTCCGCGCCGAACAGCGCGGCATCGGCCCGGCTGTGTTCGGAGTCCGATGTGAGGTTCTCCCAGCGCATGACGCCTCCTCGGTAGCACTGACCACAGAATAGAACACATGTTCCCTTGATCGTGCGAGGGTGTTTTCCGAACGTGTTCGACCGGGTTGCGCCACCCCGATTTGGGGGGCCGGGCAGCGGGGTGGTTGGCTTGCCCCGACCCCCGAGCAACCAGGTCCTGGAGGAAAGCGATGGCGCAGGTCGAGGCCACTACGGAGCGGATCGTCGCGGCGGACGCGGAGACGGTGTTCGACGCCCTCGCCGACTACAGCGGCACGCGCGCGAAGCTGCTGCCCGAGCAGTTCAGCGAGTACGAGGTCCGGGAGGGCGGCGACGGCGAGGGCACCCTCGTCCACTGGAAGCTCCAGGCCACCAGCAAGCGCGTGCGCGACTGTCTCCTGGAGGTCACCGAGCCCACCGACGGTGAGCTGGTCGAGAAGGACCGCAACTCCTCCATGGTCACCACCTGGCGGGTCACCCCGGCCGGCGAGGGCACGTCCCGGGTCGTCGTGACCACCACCTGGACCGGCGCCGGCGGCATCGGCGGCTTCTTCGAGAGGACCTTCGCGCCCAAGGGGCTCGGCCGGATCTACGACGCGATGCTCGCGAAGCTCGCCACCGAGGTCGAGAAGTAGCCCTCCCAAGACGCCGAGAATCAAAGGGTGTTGCCGCCCCTCACCGGTTCGAGTGATCTCCGTACGGCCTGCTCCTGTGCCGTAACTCGCCGCGCTTGCTCGTAGTTGTCGCTTTTACGCGGGAATGGTGCGGCGGCGCGACGAGGGGAGCGGTGAGTGGGCGGGATCACTCTGACGCAGGACGAACCGGCGGCGGCACCTCCCGGCACCCCCGTACCACCGCCGGATCCGGACGGCGGCCCGAGCCCGCGCCGGGTGCGGCTCGTCGTCTTCGCGCTGATGCCGGCCCTGCTCCTGGCCGCGCTGGAGCAGATGATCGTCGCCACCGCGCTCCCGAAGATCGTCGGAGAACTGCACGGCCTGGACCGGATGCCGTGGGCGATCACCGCCTACCTGCTCACCGCCACCGTCGGCCTTCCGATCTACGGCAAGCTCGGCGATCTGCTGGGCCGCAAAGGTGTCTTCCAGTTCGCGATCGTCGTCTTCGTCATCGGCTCCGCGCTCGCGGGCCGGGCGCGGACCATGGACCAGCTGATCGCCTTCCGCGCCCTCCAGGGCGTCGGCGCGGGCGGCCTCATGACCGGCGTCCAGGCCATCATCGCGGACATCGTGCCGCCCCGGCGGCGCGGCCGCTCCATGGGCCTGATCGGCGCCGCCTTCGGCCTGGCCTCCGTGGCCGGACCGCTGCTCGGCGGCTACTTCACCGACCACCTTTCCTGGCGCTGGTGCTTCTACGTCAACGTCCCCTTCGGCCTGGTCACCCTGGCCGTCGTCACCGTCACGCTGAAGCTCCCCAAGCCGGCCAGGCGGGCCCGGCTGGACGTCCTCGGCGCGCTGCTGATGACCGCCGCCTCCACCTGCCTGGTGCTGCTGACCAGTTGGGGAGGCACCGAGCACGCCTGGGACTCGCGTGTGATCCTCGGTCTCGCGGCCGGAGCGCTGGCGGCGACCGTCCTCTTCCTCGTCACCGAGCGCTTCGCCGCCGAACCCCTCGTCCCCCTGCGGTTGTTCAAGGACTCCGTCTTCAACGTCACCGCCCTGGTCGGCCTGGTGACAGGTGTGGGCCTGTTCGGCGCCGCCAGCTACCTGCCGACGTATCTGCAGATGGTCGACGGGGCGACCGCCACCGAGTCCGGCCTGCTCATGCTGCCGATGATGGCCGGCATCGTCGGCGCCTCGATCGTCGTCGGCCGGCTCATCAGCCACACCGGCCGCTACAAGGCCTACCCGGTTCTCGGCGGCGCCCTCTCCGCCGTCGGCATGTGGCTGCTGTCGCGGCTGGAAGCCGGCACGCCGCGGCTGCACTACAGCGTCTGGACAGCCGTCCTCGGCGCCGGCATCGGCATGGTGATGCCGGTGCTGATCCTCGCCGTGCAGAACTCCGTGCGCCCCGCCGACCTCGGCACCGCCACCAGCGCCAGCAACTACTTCCGCCAGATCGGCGGCAGCATCGGAGCCGCCGTCTTCGGCACCCTCTTCGCGGACCGCCTCACCGACGCCCTCCCCGACAGCCTCCCCGCGCGCGGGGGCACCGGGCTCCCGGACCCCGAGTCCCTCACCCCGCAGCTCGTGCACGCACTGCCCCCGGCCCTGCGCGACGACTACATCCGGGCGTACGCCGACGCCATGCCGCGGATCTTCCTCTACCTGGTGCCGGTGCTCGTCCTCGGACTGGTCCTCGCCCTCTTCCTCAAGGAGAAACCCCTGGTGTCCCACAACGTCTCCGTCACCGACCCGGACACGGCGCCGGGGAACGCCTCCGTCCCGCAGGCCCGGACCGCGTACGCCGCCGGGGTGCCCGTGTGCGGCTCGGTGCAGCACCACGACGGAACCGTCGTGCCCCGGGCGGCGCTCACGCTCATCGACGTCACCGGGCAGCAGACCGGGCGCGTCGCGAGCGGCGAGGACGGGCGCTACGCCCTGGCCACCCCGGGCCCGGGCTCGTATGTGCTGATCGCCGCGGCCGGCGGCCACCAGCCGCAGGCGGTCACGGTGACCGTCGGCGAACGTCCCGTCGAGCTCGACATCGTCCTCGGCGGTGCCGGGAACCTGGTCGGCACCGTCGTCACCGCCGACGGCACACCCGTACGGGACGCCACCGTCACGCTCACCAACGTGCACGGCGAGGTCGTCGCCACCACCCGCAGCGGCCGCGAGGGCGGCTACGTCATCCCCGAGCTCGTCGCCGGCGAGTACACCCTCGCCGCCAGCGCGCCCGCCTTCCGCCCCGCCGCGCTTCCCGTCACCGTCCAGGCCGCCCGCGAGACCCGCCGGGACATCGAGCTGGCCGGCGGCGCCGTGCTGCGCGGCACGGTGCGGGCGGGCGGCGGCCGGCCCGTGGAGGACGCGCGCGTGACACTGCTCGACGTGGCGGGCAACGTGGTCGACACCCTCACCACCGGGGCCGACGGCACGTTCCGCTTCGTCGACCTGTCCTCCGGCGAGTACACCGTCATCGCCGCCGGCTACCCACCGGTCGCGACCGTGCTCCAGGTCGCCGGAGGAGGCCGCACCGAGCGGGATCTCCAGCTGAGCCACGAGGACTGAACGGGCACCGGCCGAGCACCGGACAGCACCGGCGCGCGGGGTCGCACGCCGGTGCACCCCGCGGCGGGCAATTCCCGCGTTGCCTCACATCGCCGCCTTCCCTCGCCGTACGGTGGTGACGCCGGGACAGATCTTGCGTCCGTGGGGAGAGAGGGCCTGGGCCATGGACCGTGGCACCGACAAGGCTGAGCAGGGCACGGGGACGCCACCCGCCGAGCCCGGCCGCGTCCCCCTGGCCGTCGTCGTGGTCGACCGCGACGGCCTCGTCTCCCACTGGAGCCGTGGCGCACGGCGCCTGTTCGGCCTCTCCAGGGAAGAGGCGATCGGCCGCACCGCCCTCGACCTGCTCCCCGTCTCCGGAGCGCTGCCCGAGGAGCCGCGCTCCGGCGCGTTCGCCGCCTTCGGCGAGCAGGACACCGGCGCCTGCGCCGCCTCCGAGGGGCCCGGCCCGGACCTGGAGGCCTCCCTCGACGGCGGGCTCTCCTACCCGGCGGCGGGCCGCGCCCGGCTCACCGCGTCCGGAGACGGCCGGGTCGACGTCCTGTGGTGGGCCTATCCGCTGGTGGGCCCCGGGCCCGAGCGGCTGCTGGTGCTGGCGGCCGACGCGGACGGACTGCGCGCGGGCGACGGGCCGTTCGAGCGGATCTCCCCCGGCTTCGCGCTGCACACCGACTTCCCCGGAGCGGAGGACCTCGCCCGCCGGCTCCCCGAGATCCTGCCGAGCATGAGTGTCGGCGAGAGCGCCCGGATCGTCACGCAGGTCCTCGAACTCGGCTATCCGATCCTGGAGTTCAGCCAGAACGACCGGGTGCCCGTCACCCCCGACTGGGGCGTGGCCCGGCGTGCCGAGCGCAGGGCGCGCCGCGAGCGGGCCGCGCTGTCCCTGGCCGCCGGCCGACCCGTGCCCGAGGACCTGCGGGACGAGGGCGAGGACCTCGAGTACGCCGCCGTCCGTGAACGCCTGGAGTTCCTCAACGAGGTCAGCGGACGCATCGGCACCTCCCTCGACCTGTCCCGCACGATCACCGAGGTCAGCCGGGCCGTCGTGCCCCGCTTCACCGACGTCGCCGGGACCTATCTGCGCGAACAGGTCGTCGCCGGCGAGGGGTTCGAGGACGGCGTGCCCGACACCACCACGATGTGGCACCGGGTCGCCCTGGAGCACACCGACGAACCGGGCCGCTGGGACGACGTCGTCCCCGTCGGAGAGGCCATGCCGTTCCCGGCGCACACGCCGTTCTTCCAGTGCATGACCAGCGGTGAACCCGTGCTCGTGCCCCGCATCAGCGAGGAGATGGGGCACGCCATCGCCGCGCAGTTCGAAAAGCGCGACATCCGGCCGCTCATCACCGGCCGCTCGATGCTGGTCGTGCCCCTCAAGGCGCGCAACGTCGTCCTCGGCTTCATGATCCTGCTTCGGCACCCCGAGCGTCCCGTCTTCAACGACATGGACCGCGTCACCGGCGCCGAACTCGCCGCCCGCGCGGGCCTCGTGCTCGACAACGCCCGCATGTACACCTTCCAGGAGAACGTCGCCGAGACGCTCCAGGACAGCATGCTGCCGCACATCCCGTCCCGTATGGCCGGCTGCGACATCGCCACCCGCTATCTGCCGGGCACGCTGCTCGGGCGGGTCGGCGGCGACTGGTTCGACGCGGTGAAACTGCACGGCGGACGCACGGCGTTCGTCGTCGGCGACGTCATGGGCCACGGCCTGAACTCTGCTGCCATGATGGGCCAGTTGCGGACGGCCGTGCAGACCATGGCCGGGCTCGACCTGCCGCCCGCCCAGCTGCTGCGCAACCTCGACGACCTCGCCCAGCGCCTCGGCGACAGCTATCTGGCGACCTGCCTGTACGCCGTGTACGACCCGATCGCGAGCGAACTCCACCTCGCCAACGCCGGGCACATCCCACCCGTCCTGGTCCGGGCCGACGACGGCCGCAGCGAACTGCTGGACCTGCCCACCGGCGCCCCCATCGGTGTCGGGGGCGTGCCCTTCCAGGCCGTACGCGTCCGCGTCGAACCCGGCGACCGGCTGGTCATGTGCACCGACGGGCTGGTCGAGGTGCGCGGCGAGGACATCGGGGTGGGCCTCGCGACGCTCTGCGAGTCGGCCGCGCACCCGGCCGCGTCCATGGACGACGCCTGCGACACCATCATCCGGGCGCTCAACACGCGCGGTGGCCGCAAGGACGACGTCGCCCTGCTGATGGCACGCCTCAACGGCATCGAGCCGGACGACGTGGCCGAATGGCGCCTGGCCCTCGACCCGGCCGAGGTCGGCCGGGCCCGCGCCGTGGTCCGCGAGCAACTGCACGACTGGGGCCTCGCCAGGCTCGTCGCGCCGGCCGAGCTGATGGCCGGGGAACTCGTGACCAACGCCGTACGGCACGCGCACGCCCGCCCCGTCGTACTGCGGCTGGTCCGGGGCGACACCCTGCTGTGCGAAGTGGACGACGACGACCACGAGTTGCCGACGCTGCTCCAGGCGGGCCCGCTCGACGAGGCCGGGCGCGGTCTGCGCGTGGTCAGTACGCTGGCCCGCGAGTGGGGGACCAGCCGGACCCGGACCGGCAAGACGGTCTGGTTCGAACTGACGCTGCCACGGCGCTGATTCGCCACCGGCCGGGCACGCGGGGGGCGCCGCGCGACCGCGTTCTTGTCGTCGCGGCCCGGGCGCGGTACACCGTACTCGCCCGTCGTGTGGCGGGATTCGTTCGCACCCCCGGGGAGTGGGCCATGAGCGTGACGAGCAGGTACCGGGAAGCCTGGGAGGGGTTCTGGCGTGAGGCGTCCGACGAGCCCGGGGCGGTCTTCTGGGACGCGGAACCGGTCCTGACGGTGGGCCCGCACCTCGCCCTGTTCGAGCCGTATCTGGCCGATCCCGCGTTGCCGTTGGTGGATCTCGGCTGCGGCAACGGCACGCAGACCCGCTACCTCGCCGACCGCTTCCCGCACGTCCTGGGCGTCGACCTGTCCGCCGCGGCCCTCGACCACGCCCGGCGGGCCGACCCGGCGGGGCAGGCCGCCTACCGGCTGCTGGACGCCGCCGCGAAGGAGGAGACGCAGGCGCTGCACGCGGAGCTCGGCGACGCCAACGTCTATCTGCGGGGCGTCCTGCACCAGTGCGAGCCCGACGACCGGCAGTCCCTCGTCGACGGGATCGCCACTCTGGTCGGCGACCGGGGCCGCGCCTGCCTGGTCGAGCTGTCGGGCGCCGCCAAACAGGTACTGGCGGGCCTGGCCGGCGGCCCCGACGGTCCGCCGCCCAAGCTCGCACCGGTCTTCCGGCACGGCATCGCCCCCGGGGAGGTGTCGGACGAGGCCGTGCCCGAGTATCTGGGCTCGGCCGGTCTGACGGTGCTGGCGAGCGGTCGCCTGCCCTTGCGGACCACGGAGTACCGCCCCGACGGCACCCGCATCGAGCTGCCGTCCACCTGGCTGGTGGCGGGGCGCACGGCCTGAGACCGGCGGCGGGCGAGCCGGCCCGGGGCGCGGTCCGGTGGGCGGTCTGGTGGCGACGGATATGTCGGTGTACGGTCACCCGTCCCCGGTCCGTGCACCTGCCGCGTCCCACGGAGGACAGCCATGCCGATGCCCTGGATGGGGATGCCGGCCGCGTCGGCGGCGTCGGCGCTGCTTGCAGCGGCTTCCTCGCGAAACTGCGGCAGCGCTACGGGGTACCACCCTCCTCGCCGTCGGTACCGGCCCCTTCGCCGGCCATGTCGAACAGGTCGTCCGCGAACGCAACAGCGCGGGCGACCGCCGCGTCCGCCTCTGGGCCCTCGACACCACCGGCCTGGACTTCACCGGCTGCCACTGGCACTACTCGGCCCGTGACCACCGCCTCCTGGCCGACCGCCTCACCGCGTTCCTCGCAGACCGGCCGATCCGTTGGTGAGAGGTTCGTAGCCCGTTGCGCCCGCAGCGCGTAACGTGACGAACCATGAACATCTCCGCCCGGGACAGCTCGTCATGAGAATCCTCATCAGCGCCGACATGGAGGGCGCCACCGGCGTCACCTGGCCCGACGACGTCGTGCCGGGCGCCTCGCAGTGGGAGCGCTGCCGTTCCCTGTTCACCTCCGACGTCAACGCCGCCGTGCTGGGGTTCCACGACGGCGGTGCCGACGAGGTGATCATCAACGAGGCGCACTGGTCGATGCGCAACCTGCTGCTGGAGCAGCTCGACGACCGCGCCCAGCTGCTCACCGGCCGGCACAAGACCCTGTCCATGGTGGAGGGCGTGCAGCACGGCGACGTCGACGGCATCGCGTTCGTCGGCTACCACGCGGGCGCCGGCATGGAGGGCGTCCTCGCGCACACCTACCTCGCCAACTCCATCACGGGCGTGTGGCTCAACGACGTACGGGCGAGCGAGGGGCTGCTCAACGCCCATGTCGTCGCCGAGTACGGTGTGCCGGTCGTGCTGGTCACCGGGGACGACGTCGCCTGCGAGGACGCGCTCGGGTACGCGCCCGAGGCGCTGAAGGTCGCGGTCAAGGACCATGTGTCGCGCTACGCGGCGGTGTGCCGGACGCCCGCGAGGACGGCCGCCGACATCCGGGCCGCGGCCAAGGAGGCCGCCGCGCTGGCGGTGCGTCACGAACCCGTCCTGGGCGGCCCGTTCACCGTGGCCGTGGAGTTCGACGCCGAGCACCTGGCGCTGGCCGCCACCGTCGTCCCGGGTGTGGACCGGATCGGGGAGCGCAAGGTGGCGTACACGAGCGGGACCATGTACGAGGGCATCCGCGCCTTCAAGGCGGTCACCACGATCGTCTCGGCCGCGGTGGAGGAGCAGTATGGCTGAGCAGGTGGACGAGCAGGCGCTGGACGAGGTCGTGACGTACACGTCCGACCTCATCCGGATCGACACCACCAACCGGGGCGGAGGCGACTGCCGGGAACGCCCCGCCGCCGAGTACGCCGCCGCCCGGCTCGCCGACGCGGGGATCGAACCGACCCTTCTGGAGCGCACCGAGGGGCGGACCAACGTCGTCGCCCGCATCGAGGGCAGCGACCCCTCGGCCGGTGCCCTGCTGCTCCACGGCCACCTGGACGTCGTGCCCGCGGCGGCCGCCGACTGGAGCGTGCACCCGTTCTCCGGGGAGATCCTTGACGGGGTCGTCTGGGGGCGCGGCGCCGTCGACATGAAGAACATGGACGCGATGATCCTGGCCGTCGTGCGCGGCTGGGCCCGGCAGGGCGTGCGGCCCCGCCGGGACATCGTCGTCGCGTTCACCGCCGACGAGGAGGCCAGTGCCGAGGACGGCTCCGGGTTCCTCGCCGACCGGCACCCCGGCCTGTTCGAGGGCTGCACCGAGGGCATCAGCGAGTCGGGCGCCTTCACCTTCCACGACGGCAACGGACGGCAGATCTACCCGATCGCGGCCGGGGAACGCGGCACGGCCTGGCTGAAGCTCACCGCTCGCGGACGCGCCGGACACGGCTCCAAGGTCAACCGGGACAACGCCGTGACCCGTCTCGCGGGCGCGATCGCCCGGATCGGCGCGCACGAGTGGCCGCTCCGGCTGACCCCGACCGTGCGCGCCGCCCTCACCGAACTCGCCGCGCTGTACGGCATCGAGAGCGACCTCACCGACGTGGACGCGCTGCTGGAGAAGCTCGGTCCGGCCGCGAAGCTCGTCGAGCCGACCCTGCGCAACAGCACCAACCCGACCATGCTGGACGCCGGTTACAAGGTCAACGTCATTCCCGGCGAGGCCCTCGCGCACGTGGACGGCCGGTACATGCCCGGCGGCGAGGAGGAGTTCCGCACCACCCTCGACCGGCTCACCGGGCCGTACGTGGACTGGGAGTTCCACCACCGCGAGGTCGCCCTGGAGTCACCGGTGGACTCGGCGACGTTCGCGGGGATGCGGGCCGCCATCGAGGAGTTCGCGCCCGAGGGGCACGTGGTGCCGTTCTGCATGTCCGGCGGCACCGACGCCAAGCAGTTCTCCCGACTCGGCATCACCGGCTACGGCTTCACCCCGCTGAAGCTGCCGGACGGCTACGACTACGCGGCCATGTTCCACGGGGTCGACGAACGGGTACCGGTCGAGGCGCTGCACTTCGGTGTCCGCGTACTCGACCGGTTCCTGCGGACGGCCTAGGAGAGTGGGGGAGACGGTGCGGACGCTGGCCTACGGGGAGTGGCCCTCACCCATCGACGCGGCCCTGACCGCCGCGCACGACGGGCACCCGGAGTACGTGGGCTTCGTCGGCGACGAGGTGTGGTGGACCGAGCCGCGCCCCGCCGAGGGCGGCCGGCGCACCCTGGTGCGGCGGCACGCCGACGGCCGGGAGGAGTCGCTGCTGCCCGCGCCGTGGAACGTGCGCAGCCGGGTCATCGAGTACGGCGGGCACCCGTGGGCCGCCCTCGACGGCGACACCGGACCGCTCGTGGTGTTCGTGAACTTCGCCGACCAGCGGCTGTACCGCTGTGAGCCCGGCGGTGTACCCCGTCCCCTCACCCCCGAGTCCCCGGTGGGCGAGGGCCTGCGCTGGGCCGAGCCGCTGCCGCTGCCCGAACGGGGTGAAGTGTGGTGCGTGCTGGAGGAGTTCACCGGGGACGGACCCACCGACGTGCGCCGCGTCCTGGCCGCCGTCCCGCTGGACGGATCCGCCGCCGAGGACCGGGACGCCGTACGGGAACTCACCGACGGGCGGCACCGGTTCGTGACCGGGCCGAAGCTGTCGCCCGACGGGCGCCGGGCCGCCTGGCTCGCCTGGGACCATCCGCGCATGCCCTGGGACGGCACCGAACTGCTCCTCGCCGACGTCACACCCGACGGCATCCTGAGCGGCGTCCGCGCCGTGGCCGGCGGCCCCGGCGAGTCGATCGCCCAGGCCGACTGGACCCGCGACGGACGGCTGCTGCACGCGAGCGACCGCACCGGCTGGTGGAACCTCTACCTCGACGGGCAGCCGCTGTGCCCGCGCGAGGAGGAGTTCGGCGGCGCGCTGTGGAAGCTGGGATCGAGATGGTTCACGCCGCTGGACAGCGGTCTGATCGCCGTCGTGCACGGCCGGGGCGCCACGGCCCTCGGCGTACTGGACCCCGAGACCGGCGAGGTCGTCGACGCGGCCGGGCCGTGGACCGAGTTCGCCCCCACCCTCGCCGCCCACGGCGAACGGGTCGTCGCCGTCGGGGCCAGCCCGCGCAGCGCCTACGAGGTCGTCGAGCTGGACGCCCGCACCGGCCGGGCCCGGGTCGTCGGCGCCGAGCACGACGACGCCGTCGACCCCGCGTACTACCCCGAGCCGCAGATCCGCACCTTCTCCGGCCCCGACGGGCGCGACATCCACGCCCACATCTACCCGCCGCACCACCCCGGCTGCGTCGCGCCCGGCGACGAACTGCCGCCCTACGTGGTCTGGGCGCACGGCGGGCCCACCGGACGCGCGCCGCTCGTGCTCGATCTGGAGATCGCCTACTTCACCTCGCGCGGCATCGGCGTCGCCGAAGTGAACTACGGCGGCTCCACGGGATACGGCCGCCCGTACCGCGAGCGGCTGCGCGAGCAGTGGGGCGTGGTGGACGTCGAGGACTGCGCCGCCGTGGCCCTGGCCCTCGCCGGCGAGGGCACCGCCGACCCGTCCCGGCTCGCCGTGCGGGGCGGCAGCGCGGGCGGCTGGACCGCCGCGGCCTCGCTCACCACCACCGACGTCTACGCCTGCGGCACCATCAAGTACCCCATCCTGGACCTGGCGGGCTGGGGCACGGGGGAGACCCACGACTTCGAGTCGCGGTACCTGGAGAGCCTGATCGGGCCGCTCGACGAGGTGCCCGCCCGGTACGCGGAGCGCTCGCCCGCCGCCCACGCCGACCGCCTCACCGTGCCGTTCCTGCTGCTCCAGGGCCTGGACGACGTGATCTGCCCGCCCGTCCAGTGCGAGCGGTTCCTGGCCCGGCTGGACGGCCGGCGGGTGCCGCACGCCTACCTCGCCTTCGAGGGGGAGGGCCACGGGTTCCGCAAGGCGGAGACCATGGTGCGGGCCCTGGAGGCCGAACTCTCCCTGTACGCCCAGGTCTTCCGCCTGGACCCGCCCGGCATCCCCACCTTGGAGCTCACCCGGTGAACCAGCTCGTCCGGCCGCCCCGGCTCGCCCCCGGCGCCCGCGTCGCCGTCGTCGCGCCGAGCGGGCCCGTGCCCGAGGAGCGCCTCCAGGCCGGACTGGACGTCCTGCGC
Source organism: [Streptosporangium] indianense (assembly GCF_021474405.1). Classification (GTDB taxonomy): domain Bacteria; phylum Actinomycetota; class Actinomycetes; order Streptomycetales; family Streptomycetaceae; genus Streptomyces; species Streptomyces indiaensis. The sequence continues at coordinate 63,000 of NZ_JAKEIO010000024.1, forward strand.
GGCTGGGACCTCGACCCCGTGGCGGCGCCCCATGTGCTCGCCCGCGACCCGCAGTTGCCCTACCTGGCCGGTACGGACGCGCAGCGCGCTGCCGACCTCCAGGCCGCCTGGTGCGATCCGTCCGTCGCGGCCGTGCTGTGCGCCCGGGGCGGGTACGGCGCCCAGCGCATGGTCGACCTGCTCGACTGGGAGGCGATGCGGGCGGCGGGCCCGAAGGTGTTCGCCGGGTTCAGCGACGTCACCGTCCTGCACCAGGCGTTCGCGACCCGACTGGGCCTGGTCACCCTGTACGGGCCCGCGGCCGCCGGCGTCGACTTGCTCAAGCACGCCCGGGCCCAGGAGCACCTGCGGGCCACCCTCTTCGAGCCCGAGTCCGTACGGACCCTCACGGCTGCCTCCCAGGGCGGCACCGCACTGGTCCCGGGCCGCGCCCGGGGCGTCACGCTCGGCGGCTGTCTGAGCCTGCTCGCGAGCGACCTCGCCACCCCGCACGCCCATCCCCGGGCGCGGGGCGGACTGCTGCTGATCGAGGACGTCGGCGAGAGCCCGTACCGCCTGGACCGCTACCTGACCCAACTGCTGCGCTCCGGCTGGCTCGACGGGATCGCCGGGATCGTCCTCGGGTCCTGGGAGGGGTGCGGCCCGTACGAGGCGGTGCGCGCCGTCTGGGCCGACCGGCTCGGCGGCCTGGGTGTCCCGGTCGTGGAGGAGTTCGGGTTCGGACACGGTGCGGGCGCGCTGACCATGCCCCTCGGGGTGCCGGCCGAACTGGACGCCGACGCAGGGACGTTGACATTGGAGGAACCGGCCCTCGCCTGAGGCCCACGCTTGGTGCAGGGCCGTCGAGAAACCTACGTTTCTGACGGTCCTGGGTGCACTGGCGGAGGCCTTCGCCTACCACCGCGACTGGATCACCGACCCGGGCCGCGGCGGGCGACGCGACCGGTGGACCTCGCGGAGTACGAGGTCCTGCGCGCCCCCACCCCTCGACGTCACCGGCGCAAGGCCGACTCCCCGAACGCCGAGCGCACCCGGAGTCGCCCTTACTCCGCCGACGCGGCCGACGCGTACCTCGGCGGCCATGGCGTCGAGCCGGTGACCGTGATCGGCGGGCCGGGCGTGAGCGGGGTGCTGCGGCTGCCGGCCACGGGCCCCTGACGCCACGACTGGGGGCGCACAGCCGACGCGGTTACTGTGGCGGGGTGCCGCATCACGCATCCCGCTACCTCGCGGAGGGCCCCCGGGTGGGCATCCGCCCCTTCTCCCACGAGGACGGCGACGAATTCACCGCCCGCGCCCGGGAGAGCAAGGACCTGCATCACCCGTGGCTGTTCCCGCCCACCACGGCACAGGCGTACACCGCCTACGCGGGCCGCCTGATCGAGGACTCCGCCAAGGCCGGCTTCCTGGTCTGCGAGAAGGGCGACGGGGCCATCGGCGGGTTCATCAACATCAACAACATCGTCGAGGGCGGCTTCCAGTCCGGGGCGCTGGGCTACGGCGCCTTCGCGCACGCCGCCGGCCGGGGGCTGATGCGCGAGGGGCTGGACCTCGTCGTGCGGTACGCCTTCGGCCCGATGCGGCTGCACCGGCTGGAGATCAACGTCCAGCCGGGGAACGCCGCGTCGATCGCCCTGGCCCGCGCCTGCGGGTTCCGCCTGGAGGGCTTCTCGCCGAAGATGCTCTTCGTCGACGGGGCCTGGCGCGACCACGAACGCTGGGCGATCACCGCCGAGATGATCACGGCGCCGGGGCGGCGCTGAGCCCCGGCGCCGCCTACGCCCCGCGGTCCACGTACTCGTAGACCGACCCGTCCGGATGCAGGGCGATCAGATTGCGGCCCGCCGGCGAGGCGATGGGGCCCGCGACGATGTGGGCGCCGAGCCCGGTCAGTACCTTGTGCGTCTCCTCGACGTCCGTCACCGCGATCGTCGCCGCGACCTTGCGCAGCACCTCCAGCTCGGCCGGGGGACCGCTCATCAGCAGGAAGCAGCCGATCGCCGCCACCTGGACACCTCCCCGCTCGAAGCGCTGGGCTCTGCCGCTGGCCAGCCGCTCGTAGAAGGGGATCGCGGTCTCTAGGTCGTCGACGCAGACGCGCAGTGTGGCACCCAGAATCTCCATGCCGCCGAGCCTAGTTACGCGCAGGGGGCCGAGGGTACCCGGCCGGGCATGAAGCCGTTGGATCACCTGGAGCATCTGGACAAGCACCTCGTCGACGAGCTGGCACAGGTGGCGCGCGAGACCGTACGGGACGAACTGCGCGAGCAGACGCGCAAGCAGCGCCGCAAGGCCGCCCTGTACGCCGCGTCCGGCGCGCTGGCCCTGTACGCGGGCGCGGCCCTCGCCCTCGCCGTGGGCCTGGCCCTCGCCCTCGGCCTGCCCGACTGGGCCGCCGCGCTGATCACCGCCGTGATCCTGGGCGCCCTGGCCTATGTGCTGCGCGGCATGGCCCGCCCGCACCGGCCGGGCCCGGAGCACGCGGCCGGCATGGCACCGGGCGGCGACGGTGCCCGGCAGACCGCGGCCGGCGAGGTCGGCGGCGCGCCGTATCCGCCGGTGCCGCCGGCCCCGGCCGGCGGGACGGCCGCGCCGGGCCCCGTGCCCCCGCGGCCCACGCGGGCCCCGGACGTACCCCACCGCGGGGAGTGATGCCGGGTGCGCACGGCAGGAACCAGGCGCGGTCGCGTGGTGGTCGTGACCGGGGCCAGCGGTGGTGTCGGGCGGGCCACGGTCCGTGCCTTCGCCGCACGCGGCGACCGGGTCGCCCTGCTCGCCCGCGGGCGTGAGGGACTCGCCGCCGCGGCGGACGACGTGGAACGTGCCGGAGGAGAGGCGCTCGTCGTCCCCGTCGACGTCTCCGACGCGAAGGCCGTCGACGACGCCGCCCAGCAGGTCGTCGACGCCTACGGCCACATCGACGTGTGGGTCAACAACGCCTTCACCGGAGTCTTCGCGCCGTTCACGGACGTCGCCCCGGACGAGTTCCGGCGGGTGACCGAAGTGACCTACCTGGGCTACGTGTTCGGCACCCGTGCCGCCCTGCGGCACATGCTGCCGCGCGACCGGGGCACGATCGTGCAGGTCGGCTCGGCGCTGGCCTACCGGGGCATCCCGCTGCAGTCGGCGTACTGCGGGGCCAAGCACGCGATCCAGGGCTTCAACGAGTCCCTGCGCTGCGAGCTGTTGCACGCGCGCAGCGGCGTACGGACCACGATGGTGCAGCTGCCGGGCCTCAACACCCCGCAGTTCGACTGGGTGCTGAACCGGATGCAGGGACGGGCCCGGCCCGTGGCGCCCGTGTACCAGCCGGAGGTCGCGGCCCGGGCCGTCGTGCACGCCTCGACGCACGCCCGGCGCCGGGAGTACTGGGTGGGCGGCTCCACCGCCGCCACGCTCCTCGCCAACGCGGTGGTGCCCGGGCTGCTCGACCGCTATCTGGCCCGCACCAACGTCGACGCGCAGCAGGAGGACGGCCCGCCCGAGGGTCCCGCCAACCTGTGGTCCCCGGCGGACGGGCCGCACGGGCGGGACTTCGGCGCGCACGGGCGCTTCGACGACGAGTCCACGGGCGTCAGCCCACAGCAGTGGCTGTCCCGCAACCGGGGCTGGATGGGCGCGGCCCTCACCACGGCGGCCGCCGCCCTGACCGTACGCAAGCTGGCCGGCCGGGCTTCCAGCGGCTGATCGGTGGGGAGGGCTCAGGAACCCTTCCGCGAAAGACCGGGAACCGCGGCTTTCCGGGACGGCATGGTCCCTTTAGCATGGTTTCGCGACCTCTGCCGGGCCTGCGGCAGCGTCATGCCGCAGCCACCCGCCGGCTCAGCCGGCACATGCGGAGGTGCGCCATGCCCGATGACCGCAAGATCCCCCACCGCACCGTCGGCGCCGAGATCGCCGAGATGGTCACCGCTCGCGGATGGCTACGGGATGCCGCCTGCCTGGGCGAGGATCCGGAGCTCTTCTTCCCGCTGGTGGAGCGGGAGACCGATGCCCAGGTCGCCCGGGCCCGCGCGGTGTGCCGCCGGTGCCGCGTCCTGCTCGCCTGCCGCTCCTGGGCCATCGAGCAGGGGGAGGACGCCGGTATCTGGGGCGCGACCACAGCGCGGCAGCGGCGCGCCATCAGTCGTGAAAAGCGCGGTGGTACCGGCAGACGATCGGCGTCGTAGGACAATGCCCCGCGTGACGTGAGGCGACGGATCGATCGTCACCACGCTTCCCTCAGGGCCGTGGCGATGAGACCGCTGAGTATCCGCGGGAGCTGCATACGGTCACCGATTCGCAACAGACGGCGCAGACCTCAATGCAAATCAGGCAGCCGTGGCTGAATATGGTGTCTCATGCGGACGCGGCGGTAGTGACCGCTGCCACCACAACGGGGGGACATATCGTGATGATCAAACGTCGCCACAGACCGATCGCGTTCCGGACGCTCACCCTGGGCGCTTGCGTGGCCGGGCTCGTGGCGCTCACTGGCTGCTCTTCGGACGCCCGGAGCTCGGGCGGCACGGCGACGCCGGCCGCCACTTCCTCGCCGGCCAAGGGCGAGCGGGACACTGACGGAATCGCCTCCCCCCAGGCGTTGCCCGCACACAAGGTCTCACCTTCGGCGGACAACAAGGTGTCCCCACCCCCGGTACCGGCGGGGACGCCCGCCGCGTCGGCCTCCGGTCCGACGGCTTCCGCGGGCGCCGATGGTGCGGACGACGGCTGCGATCACAAGATGCCGATCTCGCCCGACGAGATCGCCGTGTACCGCTACACACCCGAAGGCGGGTCCCTGAGTCTGATCATCCGACACGGCAACTGGGGTTGCGGCAGCCCGGATTCCGACGGAGCACCGTTCGAGACGGTCGGCAAGGAGACCTACCTGCCCATGGACCAGGCCGCGTACATCACGGTCACCGACCCCATCGTGGCAAGCACCGAGAATCAGCCCATCGGCGTGCAGGAGTTTCTCGAGTGGCTGGAAGCGCACCCGGACAGCGGCCTGGTCTTCCGCTACCACCTGGGTGCGGACGGTGCCATCGACCGTCTCGAGCAGGTCTTCACCCCCTGAAACCATTGCGGGTCGCGGTGCAATCGGTCATGAGGTCCAGCCGCCGTACGGCATGAGTTCCATGGCGTGGCCGGGCCTGGTGCTCCATCCACCACGTCGGGTCAGACGGCCTGCTGGAGCTGCGGCAGCACCTTGGTGCGGTAGAAGTCGAAGAAGCCGCGCAGGTCCGGGCCGATCTGGTTCACGTAGATCCGGTCGTAGCCGGCGTCGGCGAACTGCTTCAGTTCCGCCACGTGCTCCTCCACGTCGTCGCCGCACACCCGGTTCTCCCGCACCATGTCCTCGGTGACCAGCTGCTGCGCCTGCTCGAAGTGCTTGGGGGAGGGCAGCACCTGACCCAGTTCGCCCGGCAGCTGCTCGTTCGCCCAGAGCCGGTGGACGGTCCGGACGGCCTCCTCCTTGTCCGTGCCGTAGCAGACCTTCGTGCCGCCGCTGACCGGCTTTCCGCCGCCTCCGCCCTTGCGGTACTGCTCCACCATCGCCTCGTCCGGCATGACCGAGATGTAGCCGTCGCCGACGCGGGACGCGAGCTGGGTCGCGGCGGGACCGAAGCCGGAGATGTCGATCGGGATCGGCTCGTCCGGGACGGTGTACAGGCGGGCGTTCTCGACCGTGTAGTGCGGCCCGTGGTGGTTGACCTCCTCACCCGTGAACAGCCGCCGCATCACCTGGATGGCCTCCTCCAGCATGTCCAGCCGGACGTGCGCCGGGGGCCAGTGGTCGCCCAGGATGTGCTCGTTCAGCGCCTCACCGGAGCCGACACCGAGCCGGAAGCGGTTGTTCGTCATCACCGCGCTGGTCGCCGCGGCGTGTGCCACCACCGCCGGGTGCATGCGCACGGTCGGGCAGGTCACCGCCGTCTGGATCGGCAGGGACACCGCCTCGGACAGCGCGCCGATCACCGACCACACGAAGGGGCTCTGGCCCTGCTCGTCGTTCCAGGGGTGGTAGTGGTCGGAGATCCACAGCGCCTGGAACCCGGCCTGTTCGGCCATCCGCGCCTGCTCGACAAGCTCGGCGGGCCCGTACTGCTCGCACGAGAGGAAGTATCCGTACTCGGCCATGGAGAGTGCCTCCGCGACGTCGGCGGTCCGTGTCCCGCGCCGGGTACCCGTGCCGGGGGCCGGAAACCGGCGCAGCCCGCGAGGGCGGGCCCCCGCCGACGTTTGGGTGCCCTGGCCAGGGGGACGCGGAAGGCTCCCGAGCTACGCGACAGCGCCGGAGGCGAGCGACCGTGAGTCGACCCCGCATCCTGGTCGTCGGAGCCGGCTTCGCCGGGTACCGCACGGCCCGCACCCTGTCCCGGATCACCCGGGGCCGGGCCCACATCACCCTGCTCAACCCGACCGACTACTTCCTGTACCTGCCCCTGCTGCCCCAGGTCGCCGCCGGCGTGCTGGAACCGCGCCGGGTCACGGTCTCCCTGTCGGACACGCTGCCGGACGTACGGCTGGTGCTGGGCGAGGCCGAGCGCATCGACCTCGACGACCGCACGCTGCACTACACCGGCCCCGAGGGGGAGGGCGGCACCCTCGCGTACGACCGGCTGGTGCTCGCCGCGGGCAGCGTCAACAAGCTGCTCCCCATCCCCGGCGTCGCCGAGCACGCGCACGGCTTCCGGGGACTGCCCGAGGCGCTGTACCTGCGCGACCACGTCACCCGGCAGGTGGAGCTCGCGGCTTCCTCCGACGACCCGAAGACGTGCGCCGCGCGCTGCACCTTCGTCGTGGTCGGAGCGGGGTACACCGGCACCGAGGTCGCCGCGCACGGCCAGATGTTCACCGACGCGCAGGTGCGCAGGCACCCGCTGCGGCAGGGCATGCGACCGCGCTGGATGCTGCTGGACGTGGCGCCCCGCGTGCTGCCCGAGATGGACGAGAGGCTCTCCGCGACCGCCGACCGGGTGCTGCGGCAGCGTGGCGTGGACGTGCGGATGGGAACCTCCGTGCAGGAGGCCACGCACGACGGGGTCCTGCTGACCGACGGCGAGTTCGTCGAGACCCGGACGCTGGTGTGGTGCGTGGGCGTACGGCCCGACCCGCTGGTCGAATCCCTCGGGCTGCCCATGGAGAAGGGGCGGCTGCTCGTCGACCCGCACCTCCAGGTGCCGGGGCGGCCGGAGTTGTTCGCGTGCGGTGACGTGGCCGCGGTACCCGACCTGGAGAACCCGGGGAGTTACACGCCGATGACCGCGCAGCACGCCTGGCGGCACGGCAAGGTCGCGGCGGAGAACGTCGCCGCGTCGCTCGGCCTCGGCGGTGCGCGAAAGCCCTACCGCCACCGCGACCTCGGCTTCGTCGTCGATCTGGGTGGGGCTAAGGCCGCCGCCAATCCGCTCGGCATGCCCCTGTCCGGCGTACCGGCGGGTGCGGTGGCACGGGGCTACCACCTCGCCGCGATGCCCGGCAACCGTGTCCGGGTCGCGGCCGACTGGCTGCTGGACGCCGTACTGCCGCGCCAGGCCGTGCAGTTGGGGCTCGTACGGTCCTGGTCGGTGCCGCTGGACACGTCGTCGCCCGAGGTGGCCCGGGTGCCGGGCGGGCCCGGGCAACGGCAGGAGGCGGGCGCCCGGTCCGGGCCGGGGGCGGCGCTCGCGGCCGACACGGACGACCGGGGCGACGGACCGGGCCGGTACCGGCCCCGCGATGAGCCCTCCGATGAGCCCGCGAAGGGGCAGCCCGGATCCGGGACGACGCAGGTGCGACCCGGATCCGGGGCCGCGCGAGAGCGCGCCCAGCCGCGCTCCGAGTCCGAGACGGCCAAGGGCCGCCCGACCGCGGACGGCCCGGTCCCCGAGTACGCACGGCCGCTCACCGAGCCCGAGACGGCGAAGGGCCGCCCGGCCGCGGAGGGCGCACGGGCCGCCGACGAGCCCGCGAAGAACCAGCCGGGCGGTGAGCCCGCGAAGAACCAGCCGGGCGGTGAGCCCGCGAAGAACCAGCCGGGCGGTGAGCCCGCGAAGAACCAGCCCGGCCCCGGGCACCCTCCCGGCCCCGGGCAGCCG
>NZ_JAKEIO010000025.1 GCF_021474405.1 [Streptosporangium] indianense
GGCCACAGGAGCTGCCCCTGCCGCCCGCCGCACTCGGCGCGGGCCTGACGGAGATGGGGGGCGGCAGCGAAGGCAGTTCGTCGAGTGTGCGAGCGGTACGGGGTTTCGCGTGCGGCGCCGTCGGCAAGGACGGTTCAGCCGCTGCCGACGAGCCATCGCTCGCTCCGTCGGCTGGAGAGGTGTCCGTGCACTCACGCGGCTCGACGTCGGGCAGCTGCGGTTGCCCGAAGGAAAGCGGCGACTCGCCCGTGACCGGCTCTCCTGTGCCGGAGAAGGGTGTCGGCTCGAGTGCGGTGCGCTGCTCGGGGGAGATTCCCGCACGGTCTTCGGAGCAGGACGACGGCTCAGCGGCCTCCGCCGGTGCGTCCGCGCCCGCAGTGGGCCGAGATCGAAGCCCGGTGGAGAGCGCCGCCGCGGGGGACGTGGAGCCCACGCCATGAGAATCACCCGCCGCACCCGGGCCCATGTCACCGATCTCGTCGGCGAGTTGGTGGACCACGATGCCGTTGCGAAAGGCGATCTCGCCGATGTCCGCACAGGTACCGCCGTACACCGACAGGCGGTTGCCGCCCTCTCGGACGACTTCGACGGAGCGCTGTGAGGTGCGGGCCTGCTTGGCCAGGAGAACCGCAAGGCGCCTCGCGTGCGGACTGCGTACGGCGACACGGGGGCGCAGGCGGGTGCGTGCGAACTCCGCGGCCTCCTGGTCGGCCACGACCCTGCCCTGTTCCAGGGTGACGACGCGGTCTGCGGTGCGTGCGGCCCCCTTGGGGTCGGACGTGGTGAACAAAACCGTGCCGCCCTGGGTGGCGTGGGCGCGCAACATGCCGTGCAGCCAGGTGCTCTCGCGGGTGGAGAGCCCGCTGTCCGGGTCGTCGAGGACGAGGGTGTGCGGGTCGGCCAGGAGGACGCAGGCCAGACCCAGGCGCCGGTCCATGCCACGGGAGAGGATGCCGAGACGTTCCTCGCGCAGGCTCACGAGCCCGACTGCCTCGAGGACTTCGTCGGCACGGCGGACAGGAACGCCCGAAGCTGCGCACAGCATGCGCAGATGACCTCTGACCGTGCGAGCGGGGTGCCCGGGCACATCGCCCAGCAGTGCGCCGACCTCACGCGAAGGATGAGCGATGCGGTGCAGCGGACGACCCCGGAAGTGAGTGATGCCGCGACCCTGTTGGAGTTCGAGCATCAGTCGGAGAACCGTCGTCTTGCCGGCGCCCGGTGCTCCGAGCAGCGCGGTGATGCGGCCCGCCCCTGCCTCGAACGAGACGTCGTCGGCTGCGGGCGGAAGCCCTTTGCGGGGGTTGCTGGTCAATCCGTAGGCCTGGATCACCCACAGCAAGATAGCGCGCAATGTCCGGTTTGTTGGGCATCCCAGTCCTCGCCGAGGTCCGCCCTCGGGAAGGGATCAGCGCTCGTGACCGGGCCGCGGGCGGGTCGCGTTCCTCCCCACGGCGCCGACCGCACCCGGACGGCCACTCACACTTCGGGGCGCAGCATCGGGGGGTTGAGCAGGGTCGCGCCACCGGCGCGGAAGAGCTGGGCGGGACGTCCTCCCTGGCGAGTGGTCGTCCCACCGGTGGGCACGAGGAAGCCCGGAGTGCCCGTGACCTTGCGATGGAAGTTCCGCGGGTCGAGCGCCACGCCCCACACCGCCTCGTAGACACGGCGCAGTTCCCCGACGGTGAACTCGGGCGGGCAGAAGGCGGTGGCCAGGGACGAGTACTCGATCTTGGAGCGGGCGCGCTCCACTCCGTCCGCCAGGATCTGCGCGTGGTCGAAGGCGAGTGGCGCGACCGGCTCGGCCTCCCGCCCGTAACCACCCTGCTGAAGCAGCTCCTCGACCGGGGCCCAGCGCGCGTTGCTGGCGTCTCCGCCTGCCCGGGGCGCGGGCAGGTCGGGGGCGAGAGCGAGGTGGGCGACGCTCACCACCCGCATCCTGGGGTCCCGCTTGGGATCCCCGTAGGTGGCGAGCTGCTCCAGGTGTGCGCCGTTGTCCTGAGCCGGGGCGGACGGATCATGCACGCGCAGCCCTGTCTCCTCGGCCAGCTCGCGCGCCGCGGCCTGCGCCAGGTCTTCGTCGGCCCGTACGAAACCGCCGGGCAGCGCCCAGCGCCCCTGGAACGGCGGTTCGCCCCGGCGTACCGCCAACGCACACAGGGCATGGCGGCGCACGGTCAGCACGACCAGGTCCACGGTGACGGCGAAGGGCGGAAACGCTGACGGGTCGTAGGGCATGCGGCGATCATAGTCGTCTGCCTGACGATAAACACTCCCTTCGCCGGTCCGTCCGCCCAGTGATCCATTTCGCTCTGGTTATGGACTGCGCTGCGTGGCAAATGGCCCTGAAAGCGGGCGTCGCCGCACGTCACACGCCCAGTTGCAGTCCGTCGGCAGCCTCCTCGACCATGGCGAGGCCCAGTCGGCCGACCCGTACCGAGAACGGGGCACCCGCCACGCGCAGTCCCATGAGACCGATCTCCCCGAGCGGCGCGCTGCGCAGGGGGCGCAGGGTGACCGTCCCGGCCGGGACGTCGGGGCGGATGCCGGCGAGGGTGGTCAGCAACAGGACTCCCGCAGCCGCCGCTGTGGCCGCGGGACGGCAGGCAGCCGGATGCGGGAGTGGAGCACTCCCCTCCGTGCGCCCCTCCCCCGCGTACATCTCGGGCAGCCGATGGGCGAAGGTCTCGGCCGCCGTGAGCACCCCACGCAGCAAAGAGCCGGCCTCCTTCTCATAGCCCGCGGCGGCCAGTCCGGCGACGGCGAGGGCCGTCTCCTGAGTCCGTACGGCTCCCGCGCGGTGGCCGAACGGGTTGAATCCCGTCTCCCTCGCATCCAGTCCTCGCAAGCCCCATCCCGAATCCATGGCCGGGCTGCCGAGCAGTCGGGCCAGATGCTCGGTCCGGACCTTGTCGAGCAGGCCGGGCGCCGCCTCACCCCCACCCAGCAGGCCCGTGTCGAGGAGGTGCACGGCCGCCGCTCCGAGGTGCGGCACCAGGCTGCCGTCCGGCGCACGGGCCGCCGCGGGCCGGCCGCCCCCACGGTCCTCGATCCAGAAGTGCTCGCGGAATGCGGTCCGCAAGGTCTGCGCCCACTCCCGAAGGGCCGCTCCCCCTTCCCGGCCACAGGCTTGGAGCAGGTCGGCGCCCAGCAGCGCGGCACGGTGGGCATGGGCCTGGGTCTCGCAGCGGACGGATCCGCCCGGGTTCGGGTCGTGCAGGTAGGTCCCGTCGCCCACGGTGGCGCGCAGCCAGGCCAGGCAGCGCTCGGCCGTGGGCAGCAACTCCTCCGTCTCCTGGTCGGGGAGCCCCCAGCGGCGGGCCTCGGCGAGCAGGACGGGGAAGAGCAGCGTGGCCTCGGTGCCGGTGCACTGTGGCGGAAGGTGTGGCCCGGCGTCTCGTCTGGGGCCGGGGATCATTCCGGACTGCGGTCCCGGACCGGTGAGTTGGGTCCGGGCGAGGATCCGCAGCGTTCCCGCGGCCAGGCCGGTGCCCAGCGGCAGCGCCATCCGCGCGGCGACGAGCGCGTCGGCGGGAGCCAGACCGCAGCGCCAGGGCGCGCCGGCCGCGAGGTGGGTGTCGGCGGGGTTCGCGGGGTCACGCAGGAGGAGTGCCTGGAGATCCTCGATGCTCGTCCTGAAGAGGGCGGTGATTCTCGGGTCGTCGCCCTCGGCACGCGCGGCAGCCAGCGGGCTGGTCGCCGTGCGTCCGACGGCTCTCAGCGGGCCCGCCCCATCCGGCCGCACCCGCAGTTCGATGGTTCTGCTGCCACCGGGCGGCAGATCGAGCTCCCATCGCAGCAGTCCGGCCGAGGCGAGAGCGTCCGAGGGTGGCGGTTCGGTCGTGACGGAGGCGGTGCAGGCGGGGCAGGACCAGCGCAGGCCGGAGCCGTGCACGCTCGCGGTGAGTGCGGGTCCGACGTTGCCGGAGGCGATCGCCCCGAGGTCGGCCAGGTCAGTGTCCAGGACGATCTCGACCGGCAGCCTCAGGGGGCGGGCAGCCGCGCTGTGCAGGGTGATCCGTTCCGTGCCGTCGGCGAAGCGGTTGCGCTCCACGATCACATCCGGGTCCGGTCCCGTCTGCGGTGATGAGCGGAGTGTGCCCACGAACCGGGCGCGGTCGGCCGAGATCATGCGGGCCTGCACCGCGAGGGGTTCTCGTCCGGCGACGCGGACCTCGCACCGGGAGAGCACGCGACGGCCGGCCCGGTGGAAGCCCTCCAGTCCGCGGCCGATCAGCTGCCCCTCCTCGGATGAGATGGCGAGGCCGGGGAGCGTGACACAGATCATCGCGTTGTGGACGGATGGCAGCTCGGTGGACCAGCGCGGTCCGGGGGTCGTCACGCCCCGGGGCAGGGGCGCGGACGAGTGGCCCGTGGATGACGGTGTCCGGCCCTGAGCGAAAAATGGTGGGCCACACCCCCGATCCGCACCAGGGCGGCGGCCCTGGGCCGCCCCTCGGGAGGACGGCCGACCCGAGTTCGACGACGAGGGCGCGCCTGAGCCGGTGCGGATGGGCGCGGTGGGAGACGCGGACAGGTAGGGCGAGCTGCCGGGAAACCTCGGCGCGAAGCCGTCGAGACGTGCCCCTGGCTGGGCAGGCACGACCTGGCCCCCTGGGCGCGGTACCCCGGCCCCGGGCGGGCCGCCCCCTGATCCGAGGGGCACTGGGGGCTCACCTTGTGGGCGGCGGTCGTCGGCGGCCGGCGGAGTCGGCTGTTGCATGGGAGGGCTTCCTCTGCGCTCGGTGCGCCAAGATCGGGTTCTGCCCTGGCCCCGGAGGGCTCCGACGGAGCACGGGCAGTGCGGCGTCACGGCCCGTCCAGCCGTTCCGCCACTCAGGTGAACGCCGCGAGCGGCCTCCGGGTCACGCCCGCACCCCGGGCAAGTGCGCCTCGGGGCCGCCCGGCCGCACTCACTCCTCACGGCTCGCGCACTGACCGGGCCGCGTGCCGCCATTGCCCGTGTCCCGGCAGGGCGTGGCCGTCTTCTTCGATGCACGTGAGCGCGCGCCGGTTGTTCGTCCGCTGCCCGGCCGTGCGGTACCCGCCGATGATGCGCGGTCTGAGCGAGGACCGGTTTCAGGAGCGCCAGCAGGACTTGTGGGGCCCGCGGGGCGGGTCGTGTCGGCTGGGCGAGCGGTGCGGGCAGGGCGAGTGGTGCCGGCAGGGCCACGCGAGCGACGGCGACGGCGGGGCGACGGGGGCGCCGCCGGCAGTGAGGGTTTGCCGTGCGACTCGGATGCGGGCGCCGTCTCTGCCGGTGAGGACGCAGCCGCGCGCCCTGCCCGCTCCGTGCGAAGGCACCTGCGGATCGACTCCGGGTCGAGACCCTCATTGCAGGCCTGGTGCAGGAGGCGGGCGAAGAGATAGTCGGGGTCGGCACCCAGAGCCATGGCGAGGGCCTCACGGGCCTCCAGTTCGTCGCCGGTGGACCATGCCACCCAGCCGGCGAGGGTGAGCGGCGCCGCGGCATGTTCACCGTAGGGCCCGACGCAGCGGCGGGCCAAGGTCCGCCAGAGGCGAAGGGCTCGTCCGGCTTCTTCACCCTCCATCCATGCGGCGGCGCGGTCGCGGGTCGCGCGGTCCTGGAGACCGAGGATCAACCGGGCGGCCTCGTCACACCCGAGCAGTTCGTCGTCGCGCAGATCCGCCAGGAGGACGCCGGAGACCGGCTGGGCCTCGGCGAAGCGGTCCAGGATCCTTCCGGCCAGTTCCATCGTCTCGTCTGCCACGGCGGCGCGGCCCGTGTCGTCCAGGATCTTCGGAACCAGCGCCATGCTGGTGGTGTCCAGCGCGGCTTCCTGTTCGAGGGCGGCGGCGTTCTCCCAGGGAAGCAAGCGGGCCCTGAGCTCGCGTAGCGAGCCGCGCACCTGGATACCGGCGTAGGTGGCCGCCGCCGCGAGCACGGAGGTCCCGGGCAGGCCCATGGGGGCTCCTTCGGGGGAGCAACAAACCTGGTTGTCGCAGCAGTACGACCAGTAGCGGCCCTCCGAGATGCACAGGGCCTCGACGACCACCACGTCCAGGGAACCGCACTCGACGCGCAGCCTCTGAGCCAGAGGCCTCAGCCGCTCCATCACCTGTCGGCCGGTCTCTCCCTTTTCCGGTTCCTGGCACAGGAACGCGACCATCGATTCCGGCCGGGCCCCTCGGCGTTCACTGCCCCTCACGAGGCCGTGGGACAGTTGCCGGGCTGCTGAGGGCCAGTCGTCCGCGCTCGCCGGGATGCCGAGCCGGGCCCGGCCGCCGAACCGTCCGCGTCCGTCGCTGTCGTGGAGCGCTACCAGGACGATGCTGTCCTCGGGGCGGTATCCGAGCAGGTAGGGCAGGGCGTCGGCCAGTTCGGCCGGAGTTCGCAGGGTGACCTGGTGCGTGCCGCCGCGGGTGTCGTACGGCGGGCCGGGGGTGTGCAGTCCGGATGTATCGCTCCCCTTGTTCTTCTGTTCACCAGGGTTGTGCCCGCTTTGCTGTTCACCAGGGGTGTGCTCGCTCTGCGTCTCGGGCCCGGTGATGTCACCGTTCTCAGAGGATCCGGTCGTTTCGCTGTGGTTCGTCATGCGAAGACGATCTCGCGGAACACAAACCTCCGCTTGAGCCTGTGGATAAGTCCAATCAGGGACACGTCACCCGCGGCCGTTCCGTCCACAGGTCCCGGCTCGCGGCTCCGGATGTCGGTGCCGTCCTGTTGTATGGAACGCATGGAGCACACGAGCAACGCGGAACTCCGGGCGGACGCCGACGCGGTCCTCACCCGACTCGTCGGGGACGTCTCGGGAGAGGCACGGCTGCGCGAGGACCAGTGGCTGGCGATCGAGGCGCTGGTCGCCGACAAACGCCGGGCCCTTGTCGTCCAGCGCACGGGCTGGGGCAAGTCCGCGGTGTACTTCGTGGCGACCTCGCTGTTGCGGGCGCGGGGCAGCGGCCCCACCGTGATCGTGTCCCCGCTGCTCGCGCTCATGCGGAACCAGGTCGAGGCGGCGGCTCGGGCCGGCATCCACGCCCGCACCATCAACTCCTCCAACACCGAGGAGTGGGACGCCGTCCAGGACGAGATCGCCGCGGGCGATGTCGACGTCCTGCTGGTCAGTCCTGAACGGCTCAACAACCCGGATTTCCGGGATCAGGTGCTCCCCCGGCTCGCGGCCGCCACCGGGCTCCTGGTCGTCGACGAGGCCCACTGCATCTCCGACTGGGGCCACGACTTCCGCCCGGACTACCGCAGGCTGCGCACCATGCTCGCCGATCTCCCTCCCGGTGTGCCGGTGCTCGCCACCACCGCCACGGCCAATGCCCGGGTGACCGCCGACGTCGCGGAGCAGCTCGGTACCGGCGGCAGCTCGGACGCCCTCGTCCTCAGGGGACCCCTGGACCGGGACAGTCTGAGTCTGAGCGTGCTGCGCCTGCCCGACGCCGCACACCGGATGGCGTGGCTCGCCGAGCACCTCGACGAACTGCCGGGGTCCGGAATCATCTACACCCTCACCGTGGCCGCCGCCGAAGAGGTCACCGCCTTCCTGCGGCAGCGCGGCCACACGGTCTCGTCGTACACGGGCAAGACGGAGAACGCCGATCGTCAGCAGGCCGAGGAGGATCTGCTCGGCAACAAGGTGAAAGCGCTGGTCGCCACCTCGGCGCTCGGCATGGGCTTCGACAAGCCCGACCTGGGCTTCGTGGTGCACCTGGGCTCGCCCTCCTCCCCCATCGCCTACTACCAGCAGGTGGGCCGCGCGGGACGCGGTGTGGAGCATGCCGAGGTGCTCCTGCTCCCGGGCAAGGAGGACGAGGCGATCTGGAAGTACTTCGCGTCGCTCGCCTTTCCCTCGGAAGAGCTGGTGCGCCGCACGCTCGACCTGCTCGCGCACGCGCAGAAGCCGTTGTCGCTGCCCGCCCTGGAACCCCTGGTGGAGCTGCGCCGGTCCCGCCTCGAGACCATGCTCAAGGTCCTGGACGTGGACGGGGCGGTCAAGCGGGTCAAGGGCGGCTGGCTCGCGACCGGTCAACCGTGGGCGTACGACGCCGAGCGGTACGCCTGGGTGGCGCGGCAGCGTGAGGCCGAGCAGCAGGCCATGCGCGCGTACGCGTCGACGACGGACTGCCGCATGGAGTTCCTGCAACGCCAGCTGGACGACGAGGCGGCCAAGCCGTGCGGCCGCTGTGACAACTGCGCCGGTCCGCGCTTCACGGCCGACACGTCCGAGGACGCCCTCGACGCCGCACGCGTGGACCTCGGCCGGGCAGGCGTCGAAGTGGAGCCCAGGCGCATGTGGCCCACCGGGCTGCCGGCGATCGGAGTGGATCTCAAGGGACGCATCCCCGTCGGCGAACAGGCCGCGCCGGGCCGCGCGCTGGGACGCCTGTCGGACATCGGGTGGGGCAACCGGCTGCGGCCCATGCTCGCGCCCCAGGCGCCCGACCTGCCCGTACCCGACGACGTGGCCAGAGCGGTGGTGGACGTTCTGGCCGACTGGGCCAAGGGCCCCGACGGCTGGGCTGCGGGCGCACCGGAGGGCCGAACGCGCCCGGCCGGCGTCGTCACCGTCGCCTCACGCACGCGGCCTCAGTTGATCAACTCCCTTGCGGCGCACATCGCGGCGGTCGGCCGACTCCCGGTGCTGGGCGCCGTCGAGTACACCGGCGATGGCCACCCCGGCTCACGGAGCAACAGCGCACAGCGGCTGAAGGCGCTCGACGGGGCGCTGACCGTGCCGCCTGCCCTGGCGTCCGCTCTCGCCGCAGCCCAGGGCCCGGTGCTCCTGGTGGACGACTACACCGAGACCGGCTGGACCCTGGCCGTCGCGGCCCGCATGCTCCGACGCTCCGGCGCGCAGGGGGTGTTGCCGCTGGTGCTGGCCGTGCAAGGCTGACAGCGGACCCGGGTTCGGGGCGGTTGCCCGCACACCCCTGGACGTGGCACCTGCCCGAGACGTACGAACGTGTCGTGCTCGAACACCCCGTGGGTGCTCCGCTGTCACACGCCGTGGGGATATTAGCCACGCATCATCTGATAACGGTCGGCTGCCTCAATTGCTCGTTGCCGCATCCAAGTTCGACAGGAAGAATTGAGGTCCGCTCCCGCACGGCTCGTCCGCCGCTCCGGTAGGGCTTTGCCGCGGTGCGCGCTCCCAGAACCCGACCCCGCCCGCAGTGTGGGCGCGTAGCCGAAGGGAGGACCGTGACCTTCGGATTCGCTCCGGCCTCGGCAGCGGCGTCGACGTCCGTCGCTGCCGCCAACCGCCTGCTCGAACCCGCGGAATGGGCCGCCGCCGGGATCCCACTCCTGCGCAACCCCCGCGAGATCGTCAGCGGACTGCACGCCCGGCACCATCCGCAGCCGGCGACCGCCGTGGTCGCCGTGCTCGATCCGGACGAGCGGCTGCGGGCGAGCGCGTCGTTCGTGCGCCGTTCGGCCCCGGCGGACGGCTGGATGTTCCGCAACGCGCTGCTCGCGCAACTGCGTGGGGTGATCCCGCACGACCTGCGCCGCCGCACGCCGGTACGCACCGCTGTGCTGCTCTACTGCCGTGAGGGCGACGCGCGTTGGACGGAGGAGGACGGCGCGTGGATGTGGGGACTGCGTGACGCGTGCACCCTGCACGGGCTGCGCTGCGGGGCGTACATCACGCTGACCCGTGACGGCTGGCAGGTTCTCGGCGAGGGCCGTGGCGGACGCCGCCCCCATTCGGCCTCGGCGCCGGAGCCTTTCGCCACGTCGGAGGCACCGCCCCCGATACCGCGCACCGGCGGCGCCTCCGAGGTCCTGCGCCGCGCGGCGGCGGCACGCTGAGTCCCGGACGAGCCGCTCGGCACGGCCCCGGGACGACCGCACCGTGCCGAACGGCACCTCACGGTTCTCACGAAGGCCGGCAGAAACGAGCTCCCCGGAGCGGGTCCCCGAGCGCCGCTCCGCCCGACATGCGAGCACGGCGGTCCGCCACAGCGACCACGGGCACGCCCGGGCCGGGCGAGGCCGTCACTCAGGCGCGGCCTCTCGCCCTGCGGGCAGGAAGGAACGCCCACCGTGCAGCGCCGCCGCAGCGGCGCTCGGAGTCAGTCCCGGCGCCCTGGCGGGCGCCACGGCACCGGCTCAGACGCCCGCGCCCAGCACCGAGTTGATCCGCTGCGGGTCGCCGCAGACGATCAGCAGGGCACCGGCCCGGGAGTGGGCCAGGGACAGGGCACTCACGGCTGCGGTCTCGGGACCACCGTTGACGGCGACCACGACAACCGGACGGGACGAAGCGCGGGCCGCGATGGTGGCGTCCGTGTAGAAGACGTCGTCAGCCGCGTCGTGCTGAGCCCAGTACGAGGTTTCACCGAAGGACAGCTCGTGGGCGGCCCACGGGTGCTGCTCCCCGGTCGTGATCAGCAGGATGTCGCCGGGAGCGCGACCGGAGTCCAGCAGCAGGTCCACGGCCTCCTCGGCGGCGTCGAGCGCCCCCTCGGCGGAAGCCGGGATCAGCTGGATCTGCGGCGTGACCGGAGCGGTGGCGCTGGCGGCAGGGCCCGACGGAGCGGGCTTGGCGGCCACATCGCGCGGCGTACGTTGCACCGGCGGCGCCGGCCGGAGAGGGCCGGGGCGACCGGGACGCGACGGGGCCGCGGGACGGGGGCCGGGTACGGGACGGGGGGTCGGCGCGGTACGGCCGTTGGCCGGAGTGGCGCGGGGACCCTGGGCACTCTCGTGAATCTGAGGCTCCTCGGGAATGAGAGGCATGAGTTGATATTTATCAAACGCTGGTACGGCCCGCGTCGGCGGGTGGCGCGTGTGCGCGAACGAAACCGTCAGAAATCGAAGCCGAGCTGCCCCTCGATTTCCGGAACACTTCCGTCCGCCCAACTGCGGACCTTCTTGAGGTGCCGCCACTGGGGCAGCGCATCAAGATACGCCCACGACAACCGGTGGTAGGGGGTGGGGCCCCGCTCCGCCAGTGCGGCCTTGTGCACGGGGGATGGATACCCGGCGTTGTCCGCAAAACCGAAGTCTGCATGGTCGATACCCAGTTCGGCCATCATTTTGTCGCGCTGGACCTTGGCGATCACCGAGGCCGCGGCGACGGCCACGCAGGACTGGTCACCCTTGATCACCGTACGGACCCGCCAGGGCGTACCGAGGTAGTCGTGCTTGCCGTCGAGGATGACCGCATCGGGACGCACCGGCAGTGCGTCCAGCGCACGCACCGCCGCGAGCCGCAGTGCGGCCGTCATGCCCAGGGCGTCTATCTCCTCCGGTGAGGCGTGCCCCAGGGCGTACGACGTCACCCAGGTCCGGAGTTCCTCGGCGAGGGCCGTGCGTCGCTTGATCGTGAGCAGCTTGGAGTCCGTGAGCCCCTCGGGCGGACGGCGCAGCCCGGTGATCGCCGCGCAGACGGTGACGGGACCGGCCCACGCGCCGCGCCCCACCTCGTCGACACCTGCAACGATCTTCGCTCCGGTCGTGGCTCGAAGGGAGCGCTCGACGGTGTGAGTAGGTGGTTCGTACGGCATGGCGCACCTAGATTACGCCGCCCCGAAGCCTCCGCGACACCCCGGTCCGCCGCGGCGGGCACGCCGCCCTCGCGTGCGCTCATCCAGGGGGTCGCGTTGACCGTTCGGCGGAAGCCTCGGCCCCCACGTCCGCGGCGTCAGGAACCGTGCGTCCGCAGCAGCGGAACCATCAACTGGTCGATCATCTCCTCGACTTCACGGTCCTCCCATTCACAGCCGCACATCTTGGAGCGGTACATCATCATGGCGGGTATGGCGTCGTAGACATAGCCGTTCGCGGCTTCCGGGCGCACCTCACCTCGCTTGACACCTCGGTCGACGACCTCCCGCAACATCTTCATCGTGGGTTCCACAACCCCCGCGAAGATCACGGCATGGAAGCGTTCGGCCTGGGCGGTGTCGCACTCGTGAATCACCGAGCGAAGCGCGGAACCTGGGCGGGAGAACATCGCGTCGCGGGCTCGGAGGCAGAGCGCCAAGAGGTCGTCGCGCACGCTCCCTTCGTCCGGGGCCGCGTCGAATTCCGGCAGTCCGGCACGCAAGGCGTCAGCGACGAGATCTTCCTTGGACGGCCAACGCCGGTAGACCGCGGCCTTGCCGGTCTGGGCGCCGGCGGCGACACCCTCCATCGTCAGACCGCTCCAGCCGACGGTGCTGAGCTGGTCGAGGGCGGCATCGAGGATCGCGCGTTCGAGCACCGCGCCTCGGCGACGGGCGGCCGTCCGAGCGGGGGCATCCGCCCAGCTGGGGGTAACCATCTGACTCTCTCCAACGAGCAGAGGAAGCGGGCATTTCGGGGATGGGGGACGCGCCGGACGGCCACACAGGGGGACGTACCGAACGACGACGTCGTAAGTGAACGCTTGCGTTCACTGTCGGGGACTCACTACCGTTGACGCGGCAGTGAACGCCAGCGTTCACTAACGCACTCGTGGGGGACCCATAGTGACAACCTCTCCATTGCTCCAAGATCGCAAGCCAGGCGCGGCACGCCGGGAGGGACGCCCCGGCATCGCGCTCACCGTCATCGCGGCCTGCCAACTCATGGTGGTACTCGACGCGACGATTGTGAACATCGCACTCCCGCACATTCAAGAAGCGCTCGAGTTCAGCACCACCGACCTCACCTGGGTCGTCAGCTCCTACACGCTCACCTTCGGCGGCCTGCTGCTGCTCGGCGGCCGTGCCGGGGACATCCTCGGACGGCGCCGGGTCTTCATGACCGGCATCCTGTTGTTCACCTTCGCCTCGCTGCTCGGCGGGCTGGCCCAGGAGCCCTGGCAGTTGCTGGCCGCCCGGGTCCTGCAGGGTGTGGGAGGCGCGATCGCCTCGCCCACCTCGCTGGCGCTCATCACCACCACGTTCCCCGAGGGGCCGGAGCGCAACCGGGCCTTCGGGGTGTTCGCCGCGGTCTCCGCGGGCGGCGGCGCCATCGGTCTGCTCGCGGGCGGCATGCTCACCGAATGGCTCGACTGGCGCTGGGTGCTGTTCGTGAACGTGCCGATCGGCGTGCTGATAGCCGTGCTCACCCCGCTGTACATCAGCGAGTCCGAGCGGCACACCGGTCGTTTCGACATCGCGGGTGCGGTGACCTCGACCGCAGGCATGGCCTCGCTCGTGTACGGCTTCATCCGCGCCGCGGACGAGGGGTGGCGGGACAACCTCACCATCGGGTCCTTCGCTGCCGCCGTGGTCCTGCTGCTGGCTTTCGCGATCATCGAGTCGCGGGCCAAGGAGCCGATCACTCCGCTGCGGATGTTCGCCGACCGCAACCGCTCTGGCACGTACGTGATCATGCTGAGCCTGGCCGCCGCGATGTTCGGCATGTTCTTCTACATCGTGCTGTTCGTGCAGAACGTGCTCGGGTACAGCCCCATCGAGGCAGGGCTCGCCTTTCTGCCCGTGACGTTCGTGATCGCACTCGGCGCGGGTCTGTCGCAGCGGTTCCTGCCGGTGCTGGGCCCCAAGCCGTTCATGCTCGTGGGCTCCGCGCTCGCCATGACCGGACTGGCCTGGCAGGCGCTCATCAGCTCCGACAGCTCGTACGTCGGCGGGATCCTCGGCCCGATGCTGGTTTTCGGCTTCGGCATGGGACTGAACTTCGTGACGCTGACCCTGACCGCCGTCTCCGGTGTCGCCCCGCACGAGGCGGGCGCGGCGTCCGGGCTGCTCAACACGACGCAGCAGGTGGGCGGATCGCTCGGTCTCTCCATCCTGACGACGGTCTTCGGCACGGCGACCAAGAACGAGGCGGAGAAGCAGCTTCCGAAGTTCATGGCCGAGGGATCCGCGCAGCAGAAGGCCGAATTCGCGAGGACGCAGCAATTGCCCGCGCCGTGGGGACACGAAGTGCTGGCCCAGGGAATCTCGACGGCGTTCATCCCGGCCGCCTCGATGGCTCTCCTCGCGCTGGCGACGGCCTGGCTGGTGATCCGGGTCCGCAAGAGCGATCTGGAGGCGCTGTCCGGCTCGGCCGGACCAGGGCTCGGCTGACTTCGGGGCGCAACGAACCGTCTTCGACGGCACGTCGGCGGGCACGGCAGCGGCCCGCCGACGGCCGTCACGCCGGTCCACGACCGGTTGCGGACGGCCGGGTCGCATGCGGAGAACGAAGGGTGAGGTGCACAGCGGCCGCGCATGTCCCGCAGGAGACACGACAGCGCCCCACCAACGGACGAGAACCGCGAACAACATCTCCATGCCACCCCCCTCCTTCCACGCTCACACGGATGTCCGGCGCATGCGCACCTCGACGGTGCGCACAGCGGATATCAGAACAACGGGCAACCGGTTACGGAGAGTTCCCGACGCGTACGGAGAGTTTCGAGGGGCGGTGGTCCAGGCGTCAGGCAGACGTGGGCACCCAGGCGGGAAGGGGCTCCGTCCGCGCGACCCAGTCGGCGGGCGGTGCTCCTGCCTTCCCCGAGGCGATCACGCCGCCGACGATGGCGCACGTGGTGTCGACGTCCCCGCCCACCTGGGCGGTCGTCCAGAATGCCTGCTCGTAGTCGCCGAGGCTTCTGGCGGCCGACCAGAGGGCGAAGGGCACGGTGTCGTGTGCGGTCGTACGCCGCCCGCACCCCAGCACCGCCGCGACCGTGCCCGGGTCGCCGTAGTCGAGCATGTCCCGGGCTCGGCGAAGCCCCGCGCCCACGGCACTCTTCGGCACCAGGTCGATGACCCCGTCGAGGAGTGCTTCGGCACTGGGCGGTCCGTCGGGAGCTCCGGCGAACGCGGCCGCCGCGGCGACGGCCATGGCCCCGACGACCGCTTCGCGGTGCTGATGGGTGGTGTAGGCCGAGATCTCCGCCTGGTGCGTCGCCTGCTCCGGATCGCCGGCGTACCAGGCGCCCAGGGGAGCGATCCGCATCGCCGCGCCGTTGCCCCACGACCCCTGCCCCTTGAAGAGCGCGGCGGCGAGCTCCCGCCAGTCGCCACCCTCCCGGACAAGACGCAAGAGGCGATTGACGGCGGGGCCGTACCCCCGGTCGAAGTCGTGGTGCTCGGCGAAGGAGAGGGCCAGGGCGTCCTGGTCGATGCGGTGGTGGGCGGCCAGGACGGCGACGACCGAGCCGGCCATCTCCGTGTCGTCCGTCCACTGCCAGAGCCCGGACGGCACCTCGCGGCGCTTCAGCAACGGATAGTTCACCGGCACGAAGTACTGGGAGCCCAGGGCGTCCCCGACGGACAGTCCGCGCAGACAGGCCAGGGCGCGGTGCAGGCGCGCGTCGGGGGAGGAATCAGCGGTCATCGCCCTGCCACTCTATCCGGTGATCTCGTACGGCTCGGGATCTCGCCAGCGGTCGAAGGGCCGGTCGAGCGTGTACTTGCCGTCGTCCCCCAGAACGAGCATCCGCACCTCGCCGTTCCCCGGGTTCGACAGCGACTCGAACTCCGCGACCGTCCAGTGGAACCACCGCATGCAGAACAGCCGCATGGCCAGGCCGTGGGTGACGATCAGGACGTTCGGCGGGTGGTCCGGGTCCTCGAAGCTGCGGAAGAGGCTCTCCAGGAAACCGCCGACCCGGTCGTAGACGTCGGCGCCGGACTCGCCCTGGGCGAAGCGGTAGAAGAAATGGCCGTACGCGTCCCGATAGGCCTTCTGGAGGCGGACCTCGTCCCGGTCCTGCCAGTTGCCCCAGTCCTGCTCGCGCAGCCTGGGCTCCTCGCGCACCCGTATGCGACCGGCGTCCAGGTGGAACGCGCGCAGGGTCTCGTGCGTCCGGCGGTACGGAGAGACGTAGACGCTGACGCGCTCGTCGCCGAACAGCTCGCGCAGCTGCTCGCCCGTCGCCTCCGCCTGCCGACGGCCTCGCGGGGTCAGTGCCAGTGCGTGGTCGGGTTCGCGCTCGTAGACGGAGTCATCAACATTGCCCGTTGACTCGCCGTGCCGGACAAGGACGATGCGCCGTGGTCGTGCCATGCCACGACCCTAGATCGGGTGAGGGCCGGGGGAGCACTCCCACCGCCCCCATAGAGCGTAGGTCACACCAATCCTGCACCACAGATCACTCTGATCGTACGTTTGTCCGACCACGACAGCTCCGGCCGGTCGAACCGGAGCGACTCCGTCCGGCTTTCGCGGTTCTCCCCGGGCGGAAGTCCTGGCCCGGCATCACATCATGCGGATCACACCGTCCAGCTCGACTCCATGTCCACGACGTCGCCGGTGAGCGCCGCCACGTCCGCCTCTGTCTGGGCCCTCAGGGCGAGCCGCTCCACGCGCTCCGTGCGGTACTTGCCGTGCTCGGCGGCCGAGCGCCACATCGACAGCACGAGGAACTCGTTCCCGGGGGCCTCGCCGAACAGCCCGCGGATCATTCCGGGCGAACCGGCCATCGCCGGGTTCCAGACCTTCTCCTGCATCAGCACGAAGTGCTCGGCCCGCTCCTCGTGGATACGGCAGAGCGCGACTCTGAGCAGGTCGGCGTCCGTGAATCGGGGTTCGAAGCCGGTCTTCACGTCGAAGCGGTAGTCGAACAGCCTGACCTGGGCGTCCTTGAACGTGCCCGACTGGGCCGATGCGAGCCGGTCATGGGACCGCGCCATGAAGGAGTCGTAGAAGGCGCGGCTCTCCCAGAACGCGAAAATGTGCGCCACGTCCGGTCGCCCCCGGCTCCAGCCACCCCCCTGCCCGCGACACCCCGGCTCCCCCAGAAGCCCCGCCCACTTCCGCTGCCCCCGCTCGAAACCGCGGCGGTCCACCACGGTGCAGCGAATCCACTTGACCAGCACCGCGCCATGGTAAGGCCACCGGGCGTGGCGTCGGTCACTCTCGACCGGACCGCTCCTCCCCGCACGCACCCGTGCCCGTGGCAGGATGGACAAACAGTCATGCCCGCCCGGCAGTTGGGGCCGGCGGACCGGTCGGTACGGGGAAGGGGACTCTGGTGGACGGGCTCAACAAGGGGCTGCGCAAGATCGAGGTCGCGGTGCGGTGGGATCCGAGCCCAGCGGGGCAGCCGTCCACCGACCTGGACCTGGTCGCCGCGACCTACCTGGCGGACGATCCACACGGCGATCCCGCGTACCTGGTGCACTTCGACAGCCGCTCCCCGGACGGCACCATCACCCTCAACAGGGACAGCAAGGACGGCCAGGGCTTCGGCTACGACGAAGTCATGACACTGGAACTCGACCGGCTCGACGAGCGCTACGCGCGCGTGGTCGTCGGTGTCGTCATCCAGCAGCACCCGGCGGAGCGCACCTTCGTCAGTGTGCGCAACCCCGGACTGCGTATCCGCGAGGGGTACACCGTCCTGGCGGAGGACGACTTCGGCGGGGTCCTCGGGGCGACGGCGACGACGGTGGCGGAGTTCGCCCGGGAGGGCTCCGGGCCGTGGGCCTTCCGCGCCGGGCTCCGTGGTTTCGAGGGCGACCCGGTGGACTTCACCAGGACGATGGGGGCGGCAGGCCGTTCCTGACCTGCCGCGGAACAGGCCAGTACGACGAGAGGGGCACCGCCCGCAGGCGGTGCCCCTCCGTCATCGGCTCAGACGCTCGGCGTCAGCTGCAGCCGCTGGTCGAGCCGCAGCCCTCGCAGATGTAGCAGGAACCGGCGCGCTGCATCTTCGTACCGCACGAGAAGCACAGCGGGGCGTCGGCCTGGATGCCCAACTGCATCTCCACCAGTTCGGCGCTGGTGTGAGCCTGCTGCGGGGCGGGCTTGACCGCCTCCTCGACCCTCGGGGCGGACACGGCCTTCAGCTCCTGGGCGCGTGGCGCGGACTGGGCCAGGCCCTCGACGTCGACCTCGTCGTCGCTCGGCTCGTAGGAACCGGTCTCGAGGTGACGCTGACGCTCCTCGGCGGAGTGGATGCCGAGTGCGGAGCGCGTCTCGAAGGGCAGGAAGTCCAGCGCCAGGCGGCGGAAGATGTAGTCGACGATCGACTGCGCCATCCGCACGTCCGGGTCGTCCGTCATGCCGGCCGGCTCGAAGCGCATGTTGGTGAACTTCGAGACGTACGTCTCCAGCGGCACGCCGTACTGCAGACCGACGGAGACCGCGATGGAGAAGGCGTCCATCATGCCCGCGAGGGTCGAGCCCTGCTTGGACATCTTCAGGAAGACCTCACCGAGACCGTCGTCCGGGTAGGAGTTGGCCGTCATGTAGCCCTCGGCGCCGCCGACGGTGAAGGACGTGGTGATGCCGGGGCGTCCCTTCGGCAGGCGCTTGCGGACCGGGCGGTACTCGACGACCTTCTCGACCGCGGTACGGATCGTCTCCTCGGCCTTCTCGGTGATCTCCGCCTTCTCCTTCTCCTTGGTCTTGGCGGAGAGGGGCTGGCCGACCTTGCAGTTGTCGCGGTAGATCGCGAGGGCCTTGACGCCGAGCTTCCAGGCCTCGAAGTAGATCTCCTCGACCTCCTCGACGGTCGCCGTCTCCGGCATGTTGACCGTCTTGGAGATGGCGCCCGAGATCCACGGCTGGATCGCGGCCATCATGCGGACGTGGCCCATCGGGGAGATGGCCCGCTCGCCCATGGCGCAGTCGAACACCTCGTAGTGCTCGGGCTTGAGGCCGGGGGCGTCGATCACATTGCCGTGGTCGGCGATGTGGGCGACGATCGCCTCGATCTGCTCTTCCAGGTAGCCCAGGCGGCGCAGGGCCTGCGGGACGGTGCCGTTGACGATCTGCATCGAGCCGCCGCCGACCAGCTTCTTGAACTTGACCAGCGCGAGGTCGGGCTCGACACCGGTGGTGTCGCAGGACATCGCCAGACCGATGGTTCCGGTCGGGGCGAGCACGGACGCCTGGGAGTTACGGAAACCGTTCTTCTCACCGAGGCGGAGCACGTCGCCCCAGGCCTCGCTGGCGGCGGCCCACACCGGGCTGTCCAGGTCGTCCATGCGGACGGCCGTGTCGTTGGCGTCGGAGTGCTGCTTCATGACGCGCTTGTGGGCGTCGGCGTTGCGGGCGTAGCCGTCGTAGGGGCCGACGACCGCGGCGAGTTCGGCGGAGCGCCGGTACGCCGTGCCGGTCATCAGGGAGGTGATGGCACCGGCGAGGGCGCGGCCGCCGTCGGAGTCGTAGGCGTGACCGGTGGCCATCAGCAGGGCGCCGAGGTTGGCGTAGCCGATGCCGAGCTGGCGGAACGCGCGCGTGTTCTCGCCGATCTTCTGGGTCGGGAAGTCCGCGAAGCAGATCGAGATGTCCATCGCCGTGATGACCAGCTCGACGACCTTCTGGAAGCGCTCGGCCTCGAAGGACTGGTTGCCCTTGCCGTCGTCCTTCAGGAACTTCATCAGGTTCAGCGAGGCCAGGTTGCAGGACGTGTTGTCCAGGTGCATGTACTCGCTGCACGGGTTCGACGCGGTGATCCGGCCGGACTCGGGGCAGGTGTGCCAGTTGTTGATGGTGTCGTCGTACTGGATGCCGGGGTCGGCGCAGGCCCAGGCGGCCTCGGCGATCTTGCGGAAGAGCGCCTTGGCGTCGACCTCCTCGATGACCTCGCCGGTCATCCGGCCGCGCAGCCCGAACTGGCCGCCCTGGTCGACCGCCTTCATGAACTCGTCGTTCACACGGACCGAGTTGTTGGCGTTCTGGTACTGGACGGACGTGATGTCGTCGCCGCCCAGGTCCATGTCGAAGCCGGCGTCGCGCAGGACGCGGATCTTCTCTTCTTCCTTGACCTTGGTCTCGATGAAGTCCTCGATGTCCGGGTGGTCCACATCGAGGACGACCATCTTGGCGGCGCGGCGGGTGGCGCCACCGGACTTGATCGTTCCTGCGGAGGCGTCGGCGCCGCGCATGAAGGAGACCGGGCCGGAGGCGTTGCCACCGGAGGACAGCAGCTCCTTGGAGGAGCGGATGCGGGAGAGGTTCAGGCCGGCGCCGGAGCCGCCCTTGAAGATCATGCCCTCTTCCTTGTACCAGTCGAGGATCGACTCCATGGAGTCATCGACGGACAGGATGAAACAGGCGGAGACCTGCTGGGGCTGCGGCGTGCCCACGTTGAACCACACGGGGCTGTTGAAGCTGAAGATCTGGTGCAGGAGGGCGTAGGCCAGCTCGTGCTCGAAGATCTCGGCGTCGGCGGGCGAGGCGAAGTACTTGTAGTCCTCACCGGCCTTCCGGTACGTCTTCACGATGCGGTCGATCAGCTGCTTGAGGCTGGTCTCGCGCTGCGGGGTGCCCACGGCACCGCGGAAGTACTTGCTGGTGACGATGTTGACCGCGTTCACCGACCAGAAGTCGGGGAACTCCACGCCGCGCTGCTCGAAGTTGACCGAGCCGTCGCGCCAGTTGGTCATGACGACGTCACGGCTCTCCCAGGCCACCTCGTCATAGGGGTGGACCCCAGGGGTGGTGTGGATGCGCTCGACACGCAGGCCCTTGCTCGCCTTGGCGCTCTTGGCGCGGGGACTCCGTGCCGGACCGCTCGCCGTCTCTGTCATGCCGCCTCCCTGTACGGGCGAAAACGCCCTGAAGTGCGCCGATGTTCCCGGTGCACGTTGTTCTGTCTGATGTTGCGAGCGCCCACTCACACGCCCGCAACAGGTCTTCTCACGCCGCCGCCCGGCCGGGTCCCGGAGCTGCCTTCCGGGTCCGGCCCGCCGGTCAGTCGGCGGCGCCTGCGGGCTCGGGGACCTGCTCGGTCCCTCCGGGCCCGCGGTCGTCCTGCCGGCTCCCCGCAGCCGCGCCCTCGC
The DNA here is from genome assembly GCF_021474405.1 of [Streptosporangium] indianense. GTDB lineage: Bacteria > Actinomycetota > Actinomycetes > Streptomycetales > Streptomycetaceae > Streptomyces > Streptomyces indiaensis. The sequence goes on from NZ_JAKEIO010000025.1 coordinate 20,635, forward strand.
GGTCCGGGTCGTCCGTCTCGGGGGGTCCCGTCTGTGCCCTCAGTTCCGTGATGGCCGCCTGGAAGTCGTCGAGCGAGTCGAACGCCCGGTAGACCGAGGCGAACCGCAGGTAGGCCACGAGATCGAGTTCCTGCAAGGGGCCGAGTATGGCCAGCCCCACGTCGTGGGTGGTCAGCTCGGCGCTTCCGGTGGCTCGCACCGCCTCCTCGACCCGCTGGCCGAGCTGGGCGAGCGCATCCTCGGTGACGGGCCGTCCCTGGCACGCCTTGCGCACACCATTGATGATCTTCGTACGGCTGAAGGGCTCGGTGACTCCGGACCGCTTCACCACCATGAGCGAGCACGTCTCCACCGTCGTGAAACGACGGGAGCAGTCAGGGCACTGGCGGCGCCTTCGGATCGACGTGCCGTCGTCGGTCGTACGACTGTCCACGACCCGGCTGTCGGGGTGCCTGCAGAAGGGGCAGTGCATGAAAAAACAACCCTCCTCACAGCAGACTCAATAGCCTCGCCGGGCATCTTGCGCCCCACGAAGCAGCCCCAAGCATAGGCGATGACCATGGGCCTCGAGACCGGGGGGACCACAACTTCTGGGCTGCTGCTGCAATCCAACCACTAGATGTGGGGATTGGCTCATACATCCAGGCCCATCCCGCGTGTCGCACGCATAGGCGCAGGTGGCACGCAACAACCCCTGCCACACCCGCCCGTTCGCCCCCGTGAGCCGCCTTCCGACGACCTCGCTCAAGGGTGCGTCCACATCCGTTGATGCACGGGCGTATCGCCGCGGCACATGCGGAGATACCGTAGGCGCCGCGAGGAGGGGAGGTGGGACTCCCGCACAGATGAGGACCGGCCCCGAAGCGCGGGAATGCCGGATGGCAGACTGGGGCACAGTCCACTAGGTGATCACCCCGGCGGTGAAGAGTACAGCAATGGGCCCTTTTGCCCGCGAGGTGGCACGGCCGCCAATACACCCGGACACATGATCGCGTCCGTAGATTCGCGTTTTTTCACTCGAACGTGTGTTTGGCGCAACCTTTCGAAAGCAACTACCGTTGTCCAGCAGGGAGACCATCGAGAGGGGCCGACGTGACCACCACCGCAGACAGTGCCGCCATCGCTGCCCAGGACCGCTCCCAGGGCCGACTGGAGCCGGTGCATGCGATGAACGAAGCCACGAACCCTGAGGGGCACAAGCGCTCCCTGCCGGGCCGACCTCCCGGCATCCGGGCGGACAGTTCCGGACTCACCGACCGCCAGCGCCGGGTGATCGAGGTCATCCGGGACTCCGTGCAGCGACGAGGCTACCCGCCGTCGATGCGGGAGATCGGTCAGGCCGTCGGCCTTTCCAGCACATCCTCCGTGGCACACCAGCTGATGGCGCTCGAACGCAAGGGCTTCCTGCGCCGTGACCCGCACCGCCCGCGCGCCTACGAAGTGCGCGGCTCCGACCAGGCCGCCTCGGTGCAGCCGACGGACACCGCGGGCAAGCCCGCCGCGTCCTATGTGCCGCTGGTGGGCCGGATCGCCGCCGGTGGCCCGATCCTCGCCGAGGAGTCCGTCGAGGACGTCTTCCCCCTGCCCCGCCAGCTCGTGGGCGACGGTGAGCTGTTCGTCCTGAAGGTCGTGGGTGACTCGATGATCGAGGCCGCGATCTGCGATGGCGACTGGGTCACGGTGCGCCGTCAGCCGGTCGCCGAGAACGGCGACATCGTGGCCGCGATGCTCGACGGCGAGGCCACCGTCAAGCGCTTCAAGCGCGAGGACGGCCACGTCTGGCTCCTGCCGCACAACGCGTCCTACGAGCCGATCCCCGGCGACGACGCGACCATCCTCGGCAAGGTGGTGGCCGTACTGCGGCGCGTCTGACAGCGCGCACCGCGTCGGGCAGGGCCGGCAGGCCCGCCCTCTGACCGGGCCCCGGGACCCCTGCGCCGGTTCCGGGGCCCTGCGCTGTCCAGGACCGGCTGTGATGACCGAGCCCGGGAGCCGGTGGCTCGTGCCTGTGCGGGTAGGCCGGCGGCTCAGCCGTCGGCCTGGCCGCGGCTCATTCTTCTTCGGTCTGCTGAGCCGCAGCGTCGATCGCCGCGAGCGACTTCCGCACCTGGTTCCGATCCGTCGTGAACCAGAAGTCGGGCAGCGAGGCCTTCAGGTAGCCGCCGTAGCGGGCCGTCGCCAGACGCTGATCGAGGACGGCGACCACGCCCCGGTCCCCCGACGCCCGTACGAGACGGCCGGCGCCCTGGGCCATGAGCAGAGCGGCGTGGGTGGCGGCGACCGCCATGAAGCCGTTGCCACCGGCGTCCTCCACGGCCTTCTGCCGGGCGCTCATCAGAGGATCGTCCGGGCGCGGGAACGGGATCTTGTCCATGACGACCAGCTGGCAGCTGGGACCAGGGACGTCCACGCCCTGCCAGAGCGACAGCGTGCCGAAGAGGCAGGTCTTCGGGTCGGCCGCGAAGTTCTTGATGAGCTCCCCGAGCGTCTCCTCGCCCTGGAGCAGGATCGGATACTCCGGGATACGGGAGCGCAGTTCCTCGGCGGCCAGCTGGGCACCCCGCATCGAGGAGAACAGGCCGAGGGTCCGGCCGCCCGCCGCCTGGATCAGCTCCGTGAGTTCGTCCAGCATGTCGGCGCGGTCACCATCCCGCGCGGGGCGCGCGAGGTGCTTGGCGACGTACAGGATGCCCTGCTTGCGGTAGTCGAAGGGCGAGCCGACGTCGATGCCCTTCCACTTCGGGAGGTCGTCGCCCTCGGTGCCCTCGGGGGCGAGGCCCAGGGAGGCGCCCACACCGTTGAAGTCGCCGCCCAGCTTCAGCGTCGCGGACGTCAGCACCACGGAGCGGTCCGCGAAGAGCTTCTCGCGCAGCAGCCCGGAGACGGACATGGGGGCGACACGCAGGGAGGCGCCGAAACGGTCGTGGCGCTCGTACCAGACCACGTCCCACTCGGAGCCGTTCGTGATGCGCTCCGCCACGTCGTGCACGTTCTCCACGGAGGCCAGGGCCTGCTTGCGGACGGCGTCCTCGTCCTGGACGGACTTGTCGCGGGTCGTGCCGATCGCGGAGATGACCGTGCGGCACGCGTCGCGCAGCGCCATGAGGGCGTACCCGAGATCTTCGGGGATCTCCTCCAGACGGCCTGGCAGCGCCAGCTCCATCAGCCGCTCGAAACCCTCGGCGGCGGTCTGGAGCTGGTCGGCGGCCTTCTCGTTCACGAGTTTCGCGGCGCGCCGCACCGCCCGGTTGACCTGGCCGGGGGTGAGCTCACCGGTGGCGACCCCGGTCACGCGGGATACCAGTTCGTGCGCCTCGTCGACGATCAGCACCTCGTGCTGCGGAAGGACCGGAGCTCCCTCGATGGCGTCGATCGCGAGCAGCGCGTGATTGGTGACGACGACCTCGGCGAGCTTCGCCCGCTCACGGGCCATCTCCGCGAAGCACTCGGCGCCGTACGCGCACTTCGACGCGCCCAGGCACTCCCGCGACGAGACCGACACCTGGGACCAGGCCCGGTCCGAGATGCCGGGCGTGAGGTCGTCACGATCGCCCGTTTCGGTCTCGTCGGCCCAGTCGCGCACCCTCAGCAGGTCCTGGCCCAGCTTGCTGGTGGGCGCGGCGGCCTCGAACTGGTCGAAGAGACCCTCCTCCTCGTCCTGCGGGACGCCCTCGTGCAGTCGGTGCAGACACAGGTAGTTCGACCGGCCCTTGAGCATCGCGAACTCCGGGCGTCGGCGCAGCAGGGGGTGCAACGACTCGACCGTTCTCGGCAGGTCGCGCTCCACCAGCTGACGTTGCAGGGCGAGGGTCGCGGTCGCGACGACCACACGCTCCCCGTGGGCGAGCGCGGGCACCAGGTAGCCCAGCGACTTACCAGTACCGGTGCCGGCCTGGACCAGCAGGTGGGAGCCGTCGTCGATCGCTTCCTCGACGGCTTCGGCCATGGCCACCTGACCGGGGCGCTCCGTACCGCCGACGGCAGCGACGGCAGCATGCAGGAGTTCGGGGAGTGAGGGCTTCGTCATAGCGCGACCACCCTACGACCCTGCACTGACAAACGGGCGCTCAAGGCGGGTGCGGGGGACGAGATCAAGGGTGTGGGCTCCTCGGGGTGTGCGGTGGGTGGGCGGGAGGTGAGCGGTGGGCACCGGCCGGCACCTGGGCGGGTTGAACGCCTGCGACGGTGGCGTCGCGGCGCGGGTCCTCGCGGAAACCGGCTCTGCCTGGGTTCTGTCGACAACGGCGCGGCGTGGGTTCTCGCGAAAAGAAGCTCGGCGGGCGGGAACTGTCGCGGCACGAGCCGCGTTCGATGAGTGACGGCGCAATGGCACAGCGTTACAACACATGGCGGAGTGATCGCTCTCGGACCATGAGAGCGGCTCGCTTGGCGGGCAGGTCGACCTCGGTGGAGAACCGGAAGCCGGCGGTCAGGAAAGCGGCGATGGAGGGGGTGTTGCGGATGTCGGGTTCCGCGATGACACGTGCGCAGGTGGGCCGCCGTGTCAGTACGAGGTCGGCCACGGCCCGGAGCAGCAGACCTCCCAGGCCGCGCCCTCGTTCGGCAACTCCGCCGACCAGGAGATGGATACCCGTGTCGTGAGGGCGGGCGGCGTAGTGCCGGGCCAACGGGTCGAGATCGGCCCGGTAGATCTCCCAGTAGCTCATCGGCACCCCGTCCAGTACGCCCATGCACGGCACGCTGCGCCCGTCGCCGGCCAGCTGAGTCCTCAGGTGGTCTTCCGTCACGCCCTGCGGACCTGAGAGCTCCCAGAACGTCGCGGCGGCGGGGTCGTTCATCCAGCGGCTGATCAGCGGAAGGTCGCGTTCGATGCACGCCGGGACGAGGTGGAACCGACCTGCGGGCGTGTCTGCCGGACCCCATGCGGCAAGGTCGTCGAGAAGGTCCTCCCCGGCGAAGTGACCGGCGTCGGCCGCGCCAGGGGTACAGGCACCGGCATCGGAAGCGGAGTCGCCCCCATTGGCGGCGTGGGAGGCGGAGGCGGTGCCGGCGGGGTCGGTGACGGCGACACCCGTCTCGGCGATCGGGTCGGCGGGAGACACCGGACGCTCCTCTCAGGAAGGGGGTGGCGAGTCCTCAGAGATGCAGGAGGTGGGTCAGCGGTGGTCGGGGTCGGTTGCAGCGGTCAGGAATGCAGGGGGTTGGCGATGGTGACGTAGACGGACTGGGTGTCGACCGGGCCGACGAGTTCATCGAGCCCGTGCAGCCGGGTCAGCAGGTTGGCCTTGCACCGCAGGACGGGCGAGTCGAGCAACAGGGAGGGCAGCGAGGTGCGCAGCCGGGCCGGGCCGGAGGCGAGAGTGTGCAGGAAGCGTCGGAAGGCGGCGAGCAGCAGCCGCTCGTCGGCGAGCCCCTGGGAGCCGAACGCGCCGATCAGACCGAGCACGTTGTTGATCACCAGGTAGTACACGAACCGCTCGTCAGTCACCCGGTCGCAGACGAAGGTGTCGCTCCGTTCTCCGATGCCGGGCAGCCGGGCGTCGAGGTCCTGGCGCCGGGACGCGCGGAAGTAGTAGCCCTGGTTGTCCCGGTAGCGGCCGCCGCTGGGCCAGCCGTCGGCGTCCAGCAGGAGCAGGGTGTTCTGCTGGTGCGCTTCCAGCGCGACGCCCGCCTCAGCGTCCAGCCAGAGGACGGGACGCACCACGTGCCCGAGGTAGCGCAGGAACCACTCGGCGGCGACGGCTCCGCGAGGCCGGCCGGTGCGCCGGGCCAGACGCGTGACCACTTCGGCCAGTCGGGACCGCAGACCAGGGCCCTGCTTGTCGGAGTGTTCCGGAGTCCCCTCCAGCGGGGTCGAGGGGCATGGACGCGGCGAGAGGAGCCCGGCGACGCAGGACACATCGTCGGTGGGGCCGAACGGGTTGTGGCGGATCACCACGTCCAGCCCGGGCACGGGAGTGCCATCGGGGGTGTCCACGGCGAGCCAGGCCGGGTCCCGGACGATGTCGAATCCCGGGTGCTCGGAGCGCCACTCCTGCCCCAGGCCGCTACGGAGCAGGCGGTGGACCTCGACGCCGCGGTGGAGTTCCTTGCGGAGGTTCTCCCGGCGGGAGTTGGTGATGCGCAGGCCCAGCGAGAGCTTGAGCATCGCAGGGGCGTGGGCCCGGTAGACGGTTCGGAGGGAGGAGGTGGGGTGCCAGTCGGGGCCGTGGGCGCCGAGGTCTTGGAGCAGTCCGGTGTCCGACAGAGCGGCGGTCTGCGGCCGGCGCCGGACCTCGTGTGCCTGCCAGGGGTGCAGGGGCAGGAGGGCGTACCCCTCCGGCAGCTTCGTCACGGTCCCGGCGAGTCGAGCGGTGAGTCTGTTGGCGGGGACGGGTCGGCCGCGTTCGGTCCAGGAGGAGTCGGTGGCCAGGAGGGAGGGGGCGACAGCCATCCAGTGCAAGGGGAAGGCGCCGCGCAACTCCGGTGAGTAGAGAGGGGATTCGGACTCCGTGAGACCTTCGCGACTCTTCGGGGTGGGGTGCAGGGGGTGTCCGAGGAGGAGTGCCTGTTCCGCGGACAGGAAGAGGTCGGGGCCGTCGGCGGGGTGTTCCCGGCGGTCGGTGATGAAGGTGGCGACGCGTCGGAGGGAGTCGGCGACCCCGGCGACGAGCGCGGCGCCCTCGATCGAAAGGGAGTTGCTGACAGGGGAAGTCTGGAGGCCAGAGGCCCCTGTGGATGTCTCCCTGGTGAGCAGGGCGGCGATCGTGACGGCATCGGCCGGTGGGCTGGTGTCGGGAGCATCGGCGAGACGAGGAGGGCCGAAGCGATGCCAGCCTGTTGGAGACCAGTAGCGCACCGGGGCGAGGACGGCCGTGCCACTGGCGGGGAGGGGGATGCGCAGGACGCCGTCCGCCGGGGCCGGGTGATCGGTCTCGCGTGCCCAGCAGCGGAGCAGGTTCTCCACGGCGGCGGCCTGGGCGACGGTGTGCGGGTCGGGATGCTCCAGTGGATCAGCGGCATGGTTCTCGCTCGACCCCTGGGCGGGGTCAGCCGCCGGCCGTTGGTGAGGAACCCTCCGGTCCGGCGATGTCGCCGTCGGCCTGTCTTCGGCGGAGCGTCGTTCTTGGGCCGAAGCAGACGCCGAAGCCGAGGTCGGGGCGAGGCCCGGGGCTTGGTCGTCGGGGTGCGGGGTGGCATTCACGGCAGGTACCTCGTGAGGTGGTTCCGGATCGTGCGGGCGAAGGAGGCGTGCCGAGCAGCTTCACTCGGCGCGACAAGCGGGACGCGAGGTCCCGCAGCGGGCGGGTCTACAGGCCCCGGGGCAGGAGGGCTGCGGGCGTGCGGGCTGCGGGGCTTCTGACGCTCGGGGCTCATGGCGGCGGCGTACGGGGCGTGCGGCGCGTTGCGGGGCTCATGCCGGACGGGGACCGTCGGCAGTGGCACCATGACGCGCAGGCATGACGCGGACCGCGACGCCCGCCGTCTCCGTGCACGGCGTTCACGGTGCGGCTGCCGTGCCACCCCCACGGCACCGGGCTGCCGCCCGGACCGCATCGGCCAAGCGGTCCAGTACGGCGGCCGCTTGTTCGTCGGTGATGGTCAGGGGTGGCAGCAGCTGTACAACGCTCGCGGCCCCGCCGGCGAGTCCGACGATGAGGCCGCGTCGCAGGCACTCCCGCTGGACGGCGGCCGCGAGTTCGGGGGCGGCGGGGAGCGGTCCGTGTCCGTGCGGCCCGCTGCCCGGCATCACGGGCTCCGCCACGGCGCTCTCCGCAGCGCCTGGGGCAGCGGCCTGGGCCCTTTCCCCCTGCGGGTCGGCGCCCCACGGATCCACCAACTCGACCCCGATCATCAGCCCTCTCCCCCGCACCTCCCCCACGCAGGCGTACTCGGATACGAGGGGCCGGAGTTGATCCAGCATTCGCGCCCCGAGCGTGGCTGCACGCTCGGCGAGGGCGTTCTCGCGGACATGGGCGAGGGTCGCTGTGCCGGCGGCCATGGCGAGCTGGTTGCCGGGGAAGGTTTCGGCGGGGGCGCCGGGGTGCCCGGTGTCGAGGTCGTCGCGGTACACCACGACGGCCAGGGGCAGGCTGCCGCCGATGGCGTGGGAGAGGACCATCACGTCGGGGGTGACGCCGCTGTGCTCGACCGCCCAGAAGGCGCCGGTCCGGCCCACGCCGGTCCGGGTCTCGTCAGCGATCAGCGGGATGGACCGGTCGGCGGTGAGCTGTCGCAGGCGGCGCAGCCACGCGTCCGGAGCGGGGACGACTCTGCCCTCGCTCTGGACAGGCTCGACGATCACACCGGCGGGCAGGGGCGCCCCCTCCCCGACGTCGTCGAGGAAGGACTCCGGCCGGCGGGCGGCGAAGGCGGCTCCGTCCTCGCCCCCGGCGTCAAAGGCGAGGTGGTCGTCCGGTGGACAGGGCAGGCAGGGGATCCGCGCGTCGTGGGCGTGCGCGGGGGTGTCGTCGAGTGCGCCGGCGGTTCCCACACGGTCGGCTCCGGTGAAGGCCAGGAGACCGTTCCGGCCGGTCGCCGCGCGGACCAGGGCGTAGGCCGTCTCGACGGCGTCGATGCCGGTCGGGCCGCAGAACCGTACGTGGGCCCGTTCGGCGAGGCCCGGCGGCAGCGTACGGAACAGTTCGGTGAGGAAGGCGTCCTTGACGGGTGTCGCCAGGTCGAGGGTGCTCAACGGTGCCCCGGAGTCGAGGACCTTGCGGAGGGACTCCAGGACGACCGGATGGTTGTGGCCGAGGGCCAGAGTGCCGGCCCCGGAGAGGCAGTCCAGGTAGCGGCGGCCGTCCGCGCCCTCGATGGTGAGTCCCCGGGCCCGCACCGGAACGATCGGCAGGGCACGGGCGTAGGTCCGGGCGGCGGGTTCGCGTGCGGCGTGGCGGCGCAGGATTCCCTCGTGCGCAGGGCGCCGGGTACGGGTGGCGTCTTCCGGAGCTCCGCCGGGGAGGGGTGTCGCCTGTGTACGCCCCACAGCGGCCTCCTCCGACGCACGACCCCCATGGGTGGTTTCCGCCACGACTTTCCTGACCTCCCACCGGGCACGGGCACAGAGGACCGCGCACGGACAGCAGGCCCCCCACCGCTACCAACCCCGGATCTCTCACCGGGTTACGGGTTGTCTCAAGATCCTTTCCGTGACGGAACTGTTGCGGATCCGTCGGATCGCCCCCACAGCCACCGCATAGTGTGTGATGCCGTTCCCGGACACCGCGACGTCACCCCGAACTTCCCGCAGAGCAGCGGGAGTCGGGGCGAAAACAGGCGGTCCGTCCACGTTCGTTCCGTTCCAGGGGGAGAGTCAGATCATGCGACCCATACGACGACCGTCGTCCCAAGCCGCCGGAGGGGGGAGGCGCCGCAGGAACTCCCCCGTCCTGGCTGCCGTGGCCCTCGTCTCGGCGCTGGCCCTGACCGCCACCGCCTGCGAGTCGGGCGACGCGACAGCGGACGGGGAGGCCTCCGCGTCCGCCACGGCCTCCGGCTCCGGCACCGATGACGGCAAGTTCAAGATCCCGGACGACATCAGGGACCGGCTGCGCGAGCACGGGATCGACATCGACAAGTGGAAGAACGGTGCCTGGAAGAACTGGGACCGGGACGACTGGCTGCGCGAGGCGAACGAGTACATCAACCCGATCATCGAGGGGCTCTGGAACCCGGACCGCATGCGGGAGGCCGAGGAACCCGACCAGGGCGTCGACGAGGGCGAGATCGCCGAGGACCAAGGCGTGACCGACGCGACGCCCGATCCCGTCCAGGCGCAGGCCGTGCCGCCGTCCTACCACGCCAACGTCCCCACGTCCGGGAAGGTGTTCTTCGACTCTCCCGAGGGCTCGGCGGTCTGCTCGGCGACGGTGGTGAAGGACCCGGCGCACCCGGGCAAGTCCAATTTGGTGTGGACGGCGGGCCACTGCGTGCACGCGGGCAAGAAGGGCGGCTGGTACCGCAACATCGCGTTCGTGCCGTCGTACAACGACGACGGCAAGCCGGTGGCGGAGCTGGAGAACGCCACCCGCGAGGATGTCGCTCCCTATGGAGTCTGGTGGGGCGACTGGGCGCAGACCTCGGACCAGTGGATCGAGCAGGGCGGTTCCACGGGTGGTGACGGCGCACCGTACGACTTCGCGGTCATCCACGTCACGCCGGAGAAGGGCAGCGGCGGCAAGTCGCTGGAGGAAGTGGTCGGTTCGGCGCTGCCGGTCGAGTTCAAGGCGCCCGCGGTGCCGCAGGTGAAGAGTGTCACGGCGATCGGCTACCCGGCCGCGAAGCCCTACGACGGGCAGAAGCTGTACCGGTGCGAGGACCGGCCCGGGCGGCTGTCGGTCATCGCGTCGGATCCGACCATGTACCGCATCGGTTGCACCATGACCGGTGGTTCGTCCGGTGGCGGCTGGGTCGCGACCGGCTCGGACGGCAAGCCGGCGCTGGTGTCCAACACCTCGATCGGGCCGGTGACGTCGGGGTGGCTGGCCGGACCGCGCCTGGGCGGGGTGGCCAAGGGCGTGTACGACTCGGTCAGCAAGAAGTTCGCCGGCCGGTGACGGCCGGCTGAGCCTCGCCGCCGGAGGGCGAAGGATTCCCCGGCGGCGCACCCGCTCCTCCGGGGCGCCCCCGGGTGCCCCGGTGCGCCGGAGCCCCCGGACTCATGACAGCCGCCCCGGAAGCTCTCGCGAACCTTCACCGCCCCACCCCGGTACGCCCTCAACTCCCCGTGCACAGTGGGGTGTCGCGCGGAGCCGACAGCTCCCCGCCTGTGCCCTGCACACGCGGCACCAGCACCGTCGCCACTCTCACCAGCACCACATTCATTCGCACCAACGGGGGTCATCGCACCATGCGTTCCACACGTACGCCCGCACCCGGGCGCGGACGGCGCACCGTCCTCACCGCCGCCGGTATCGTCGCCGCCCTGGCGCTCACCGCGACCGCCTGTGGCGGCTCGGGGGATGCGGCGAGCGACAAGCCCGACGCCACCAGCTCGCAGGCCGCCGCGGACGGTGGCGGCAAGGTCCGGATCCCGGCCGATCTCGCGGACAGGCTCAAGGAGCACGGGATCGACGTCGACAAGTGGAAGAACGGCGGCTGGAAGGACTGGGACAAGGACAAGTGGCTCAGTGACGCCAAGGACTTCGTCAACCCCGTGATCGAGGGCCTCTGGAAGCCGGAGCGGATGCAGTCCGCAGACGAGGCGGACAAGAGGGTCACGACGAAGGACGCGTCGGCGGGCCAGGGCGTCAGCGACCCGGACCCCGCGCCCGTCCGGGCGCAGGCCGAGAAGACGCCGTATCACCGCAACGCGGCGCCGGTCGGCAAGGTCTTCTTCGACTCCCCCGACGGCCCGGCCGTCTGCTCCGGCACGGTCGTCAAGGACGTGAACCACCCGGGCAAGTCCAACCTGGTGTGGACGGCGGGCCACTGTGTGCACGCCGGGGGCGACGGCGGCTGGTACCGCAACATCGTGTTCGTCCCGGCCTACAACGACCTCGGCAAGTCCGAGGCGCAGCTGACCAACGCGAACCCGACGGAGATCGCCCCGTACGGCAACTGGTGGGCGAACTGGGCCTCCACCTCCGACCAGTGGATCCAGGGCGGTTCCGAAAGCGGCGGTGACGGCGCCGCGTACGACTACGCCGTACTGCACGTCAAGCCCGAGCAGGGTGCCAAGTCCCTGGAGGAGACGGTCGGCGCCGCGCTGGACGTGGACTTCTCCGCTCCGTCCGCGGCCGAGGCCGCCAAGATGGGCGCCTGGGGCTACCCGGCGGCACCGCCGTACAACGGCGAGAAGATGTTCAAGTGCATCGACGTCCCCGGCCGGTTCTCGCTCAGCCCGTCCCTGCCGACGATGTACCGCATCGGTTGCGACATGACCGGTGGTTCCTCCGGCGGCGGCTGGTTCCGGGTTCTGAACGGCAAGTCGGTGCTGGTGTCCAACACCTCGATCGGTCCGGCCGACAACTCCTGGCTGGCAGGACCGCAGTTCGGCCGTGACGCCGAGGCGCTCTACCAGAACATGAGCAAGACCTACGGCGGTCAGTGACCCGCACGACCCGCGCATGGAGAAGGCCCACCCCCGGCGATGGGGGCGGGCCTTCCCGCGTTCGAGCGAAACGCGGGCCCGAGCAAGGCGCACGCTCAGACGCCACGCTTACTCAAGCGCGCCGCCTACTCAAGCGAGACGCGCGCTCAGCCGGATTCAGAGCGCCGGCGCCGGAGCGTACGGCGTGAGCTCCGCCGCCAGCTCCTCGTGCACCCGCACCTTGAGCAGGGTGCCCTCCGCGGTGTGCTCCTCGGAGATCACCTCGCCCTCGTCATGCGCACGTGCGACCAGCTTGCCGTGCGTGTACGGCACGAGTGCCTCGATCTCGACCGAGGGGCGCGGCAGCTCGTTGTCGATGAGCGCGAGCAGCTCCTCGATGCCCTGGCCGGTGCGGGCCGAGACCGCGATGGACCGCTTCTCGACGCGCAGTAGCCGCTGTAGCGTCAGCGGGTCGGCCGCGTCCGCCTTGTTGATCACGACGATCTCGGGTACGTCGGTGGCGCCGACGTCCCGGACCACCTCGCGCACGGCGGCCAGCTGCTCCTCCGGGAACGGGTGCGAACCGTCGACCACGTGCAGGATCAGGTCGGACTCGCCGACCTCCTCCATCGTGGAGCGGAACGCCTCGACCAGGTGGTGGGGCAGGTGGCGTACAAAGCCGACCGTGTCGGCCAGCGTGTACAGCCGTCCGCTCGGCGTCTCGGCCCGGCGCACGGTCGGGTCGAGGGTCGCGAACAGCGCGTTCTCGACCAGCACGCCTGCGCCTGTGAGGCGGTTGAGCAGCGAGGACTTGCCGGCGTTGGTGTAGCCCGCGATGGCCACGGACGGCACCTTGTGGCGCTTGCGCTCCTGGCGCTTGATCTCGCGGCCGGTCTTCATCTCCGCGATCTCCCGGCGCATCTTCGCCATCTTCTCGCGGATCCGGCGCCGGTCCGTCTCGATCTTGGTCTCACCCGGACCACGGGTGGCGAGGCCGCCGCCCTTGCCGCCGCCCATCTGCCGGGACAGCGACTGACCCCAGCCGCGCAGTCGAGGCAGCATGTACTGCATCTGCGCGAGGGCGACCTGCGCCTTGCCCTCTCGGGACTTGGCGTGCTGGGCGAAGATGTCCAGGATCAGGGCCGTCCGGTCGATGACCTTGACCTTGACGACGTCCTCGAGGTGGATCAGCTGGCCCGGGCTGAGCTCACCGTCGCAGATGACGGTGTCCGCGCCCGTCTCGATGACGATGTCGCGCAGCTCCTCGGCCTTGCCGGAGCCGATGTACGTGGCCGCGTCGGGCTTGTCGCGGCGCTGGGTGACTCCGTCGAGCACCAGCGCGCCGGCCGTCTCGGCGAGGGCGGCGAGCTCCGCGAGGGAGTTCTCCGCGTCCTGCACGGTTCCCGAGGTCCAGACGCCGACGAGGACGACCCGCTCCAGGCGGAGCTGGCGGTACTCGACCTCGGTGACGTCCTCGAGCTCGGTGGAGAGGCCCGCCACACGGCGCAGGGCCGCGCGGTCGGAGCGGTCGAACTGGTCGCCGTCCCGCTCTCCGTCGATCTCGTGGCTCCAGGCGACGTCCTCTTCCATCAGGGCATCGGCCCGAAGACCCTCGGGGTGGCTGTGCGCGAAGCGCTTGGAGTCCTGGGAAAAGGAAGAAGAGGAGGTCATTGGATCCTTACGTTGGTGGGAAACCGTTCATTGTCTGCAACGCACGGGCGGTCCGGGAGATTCCCGGCGCTTCGTGCCGCGCCGACCTGAAGATGGTCGCACGGCACGGGGCGTCTCGTCACCGTGTTATCGGGCCGCCGCCTTCGCCGGCCGGGCCTGCTTCACGGACGCCTGCGGCCTGACCGGAGCCTGCGTCTGCGAGATCTTCGCGGGTGCCTGCGTCTGCGAGAACGTCGCGGGTGCCTGCGTCTGCGACGTCTGCGCGGGTGCCTGCGGCTTCCAGTCCGGGTGCCCGGGCATCGGCGGGGTCTTCTCGCCGTACAGCCAGCCCTGGAAGAAACCGTCCAGGTCGCGTCCGGCGATCTCGCTGGCCAGTCGGACGAAGTCCGCCGTCGTGGCCGTGTCGTCCCGGTACCGCTCGACCCAGGCGCGTTCCAGGCGTTCGAAGGCCGGGCGGCCGATCTCCTGGCGCAGGGCGTACAGGACGAGCGCCGCGCCGTCGTAGACGTTGGGCCGGAAGATGCTGGTCTTGCGGCCGGCGTCGGGGGCCTTGGGGGCCGCGGGTGGTCCGCCGGCGGCGCGCCAGCGGTCGGAGGCGCCGTAGGCGGCCTTCATCCGGTCCCGCATCGGCTTGTCCGCTTGTTCCTCGGCGTACAGCGCCTCGTACCAGGTGGCGTGTCCCTCGTTGAGCCACAGGTCCGACCAGGTGCGGGGGCTGACGCTGTTGCCGAACCACTGGTGGGCCAGCTCATGGACCATGATCGACTCGACGTACCACGGCGGGTAAACCGGCTCGGTGAAGAGCTCGCGCTCGAAGAGCGAGAGCGTCTGGGTCTCCAGTTCGAAGCCGGTGGTGGCGTCGGCCATGAGCAGGCCGTACGTCTCGAAGGGGTAGCGGCCGACCTTGTTCTCCATCCAGGTGATCTGTGCGGGGGTCTTCTCCAGCCAGGGTTCGAGCGCCTTGCGGTACTCGGTCGGGACGACGTCCCGTACGGGTAGGCCGTGCGGGCCGGTGCGGTGCAGCACCGTGGAGCGGCCGATGGAGACCTGGGCGAGTTCGGTGGCCATGGGGTGCTGGGTGCGGTAGGTCCACGTCGTCGTCCCGCCCGACTTCTCCACGCCGGCGGGCAGGCCGTTGGCGACGACCGTGTCCTCGTCCGGCGCGGTCACCCGGATGGTGAACATCGCCTTGTCGGAGGGGTGGTCGTTGCAGGGGAACACCAGGTGCGCGGCATCGGCCTGGTTGGCCATGGCGAGTCCGTCCGTGGTACGCACCCAGCCACCCTCACGCCCCTCGGCGGGCACGGGGTCGCTGGTGTGCCGCACGGTGATGCGCATCCAGTTGCCGTCCGACACCGAGTCCTCGGGCGTGATCACCAGATCCTCGCCGGCGGTGTGGAACTGAGCGGGGTCGCCGTCGACCTCGACCGACTCGACCGTGCCGTGGGCGAAGTCCAGGTTGACGCGGTCCAGGTCGGCGGTGGTCCAGGCGTCGATGGTCGTGACGGCCCGCAGCGGCTCGCTGTTGCCGCCCGGGTAGATGAAGGAGAGGTCGTACGACGCCACGTCGTAGCCGGGGTTGCCGAGGTGTGGGAAGAGCCGGTCGCCGACGCCGAGGGGTACGGCGGGGGTGCTCGCGGCGACGAGGCAGACGGAGACGGCCGACGTGAGCAGCGCGGCGGCGGTCCGGCGCCGCCGGGTGGGGGTGGTGGCCTGGCTGTGGGGGGTCAGGAGCATGCCCCACGGCTATCAGCGCACCGCTGAACGTCGTGGACGGCGCGCTTCCGTCCCACCCGAACCGGGGACCGGGGCCTGCGCCGGGTGCCGCTTCGGCTCCCGGTGATCCCCCCGGAAGGTGCGTCGGCCGACGCTCCCGCGCCGCGTGCGGTCCCGCGCCCCGGCAGGTCCGGGCCGGCTCAGCGCACAGGCGGCGAAACCCGGCGACGACCGGGCCGTGTCAGTTGCCCTGCGGCTGCGGCTGGGACCTGCTGACGTCGTACACCCCTGCCACGTCGCGCATCGCGCGCATCAGGCCCGGCAGGTGGCCGGCGTCGGGGAGCTGCACGGTGTAGGTGTGCCGCACCTGCTGCTGAGTCGGCGGCTCGACGGTCGCCGAGACGATCTCGGCACCCTCGGAGGCCATGGCCTCGGTGAGGTCCGCCAGCAGATGGGGACGGACGAACGATTCCGCAACCAGCGTGACGCGGCACTCGGCGGCCTCCCCCCAGTGCACGCCGACCTCCGCACGCCCCCCGTCCTTCATGCGCGCCACAGCGGCGCACTCCACGCGGTGCACGGTGACCGCTCCCCCGCGTACGGCGAAACCGGTGATCTCGTCGGGCGGTACGGGGGTGCAGCAGCGGGCGAGCCGCACGGACGCGCCGGGAAGGTCGGCGAGGACGGTGCCGGTGGCGGAGCGGTCGGCGGGCTGTTCCGGCGCCACGTCCGGCTCGGACACGTCGGCGGGCCGGGCCCCCGCTCGGCCGTCGGCGGGCCGGACGCCCGGCAGGCCGTCGGTGGGCCGGGCGGCTGTCCGGTCCTCCGCGATCCGCGTCTCGTGCTGCTGGGACTCCGCCTGTGCCGGATGGGCGGCCAGCCACCGCTGGATGGCGATCCGGGCGGCGGGGGTGTGCGCATGCTCCAGCCACTCCCGGGACGGCTCCGACGCCGCGTCCTGGCCCATGAGGAGCTGGACGGTGTCGCCGTCCTTCAGGACGGTGCTCAGCGTCGCCAGGCGGCCGTTCACCCGGGCGCCGATGCAGGCGTGCGCGTCCTCGCCGTACTGCGCGTAGGCCGCGTCCACGCAGGTAGCGCCCTCAGGCAGGCCGAGGGTGCCGCCGTCGGGGCGGAAGACGGTGATCTCACGGTCCTGGGCGAGGTCCTCGCGCAAGGTCGACCAGAAGTGGTCGGGGTCGGGTGCCGCCTCCTGCCAGTCGAGGAGCCGGGAGAGCCAGCCGGGGCGGGTCGGGTCGACGCGCTCACCGTCGGCCGGGTCGTCGGGGGCCGGTGCGTACGGGTTGCCGAGGGCGACGACGCCGGCCTCGGCGACCTTGTGCATCTGGTGGGTGCGGATGAGGACCTCGACGACCTGGCCGTCCTCACGCGCCACGGCCGTGTGCAGCGACTGGTACAGGTTGAACTTCGGTACCGCGATGAAGTCCTTGAACTCCGAGACCACCGGCTTCATACAGGTGTGCAGTTCACCCAGGACGGCGTAACAGTCGGCGTCCTCGTTCACCAGGACCAGGACGCGGCCGAAGTCGGAGCCGCGGAGCCGGCCGCGTTTGCGGGAGACGCGGTGCACCGAGACGAAGTGGCGAGGGCGGATGAGGACTTCCGCCGGAATGTCCGCCTCGCGCAGCACACCGCGCACCTCGTCGGCGACCTCGGCGAGCGGGTCGTCCGCGCGGGCCGCGTTGCGGACGATCAACTCCCTGGTGTGCGCGTACTCCTCAGGGTGCAGGATCGCGAAGACGAGGTCTTCCAGTTCGGTCTTGAGCGCTTGCACGCCGAGCCGCTCGGCGAGCGGGATGAGCACGTCACGTGTCACCTTGGCGATGCGTTCCTGCTTCTCGGGGCGCATGACACCGAGGGTGCGCATGTTGTGCAGCCGGTCGGCGAGCTTGATCGACATGACGCGGACGTCGTTGCCGGTGGCGACGAGCATCTTCCGGAAGGTCTCGGGCTCGGCGGCGGCGCCGTAGTCGACCTTCTCCAGTTTCGTGACGCCGTCGACGAGGTAGCGGACCTCCTCGCCGAACTGGTCGCGGACCTGGTCCAGCGTCACATCCGTGTCCTCGACGGTGTCGTGCAGCAGGGACGCGGTCAACGTCGTGGTCTCGGCGCCGAGTTCGGCGAGGATCAGGGTCACCGCGAGCGGGTGCGTGATGTACGGCTCGCCGCTCTTGCGCATCTGGCCGCGGTGCGAGGACTCGGCCAGGACGTAGGCGTGGCGCAGGGGTTCGAGGTCCGCGTCGGGGTGGTGGGCGCGGTGGGCCTCGACGACATGGCTGATGGCGTCGGGGAGCCGGCCGCGGGCGGCGGGGCCGAGCAGGGCCGCGCGGCCGAGGCGGCGCAGGTCGATCCGGGGGCGGGCCTTTCTGCGGGGGGCTGTCGGTGTCACCGCTGCTGACACCGCGCCCGGCATCGGGCCTGGGGTCACGGAATCCGTGGCCTCCGCACTCATGGGCACCTCCGGCTGCGTCAACCGGCGGACGGGGTGCCCCAGAGCGGACACGACTCAGGGGGCGGCTTCGGTCCCCCGTCCGGGCCGGTGCTTGATGCTACCGAGCCCACCACGCCGGACCGACCGCCTCTCGCCGAGCGTGAAACTGATCACCCATTCGAGGGAAGAATGTGAGGTTTGCACCCCTGTGCAGAGCGAGGCCGGTGATACGGATTCCGCCAACTGGCCGAATTGCAACGGCTGTTTCGGGTCTCCGGCCGACGGTGCGCGGGTGTTTCAGGACACCCGGCCCCGGCTCACGCGGAGGTCGCCGTTTCCAGCCAGTCCGCGTCGATCTCACCCTCGGCCACGATCACGGCCGGACCGGTCATCTCGATCTCGCCGTCGGGGCGCTCGGTGATCACCAAAGTGCCGCCGGGGACGTCCACGGTGTAGGTCGCGGGAGTGCCGGTGGCCGTCGGGTCGGCGCCGTCGCGGCGGGCTGCGGCCACGGCGACCGCGCACGCGCCCGTGCCGCACGAGCGGGTCTCGCCCGAGCCGCGTTCGTGCACGCGCAGCGCGACGTGCCCGGGGCCGCGGTCGACCACGAACTCGACGTTCACACCGTCCGGGTAGGCGGCCGCCGGGCTGAAGGGCGGCGGGGAGAGCAGGTCACCGGCGTGCGCCAGGTCGTCCACGAAGGCGACCGCGTGCGGGTTGCCCATGTTCACGTTCCGGGCGGGCCAGCTGCGCTCGCCGACACTCACCGTGACGTCGCCCTCGGGGAGCACCGCGCGGCCCATGCCGACGGTCACGTCACCGTCCTTGGCGATGTGCACCGTCTTCACGCCCCCGCGCGTGGCGACCGCGAGGTCTCCCTCGGTCACGTGACCGGCGCGCTGGAGGTAGCGCGCGAACACCCGCACGCCGTTGCCGCACATCTCCGCGATCGAGCCGTCGCTGTTGCGGTAGTCCATGAACCACTCCGCCTCGGCGGCCATGTCCCTCGCCTCGGGGTGCGCGGCGGACCGCACCACGTGCAGGAGCCCGTCACCGCCGATGCCGGCGCGCCGGTCGCACAGGGCGGCGACGGCGGCAGGAGGCAGGTCGACGGCGTTCTCCGGGTCCGGGACGATCACGAAGTCGTTCTCGGTGCCGTGGCCCTTGAGGAAGGCGATCCGCGTGCTCATGCCTCGATCGTAAGGGGTGCCCCCGACATCGCCCCGCGGCCGTGGGTCGATCAGCGCAGGCGTGCCACACGCCACACGGCGAGGACCACCACGACGGCCACGACCAGGGCGTACGCGAGGACGACCCGCCAGTCGGGTCTGCGGCCGGAGCCGCGGGCCGGCAGGCCCGGCCAGGTGTAGCCCACGCGGCGGGCGGCCATCATGCCCCAGCCGGCCGCGCACGAGCAGATCAGCAGGCCCAGCATGGCGATGACGGCCCCGCTGTCGCCGAAGTCGAAGGCGAGCGGGAACGCGAACATCAGGGAGATCGGTGCCAGCTGCCAGATGCGGAGCCGGCGCTGCGGGCGCAGCTCGACCTCGACCTCGTCGGCGAACATCTCGCCCGGCTCGGGGCCGTCGTCCGTCACACCCTGCGTCTCGTCGGGCCCGTCGGAGCTGAGGTGCTCCGCCTCCTGCTCCGACAGCTCCCCGCGCCCCGGCTCATCCCGCTCGGCGGTGATGTGATCGGTGCTTCGTGCGGTGTCGCGAGGGCCGGCCTCCATCGCCACGCGCCCTCCCAACTAGGACTCAACTCGGTCGATCGAAGCTCGATGATGGCACGCCGCCGAAGGGCCGGATGGCGGCCTGGGCGTCCCGATGCCATGACGTGATCAGGCTGTAACCGGTCGTTCGACCAAGGACAGTGCGAGCTGCGGAAGTTCCGTGAGGTCGGCCGCCGCCCCACTCAACCAGTGCACCCGCGGATCGCGCCTGAACCATGAATCCTGGCGGCGCGCGAAGCGCTTGGTGGCACGCACGGTCTCGGCCCGCGCTTCGTCGAGCGTGCACTCCCCGGAGAGCGCCGCGAGCACCTGCTGGTAGCCGAGCGCGCGCGAGGCCGTACGCCCTTCGCGCAACCCGTGCGCCTCAAGTGCGCGCACCTCGTCCACGAGACCGGCGTCCCACATCCGGTCGACCCGGCGCGCGATGCGCTCGTCGAGCTCGGGGCGGGTCACGTCGACGCCGATCTGGAGCGTGTCGTACACCGCGTCGTGGCCCGGGAGGTTGGCGGTGAAGGGCCTGCCGGTGATCTCGATCACCTCGAGCGCGCGGACGATCCGGCGGCCGTTGCTGGGCAGGATCGCGCGGGCCGCCTCGGGGTCGTCGGCGGCCAGGCGGGCGTGCAGGGCGGCGGAGCCGTGCAGCGCGAGTTCCTCCTCCAGGCGGGCGCGGACCTCGGGGTCGGTGCCGGGGAACTCCAGGTTGTCGACGGCCCCGCGCACGTACAGGCCGGAGCCGCCGACCAGGATCGGCCAGCGGCCCTCGGCGAGCAGCGCATCGATCCGCTCACGGGCCAGACGCTGGTACTCGGCGACGGACGCCGTGACGGTCACGTCCCAGATGTCCAGCAGGTGGTGGGGGACTCCGTCGCGCTCTTCGGGCGTCAGCTTGGCGGTACCGATGTCCATCCCTCGGTAGAGCTGCATGGAGTCGGCGTTGACGACCTCGCCGCCGAGCCGCTGGGCCAGGAAAACGCCCAGATCGGACTTTCCGGCCGCAGTCGGCCCGACGACGGCGATGACGCGGGGGGCGGGGGGTGCACTGCTCACCGCCCCAGTCTCGCAAACCTCTCCCCCTGCTCTCGAACGAGTTACGTGACGCGACGGACGCGAGGTCGTTGCCCGTTGCGAGGTTCCTGCCGCCGGATCACAGAGGCGGTGGTCCGGGCCGCGCAAATTGACGCACCGGGCAACGCGGGATTTCGCCCGCACGAGTAACGTATGGAGTGGATATGGGCGTTTTTGCACGACTTCTCCGGCGGTCGAAGGCCACGGCGGAGACGCCTGCAGCCGAGGCCCGGGCCGACACAGCGAAGGCCGGGACGGAGACGGAGACGGAGACCGCCGAGGCGCAGACGGCCGAGGCGGCCGAAACGGCGGAGGCGAAGGGCACCGACGGAGCCGCGAACGCGGCGGAGCCGGCCGCCGAGGCCGCCGCCGAGGCCAGCGAGTCCGAGGGCGTCGACATCCCCAGGCAGCAGTCCACCGAGAAGGCGGCCGACAACGAGGTCGGCGAGGGCGCCCGTACGTGACCGCCCCGGGTGAGGGAAGGTGAGCCATGGGTCTCATGGACAACGTGAAAGCCAAGCTGGGCCCTGCCAAGGACAAGGTCTCCGACCTCGCACAGCGGCATGAGGGCAAGATCCACCACGGTCTCGACAAGGCCGCACAGGCCGTCGACAAGACGACCAAGGGCAAGTACAGCGACAGGATCCAGTCGGGCACGGGCCGGGCCAAGGGCGCCATGGGCCGACTCACGCACCATGGCGACGACGCACCGGAAACGGGCGGCACGACCACGCCCGGCGCGGCAGGCACGACGACGCCGCCCGGCACCGGTCGTACGGCACCGTCACGGGACGCGGCTCCCCCACCGGAGACGGCCCCTCCGACGGACGCGGGTGGTACTCCGCCTCCCGAGACGCCACCGCCCACTTCCTGAGGTCGCGTCGGCACCGAGGGTCCCGAGCGAGCGACGGCACATCGAAGGGCACGGAAAGACACACCGGCGGACGGCCGCGGAGCACGAGAGCTCCCGGCCGTCCGCCGTTTCCGGGCCCCGCGGCCCGGCTGGAACCTCGACCTCGTACCGGAGCGGACCGCATGACCTTCCAGGAGACCCCGCTCGCGCCCGCGCCCCGCGCTACGACCAGGCGGCGACGACGTAGCCCACCCCGTACGGCGCGTCCTCGTACAGCAGGGAGCCGCCTAGGTTCGCGCCCTCGGCCGCACCCGCCAGGACCTGCCAGGGGGCCCTGCCCGACACCTTCAGCTCGTGGGCCAGACCGGTGTCCAGCGCGGTCAGGGCGGCCAGGTCGGCCGCGCCGAGCGCCCGCGCGACCTCCGCGTCGAAGGGCGCGGCGCGTTCGTCCAGGTAACCCGGGGCCTTGAGCGTCCGGCACGCGCTGGCGTCCCCCATCACCAACAGGGCCACCCGCTCGTCCCGGGCGGCGATGTCGCCGCCGGTCCGCACACACAGCTCTGGCGGTGAGGACTCCCCCACCCCGAGACCCTCGACCGGGGCGTCGCACCAGACGGTCCGCTCCAGCAGCCAGGCGGCGACGGCCAGCGAGTACGGCAGCCGCGGTGTCGTGTCCGCGCCCTCGGCCGCTCCCAGCCGTACGTCGAGGCCGACGCCGAAGCCCCGGAAGGTCCCCGCCGTGCCCTCCGGGTAGGTCTCGATCCCGGCACCGTCCTGCGGGCCGACGACCACGAGCCGCCCCGGCCGGGCGGCGGCCAGCACACCCAGCGCGTCGGTGCAGGCGGCCCGGGCGGCGTCCAGTTCCGGGGCGGCGCCCGCGGCGACGTCGGGGACCAGGAGGGGCGGGCAGGGACAGACAGCGGCGGCGACAAGCATGATCGGCAGGGTAACGCTCACCGGCCACCGCCACCGCACGGGACGGCGGCGACCCGACCGGTCACAGCCATCCCCGCCCCGTCACGGCACAGGGCGGCGGTCAGGCCCAGTCACAGCCGCACCGCCGCGCCACCGCCCGGGGCGACAACCCGCCAGTCACAGCCACACCCGCCCCCTCACGGCACAGGGCGGCGGTCAGGCCCAGTCACAGCCGCACCGCCGCGCCACCGCCCGGGGCGACGACCCGCCAGTCACAGCCACACCCGCCCCCTCACGGCACAGGGCGGCGGGCCGGCCCCGTCACGGCCGCCCGCCGCGTCACCGCCCGGGGCGGTGGTCCGGATCAGTCGCAGCCGCACCCGCTCGCCACGGCCGGCAGGGGCTCGGGGGCGCCGATCTTCGGCAGGCCCAGCATCACGCCGACGGGCTTGGCCTTCTCGGCCGCGTTGCGCTTCTCCCAGGCGTCGCCCGCGCGCGTGCGGCGTACCTCCAGCACGGGCCCCTCGGCGAGGAGGTGGTGCGGGGCGGCGTAGGTGATCTCGACCGTGACGACGTCGCCGGGACGGACCTCCTGGTCCGGCTTGGTGAAGTGCACGAGGCGGTTGTCGGGGGCGCGGCCGGACAGCCGGTGGGTGGTGTCGTCCTTGCGGCCCTCGCCCTCGGCGACCATCAGCTCCAGCGTGCGGCCGACCTGCTTCTTGTTCTCCTCCCAGGAGATCTCCTCCTGGAGGGCGACGAGCCGCTCGTAGCGCTCCTGGACGACCTTCTTGGGGATCTGGCCGTCCATCTCGGCGGCCGGGGTGCCGGGGCGCTTGGAGTACTGGAACGTGAACGCCTGGGCGAAGCGGGCCTCGCGCACCACGTGCAGCGTCTGCTCGAAGTCATCCTCGGTCTCGCCGGGGAAGCCCACGATGATGTCCGTGCTGATCGCGGCGTGCGGGATGGCGGCGCGGACCTTCTCGATGATCCCCAGGAAGCGCTCCTGGCGGTAGGAGCGGCGCATCGCCTTGAGGACCGGGTCGGAGCCGGACTGGAGCGGCATGTGCAGCTGCGGCATCACGTTCGGTGTCTCGGCCATGGCGGCGATGACGTCGTCGGTGAAGTCACGCGGGTGCGGAGAGGTGAAGCGGACGCGCTCCAGCCCGTCGATCTTCCCGCAGGCGCGCAGCAGCTTGCTGAAGGCCTCGCGGTCACCGATGTCGGAGCCGTAGGCGTTGACGTTCTGCCCGAGCAGCGTGATCTCGGAGACGCCCTCGGCGACCAGGGCCTCGATCTCGGCGAGGATGTCGCCGGGGCGGCGGTCCTTCTCCTTGCCGCGCAGGGCCGGGACGATGCAGAAGGTGCAGGTGTTGTTGCACCCGACGGAGATGGAGACCCAGGCCGCGTAGGCGCTCTCGCGCCGGGTCGGCAGCGTCGACGGGAACGCCTCCAGCGACTCGGCGATCTCGACCTGTGCCTCGTCCTGGACGCGTGCGCGTTCCAGCAGGACGGGCAGCTTGCCGATGTTGTGCGTGCCGAAGACGACGTCCACCCAGGGCGCCCTCTTCACGATGGTGTCCCGGTCCTTCTGCGCGAGGCAGCCGCCGACCGCGATCTGCATCCCGGGGCGGCTCGCCTTCTTCGGAGCGAGGTGGCCGAGGTTGCCGTACAGCTTGTTGTCGGCGTTCTCACGCACGGCGCAGGTGTTGAAGACGACGACGTCCGCCTCGTCGGCGCCCTGGGGGGCGCGGACGTAGCCCGCGTCCTCCAGCAGTCCGGACAATCGCTCGGAGTCGTGGACGTTCATCTGGCATCCGTAGGTCCGGATCTCATAGGTCTTAGATGATCGAACGTCCACTGCCGGGCTCCGGTCGCTGCTGCTGGTCATGGTTCAAGGGTAGGTGCTTCCCGGACGACGGCGTCCACAAGGTTCCGCGGCCCCGGGACCCGGAGCCGCACGACTGCCGTCGGCGCCGCTGTGCGGCCGGCCGGACGGGAGCGTGAGCGACTTCCGGAAGGTACCGGCCTCAGGGCTCGATGAGTCCTGCCCTGATCGCGTACCGGGTCAGCTCCAGGCGGTCGCGCATGCCGAGCTTCTGCAGCAGGTTGGCGCGGTGGCGCTCCACGGTCTTGGCGCTGATGAAGAGGAGCTCCCCGATCTCCTTCGAGGTGTGTCCCTCGGCGACCAGCTTGAGGATCTCCTCCTCGCGCTCGGTGATGGGGCGTTCCGGGAGGCCGTCGCCCCGATGCAGCCGCTCCAGGTAGGAGCGGACGAGGGCGCGTTCGGCTCCCGGGTAGATGAACGGCTCGTCGCGCACGGCGGCCCGGCAGGCCTCGACCAGGTCGCGGTCGGCGACCGACTTGAGGACGTAGCCGCTGGCTCCGGCCCTGAGCGCCTCGAAGAAGTACTCCTCGTTGTCGTACATCGTGAGGATCAGGATGTGCAGGCCGGGCAGTCGGCGGGAGAGTTCCCGGGCGGCCTGGAGGCCGGTCATCCGGGGCATGGCCACGTCCAGGACGGCCAGGTCCACGGGCGTCTCCCGGGCCCTGGCCACGGCCTCGGCACCGTCCCCGGCCTCCGCCACCACGGTGAGGTCGGGCTCCCCGTCCAGGATGAGGCGCACGCCCCGGCGGACGAGCGTGTGGTCGTAGGCGAGCAGCACACGGATCGGTGTGGACATCAGCGGAGCCCTTCGGTCACCGGTACGCGCAGCCGTACGTCGGTGCCCCCGCCCCGCGCCGGCTCCAGGGTCAGGGTGGCACCGATCAGCAGGGCGCGCTCGCGCATGCCGGTGATGCCGGCGCCCTCGGTGGCGTCGCCGAGGCCCGTGCCGTTGTCGCGTACGAGGAGCTCGACACCGTCAGGGCCCGGCTGGAGGCGGAGTTCGGCCTGGTCGGCGGTGGCATGCCGGGCGGTGTTGGTCAGGCCCTCCTGGGCGACCCGGTAGACGACGAGTTCGGCCTCGGGGGTCAGGTCGGGAAGCTCGCCGGTGACGTGAGGGCGCACGGTCAGCCCGTGGGTCGTGAACCCTCCGGCGAGTGAACGCAGGGCGCTGGCCAGCCCGAGTTCCTCCAGCACGCCGGGCCGCAGGCGACGGGCGATGCGGCGGATCTCGTCCAGGCCGGCCCGGGTCGCCTCCTGCGCCTGGCCCACCTCCTCGCGGAGGTCCTCGGGCGCCCGGTCGGCGACGCGCTTGAGCTGGAGGAGGACGGCGGTCAGGGTCTGCCCGACCTCGTCGTGGAGCTCCCGGGCGATCCGGTGGCGTTCGCTCTCCTGCGCCGACAGCGCCCGGGCCGTGCCGGCGGCCCGCTCGGCCTCCAGCCGGTCGAGCATCGTGTTGTACGTCGTGATCAGCCCGGCCGTCTCCGCCGGACCCGACACCACAGGCCGGGAGCCCGGGCGCAGCAGGTCCGCGGTGGCCATGGCCCGGTCCAGCCGTTGCAGCGGCACCAGACCGAACCGCAGCACGAGGGCGTTGCCGGCGAGCAGCAGCACCAGGCCGCCGAGCAGGACGAGGGCCTCGCCCACGAGGACGGGGGTGGACACGGTGACCGGGCCGAGCAGCAGCGCCGTGGCCACGACCAGGCCGGCGGCGTTGAGCGAGAAGATCCGCCAGAACAACGACACGCTCGCCGATCCGCTCCTTCCCGCCTTCACGCAGTGCACCGCCCCGTCCACTCTCTCCGGCGACCGGCCGCTGCGTATATCCGTCACGACACCCATGTCGTCACCGTACGGCCGGATGAAAGCATGCGGAGTCGACCCGTCCGATGATCGACACCGGTCGCCGGGCCGACACAGCGGATCAAACAAGACCAACAGTACGAAATACGCACGTTCGACGGACGAGACGAACAAGGGGAAGCAACGTGTCAGCTCCGCGCCTGAGGGCGACGCCGCTGCCGGGCATCGGGGTCCAGTACGACCTGGAGACCCGGGAACACCGCCATCTGTCGGTGGTGGCGCACCGCGACGGCACGCGCACGGTGAACATGTACCGGCCCGACGATCCCGACTCCTGCGCCCACTCGTTGAAGCTGACCAGCTCGGAGGCGGGGTCGCTGATCGACGCGTTGAAGCCGTCCCATCACAGCCCGAGCCTGCTGTACACCACCGATCTCGGGCTGGTCGCCGAGCGGATCGAGGTGCCGGCGGCCTCGCGCTGGAACGGGCGGGTGCTCGGCGACATGCGGATGCGGACGGAGACGGGTGCGTCGGTGGTGGCCGTGCTGCGGCGGGCCGAGGCGATCCCGTCGCCCGCTCCGGACTTCCGTCTGTCGGGCGGTGACACGCTGATCGTCGTCGGCACCCGCGAGGGCGTCGACGCGGCCGCGACCATCATCGGGCGGGAGTGAGCTTTTGCACTCCGCTGTTCTGCTCATCGAGTTCGGTTCCATCATTCTCGGCCTCGGCCTGCTCGGCCGGTTCGCCGCCCGGTTCCGGCTCTCGCCGATACCCCTGTATCTCCTCGCCGGTCTGGCCTTCGGTGAGGGCGGTCTGCTGCCGCTCGGCGCGAGCGAGGAGTTCATCGCCACGGGCGCGGAGATCGGCGTCATCCTGCTGCTGCTGATGCTGGGCCTGGAGTACACGGCGAGCGACCTGGTCTCCAACCTCAAGACGCACTACCCGTCCGGTCTGGTCGACTGCGCCCTCAACGCGCTTCCCGGTGCCGCCGTGGCGCTGCTGCTGGGCTGGGGCCCGGTGGCCGCCGTCGTACTGGCCGGTGTCACCTGGATCTCGTCGTCCGGTGTGATCGCGAAGGTGCTGGGCGATCTGGGCCGGGTCGGCAACCGGGAGACGCCGGTGATCCTCAGTGTGCTGGTGCTGGAGGATCTGGCGATGGCGGTGTACCTGCCCATCGTCACGGCGCTGGTGGCGGGCGTCGGGCTGCTGGCCGGCAGCGTCACCCTGGCGGTCGCGCTGGGCGCCGCCGGACTGGTGCTCTTCCTCGCCCTGCGCTACGGCAGGCTCATCTCGCGCTTCGTCTCCAGCGACGACCCGGAGAAGCTGCTGCTGGTCGTGCTGGGCCTGACGATCCTGGTCGCGGGTGTCGCCCAGCAGCTCCAGGTGTCGGCGGCGGTCGGGGCCTTCCTGG
The DNA here is from genome assembly GCF_021474405.1 of [Streptosporangium] indianense. Taxonomy (GTDB): domain Bacteria; phylum Actinomycetota; class Actinomycetes; order Streptomycetales; family Streptomycetaceae; genus Streptomyces; species Streptomyces indiaensis. Next base: position 48,106 of record NZ_JAKEIO010000025.1, read on the forward strand.
TGGGCATCGCGCTGTCGGGAGAGGTCGCGGAGGGCGCGCACACCCTGCTGAGCCCCCTGCGCGACCTGTTCGCCGCGGTGTTCTTCGTCTTCTTCGGGCTGCACACCGACCCGTCGAGCATCCCGCCCGTCCTGCTGCCCGCGCTCGGCCTCGCGGTCGTCACCGCGCTGACGAAGATCGCCACCGGGTACTGGGCGGCCCGGCGGGCCGGGATCTCCGTCAAGGGCCGCTGGCGGGCCGGCGGGGCGCTGGTGGCCCGCGGCGAGTTCTCGATCGTCATCGCCGGTCTCGCCGTCGCGGCCGGTGTGGAACCGTCCCTCGGCCCGCTGGCCACGGCGTACGTCCTGATCCTGGTCGTCCTGGGCCCGCTCACCGCGCGCTACACCGAGCCGGTGGCGACGTGGTGGTCCCGCCGCCGCGCACCTCACCCCTCGCGGCCGGCACCCCGAGCAGCGGAGACGGAGGCACCGGTCGCCGACTGAAGGGGGTGTGACGGGGCGGCCCGGGGTCTTCGTGATCAGGGCCGGGTGCCCCGGACTGACCAGGGGTCGGTCGCGTGCCCTGTGAGTGACGCCCGAGCCGGCAGCCGAGGCGTCCCCGGGCCCGACCCAGCCACCACGGCCGGGGCCCTTCCCGCGCCCCGGTCAGGCGGTCGCGCCCGGCACCCACCCCTGCTTGCGCAGCACCCCCGGCACGTCCGGCGCCTCGTAGTGCTCGCCCTTGAGGACCTTGCCGTCCTCCCGGCGGGAGACCGTGCCGTCGGGGCCGAGCTTCGTCATGTTGGAGCGGTGGATCTCGGCGAGCACCGCGTCGAGGTCGATCCCGTGCACGAGAGCGGTCCCGTACGCGACATACACCACGTCCGCCAACTCGTGCGCGAGCCGGTCGAGCGGACCCCGCACCGACACCTCGGCGACCTCCGCCGCCTCCTCCGCGAGAAGTTCGCCGCGATGGGCCGCCAGTTCCGCGGAGACCTCCGTCGGCGTACTGCGGACGTCCAGGCCGAAGGCGCGGTGGAATTCACGGACCAGGTCAGCGGGCGAAGAACTCATGGGGGCGACTGTAGTACCGCCCGCCGGCACTCCCCCACCGCCGGCTTGTGACCCCTGCCCTGGTCAGGGTGCCACCCGGCTGGCAGGATCGCCCGCATGTCCAGAACGCTCACCCCCGTCGGCAGGCGCCGGGCCCTGCAGGGCGGCGCCGCCTCCCTCGTGGTCCTCGGGCTGCTGATGTGGTGGCTGCGCCCCTGGGCCGAGGAACCTCCGAACGGGACGATCACGTTCAGCACGGGCACCCGCGCGGGCGTCTACCACGAGTACGGCCGGCTCCTGAGCGGCGAGATCGACAAGGACATGCCCGACCTGAAGGTACGGCTGCAGCCCAGTGCCGGGTCACAGGAGAACGTCTCGGACGTGGCGACGGGCGACGCGGACTTCGCGATCGCCGCGGCCGACGCGGTCGCCACGTACAAACTCGGCAAAGGCGAGGGCGCCGACCGGCTGCGCGGGGTCGCGCGCCTGTACGACGACTACGTCCAGCTCGTCGTGCCGCCGGACTCGGACATCCGCTCCGTCGCGGACCTGCGGGGCAAACGCGTGGCCATAGGGCTGCCCGACTCCGGTGTGCGACTGATAGCGAACCGCGTACTGAGGGCCGCCGGCATCGACCCGGAGCAGGACATCCAGCCGTCGTCGGACGGCATCGACACCGGACCCAAGCGGTTGGGCCGCGGCCTGGACGCGTTCTTCTGGTCGGGCGGCCTGCCCACGGACGGCCTCAGCGGGCCGGCCAAGAAGTCGGCGTCGGCCTTCCGGTTCGTGCCGATCGACGCCACGCTCGTGGCCAAGCTGCACGACCAGGGCGGTGCCACGCGCTACTACCGCGCCACGAAGATGCCGGAGTCGGCCTACCCCACGATCCAGCGCGGCAAGGCGGTGCCGACGCTGGCGGTGTCCAATCTGCTGATCACGCGCAGCGACATGGATCCACGGCTCACCGAGTGGCTGACCCGTACGGTGCTCGACAGCCGGGACCTGATCGGCGCCACCGTCCACTCCGCGCAGCTGGTCGACGTCCGTACGGCGATCTACACCGACCCGCTGACGCTGCACGTCGGCGCCCAGCGCTACTACCAGTCGGTCAAGCCGTAGCACCCGAGCCGCACGCGGCCCGACGGGTCGCCGTCCGTCAGGCCGTGGGCGCCGATCTTGGCACCGACACCGTCACCTTCAGGCCGTGCGGCTCGTGACGGTCGTAGGCGATCGCGCCGCCGCCCGCCGCGAGCAGGGCCCGGGAGATGGACAGCCCGAGGCCCGAGCCCTTGATGTTCTGGTGCCGGCCGCTGCGCCAGAAGCGGTCACCGACGCGGGCCAGCTCCTCTTCGGTCAGACCCGGACCCTGATCGGCCACGACGACCGTGGAGGTGTCGCCGTTGGAGGCGACGGTCACCTCCACGGCCTGCCCCTCGGGCGTGAACTTCACCGCGTTGTCGATGACCGCGTCCAGCGCGCTGGACAGCGCGACCGGGTCGGCCCACGCGGTCGTGGGCGGGCAGTTCCCCACCAGGCGCACGCCCTTGGCCTCGGCGGTCGGCGCCCAGGCCGCGAGACGTTCGGCGGCCAGCTCCCCGATGTCGGTGACCTTCAGATCGGCCTCGGTGTGCTCGGCCAGCGCCAGGTCGAGCAGGTCGTCCAGGACCTGCGCGAGGCGCTTGCCCTCGGCCTGGACCGAGGCGATCTCCTTGTTGCCCTCGGGCAGCTCGAACGAGAGCAGCTCGATGCGCAGCAGCAGCGCGGCGAGGGGGTTGCGCAGCTGGTGCGAGGCGTCGGCGACGAAGGCGCGCTGCTGCTCCAGCACGTCCTCGACGTTGTCCGCCATCTCGTTGAACGACCGGGCGAGGCGCTGGAGTTCCGGCGGTCCGCCGGCGGCCGCGACCCGGGACTTCAGCCGTCCGGTGGCGATGTCGTGGGTGGTGGCGTCGAGGACTCGCACGGGCTTGAGCACCCAGCCGGTCAGCCGCAGGGCGGCACCGACGGCCAGCAGCATCGCGGCGAACTCGCCCGCGCCGATGACCAGCCAGCCGTTCAGCGTGCGGGAGCGCAGCTGCCCGGTGGGCGAGTCGGTGACGACGACCGCGACGACGTCGCCGTCCCGGATGACCGGCGAGGCGACCACGAGGTTGCGGCGCTGCCAGGGCCACACCTGCTTCGGGTCGTGGCTGCGGCGGCTGAGCTTCGCCTCGTCGAAGGCGTCACGCACCTCGCCCTGGTCGGGCAGCGACCACTCGTCAGGGGCGTGGGCCATGGCACGGCCGGTGCGGTAGAAGACCCCGGACCGGATGCCGTAGACCTCGTAGTAGCTGCGGAGCTCGCTGCGGAGCGTGGCCAGGCGCTCGTTCTCGAAGGCGCCGGTGGTGCCCTCGGGCGAGTCGGTGACGAACTGGGCGAGGGCGGCGAAGCGGGCCGTGTCGTCGATCCGGTCGACGACGACCTTCTGCTGCTGCGCGCCGGCGAGGCTCACGGCCAGCGGCACGCCGAGCGCGAGCAGCACGGCCGCCATCAGGACGATGAGCAGGGGGAGCAGACGAGTGCGCACCCGGCCCCGCTACCCGGCAGGCGCGACGAGCCGGTATCCGACTCCGCGGACGGTCTCGATGAGGGCCGGCATCCGCAGCTTGGCACGCAGGGACGCGACGTGCACCTCAAGGGTGCGCCCGGTGCCCTCCCAGCTGGTCTGCCACACCTCGCTGATGATCTGCTCGCGGCGGAAGACCACTCCGGGCCGCTGCGCGAGCAGGGCCAGCAGGTCGAACTCCTTGCGGGTCAGGCTGATCACCGACCCGTCCACACTGACCCTGCGCGTGGGCAGCTCGATGTGCACCGGGCCGAGTCGCAGCTCGGTCTCGATGCCGCTGGAGGTGTCCTCGTGGGAGGTGCGCCGGCTGACCGCGTGGATCCGGGCGAGCAGTTCTCCCGTGTCGTAGGGCTTCACCACGTAGTCGTCGGCGCCGAGGTTGAGGCCGTGGATGCGGGAACGCACGTCGGAGCGGGCGGTGACCATGATCACCGGGGTGCTGGTGCGCTTGCGGATCTTGCCGCAGACCTCGTATCCGTCCTGGTCGGGCAGGCCGAGGTCGAGGAGGACGACGCCGAAGCAGTCAACCTCGGGGACGAGTGCCTGAAGGGCCTCCTCACCGCTGCGCGCGTGCGTGACGTCGAACCCGTGCCGTGCCAGAACCGCCGACAGGGCGGCGGCGACATGGTTGTCGTCCTCGACGAGCAGCAGTCTCACCCGGTCCCCCTTCAGTTCACTGGCCGTACGCTCTAAATGTGTACAAGACGCGTGCACACGCGCGGGTGCACCTTGTGCAGTCACGCTGATGGATGAGGACGGCGTCAAGAGAGTTCCGGTTGCGGAGCCCTTCCGTTACCCGGCCGATATCAGCGCTGCTCACAAGTGCTACGACACGTGTCCGATTGCTATCGGATCGTGATGCTCAGATTCCCCTCAGATGTAATGACGCAGGTCGTAGAGGGTAACTACTGTCCTCCGAAACCGAGGAGGACGGAGCCTGAGAGCGATGACCGAAGTATCGGTGGCCAAGGAAGATGTGGCCGCGACCGGAGAACTGGTCGTCCTGAAGAGCGTCAACAAGCACTTCGGCGCGTTGCACGTACTCCAGGACATCGACCTGACGATCGCCCGCGGTGAAGTCGTCGTGGTCATCGGACCCTCCGGGTCCGGCAAGTCCACCCTGTGCCGCACCATCAACCGCCTGGAGACGATCGACTCCGGCTCGATCACGATCGACGGCAAGCCGCTGCCCGCCGAGGGCAAGGAACTCGCCCGGCTGCGGGCCGACGTCGGGATGGTCTTCCAGTCCTTCAACCTCTTCGCGCACAAGACCGTGCTCGAGAACGTGATGCTCGGCCAGATCAAGGTCCGCAAGAAGGACAAGAAGGCGGCCGAGGACCGGGCCCGGGCTCTGCTCGACCGGGTCGGTGTGGGCGCGCAGGCCGAGAAGTACCCGGCGCAGCTCTCCGGCGGCCAGCAGCAGCGCGTCGCCATCGCACGGGCCCTGGCCATGGAGCCGAAGGTGATGCTCTTCGACGAGCCCACCTCTGCACTCGACCCCGAGATGATCAACGAGGTGCTGGAGGTCATGCAGCAGCTCGCCCGCGACGGCATGACCATGATCGTCGTCACCCACGAGATGGGTTTCGCACGATCAGCCGCAAACCGCGTGGTGTTCATGGCAGACGGCCGCATAGTCGAGGAGGCTGCGCCCGACCAGTTCTTCAGCAATCCGCGCAGCGACCGTGCCAAGGACTTCCTGTCGAAGATCCTGCACCACTGACGGCGCGCGTCGCGCCCGCGACGGTCCGCGCCACCCGCAACGACGGTTTCTCTTCACGGCAAAGGATGTTCCCAATGAAGCTCCGCAAGGTCTCCGCCGCGGCCGCCACCGCTCTCGTCCTCGCTCTGACCGCCACCGCTTGTGGTGGCGACAATGGCGGTGACTCCAGCGGTTCCGGCTCCGACGGCGGCAAGACGATCAAGATCGGCATCAAGTACGACCAGCCCGGTCTGGGCCTGAAAGAGCCCGACGGTTCCTTCTCCGGCTTCGACGTGGACGTGGCGACGTACGTGGCCAAGGAGCTCGGCTACAAGCCCGACCAGATCGAGTGGGTCGAGACGAAGAGCGCCGACCGTGAGAACGCGCTGTCCCGTGGCGACGTGAAGATGATCGCGGCCACGTATTCGATCACCGACGAGCGCAAGCAGAAGGTCGACTTCGCCGGCCCGTACCTGCTGGCCCACCAGGACCTGCTGGTGAAGGCGGACTCGGACATCAAGGAAGGCACCGACCTCAACGGCAAGAAGCTGTGCTCGGTGACCGGCTCCACCTCGGCCCAGAACGTCAAGAAGGAGATCGCGCCGAAGGCTCAGCTGCAGGAGCTCGGCGGCTACTCGGAGTGCATCGCGGGCCTGCAGAGCGGTGCTCTTGACGCCGTGACCACGGACGACGCGATCCTCGCCGGCTTCGCAGCGCAGGACCAGTACAAGGGTCAGTTCAAGCTCACTGGACTGAAGCTGAGCAACGAGAACTACGGCATCGGTGTGAAGAAGGGCGACACCGAGACCCTGAACAAGATCAACGACGCTCTGGAGAAGATGGTCAGCGACGGCGCCTGGGAGAAGGCCGTCAAGGACAACTTCGGGCCGGCGAACTACAAGAACGAGCCGGCTCCGAAGATCGGTCAGATCGTCCAGTAACGCGGGACTCCGCCGACGCAGGATCCCCACGATCGCCGTGGGGGTCCACAGCCGCGCCGCCGCCCATCGCTTCTCCGGCGGCGGCGCGGCACGTCCGCCACCTAAGCCACACACCCGGAAGCGCGGGAGATCGTGTTCGACTTTCTTTCTGACTATGACGACCCGACCCTGCTGGGTGCCTTCTGGGTCACGGTTCAACTAACCGTTCTCTCGGCCGTCGGCTCCCTGATCTGGGGCACCCTGCTGGCCGCCATGCGGGTCAGCCCGGTTCCGCTGATGCGCGGATTCGGCACCGCCTATGTGAACGTCGTCCGGAACATTCCTCTGACCGTCATCATCGTCTTCACTTCGCTCGGCCTCGCCAACATCTTCGGCGTGACGATGGGCACCGAGGATCTGAAGGACAGAGCCTTCCGGCTAGCGGTCCTCGGCCTCGTCGCCTACACCGCCGCCTTTGTCTGCGAGGCGATCCGCTCCGGCATCAACACCGTGCCGGTCGGTCAGGCTGAGGCGGCAAGGGCCATCGGGCTCAGCTTCAGCCAGGTACTGAGGCTGGTCGTACTGCCACAGGCCTTCCGCTCTGTCATCGGACCGCTGGCCAACGTGCTCATCGCGCTGACCAAGAACACGACTGTGGCGGCCACGATCGGCGTAGCGGAGGCCGCCCTCCTGATGAAGGAAATGATCGAGAACGAGGCACAGACGCTGCTCATCGGCGCGATCTTCGCTCTCGGGTTCGTGGTACTGACCCTGCCCACCGGCCTGTTCCTCGGCTGGCTGAGCAAGCGACTGGCGGTGAAGCGATGACGTCCGTTCTCTACGACGCCCCCGGCCCGAGGGCCAAGCGGCGCAACGTGCTGTTCTCAGTGGTCTTCTTTGTCCTGGTGGCCCTGCTGTTGTGGTGGGTCTGGCAGACGATGGACGAGAAGGGCCAGCTGGAGTGGGCTCTGTGGAAGCCCTTCACCACCTCGGAGGCCTGGACGACATATCTGTTGCCTGGCCTGGCCGACACCCTGAAGGCCGCGGCGCTTTCCATGGTCATCGCCCTACCGCTGGGCGCCATCCTCGGCATCGCACGCATGTCCGACCACCGCTGGGTGCGCATCCCGGCCGGCGCGGTGGTCGAGTTCTTCCGGGCCATCCCAGTGCTGTTGCTGATGCTGTTCGCCAACGAGTTCTACGTCCGCTCCACGGGCATCCCCAGCGACGAGCGGCCACTGTACGCGGTCGTCACGGGCCTGGTGCTCTACAACGCCTCGGTCCTCGCCGAGGTCGTCCGCGCGGGCATCCTCTCCCTGCCGAAGGGGCAGTCGGAGGCGGCCATGGCGATCGGGCTGCGCAAGAGCCAGACGATGTCCGGCATCCTGCTTCCGCAGGCCGTCACCGCCATGCTGCCGGCCATCGTCAGCCAGCTGGTCGTCATCGTGAAGGACACGGCACTGGGCGGCGTGATGATCGGGTTCACCGAACTGCTCAACACGCGGAGCACCCTCGCAGCCAACTACGCGAACGTCATTCCCAGCTTCATCGTGGTAGCGGTCATCTTCGTCGTGCTGAACTTCATCCTCACGTCGTTCGCCTCCTGGCTGGAGCGCAGGCTGCGGCGCAGCAAGCGGAGCACGGGAGCTGTTCTCGGCGCTGAGAAGGTCGACGATCTCAACGCGGCCGAGGTGGGCGGCACCTACGGCACCGGCGCCGGTGGTTCTATCTGACGGCCCGACAACGTCTCTCACTGTGGCCCGCCGGGATCCCGGCGGGCCACAGTCGTACCGGGTAGGAAGCCATCCGTCCTCGACCAAGCTGACACCCCGTCGAGTGACGAGCGAGTCGCCCGCTACCCTTGATGCGGTGCCATGATCGCCACCAACCCCTGGTCACTTGACGCAAGCACCCGCAATAGGTTGCATACGTTCTGTGATCGTGCACCCTGCTCCACCCTCCTGTTCACCTACGTCTCTCAAGACACCACCGCGGGCAGGGGGCGTCGCGCCGTGGATCCGGTGATCATCGTCGGAGCGGGGCCCGTCGGGCTCACGCTCGCCCTGGCGCTGGCGCGTCAGGAGGTGCCGTGCGTCGTCCTCGACGAGGGCCCGGGCAAGGACGAACCCCGCGCGGCGCGCACCGTCGTCCTGCGCGAGGACACCGCCGCCCTGATGGAACGGCTGACCGGTGTGCCCCTCGCCGGAGCCGGTGCGCACTGGGCCGGATGGCGGTCGATGCGGCGCAAGCAGGTGATGCGCGAGGTCGTTTTCGACGGCACCGAACCCGCCCCCCTGCATATCGCCCAGCACGTGCTGACCGGGGCCCTGCGCGCGGCCCTCGCGGACGAACGGCTCGTCAAGGTCGCCGTGGACAGCCGCCTCGACGGCCTCGAACAGGAGCCCTCGGGCGTGACGGCCCACACCCGCGGCCCCAAGGGCACGTGGTGGCGCGGCAGTTACCTGGTCGGCTGCGACGGCCCCCGCTCGACCGTCCGCAAGATCCAGGACATCCGCTTCCCGGGCCGTACGGCGGTGGAACGTCACGCCGTCGCCGCGCTCCGTACGGAACTGCCCTGGCACGACGAGGCGTTGCTGCACCGCCTGCCGCCCTGGCGCACGTCCGGCCCCTCGGCCGGCGAAGTCACCGCGCGCCCGCTGCCGGACGGCGTCTGGCGCCTGGACTGGCTCCTGCCGCCCGGCAAGGACCTGGTCACTCCCGAGCTGCTGCTCACCCGCATCCGGGAGACCCTGGCCGGCTGGGCGGGTGGCACGACCCCGCCGTACGAGCTGCTGGACACCGGTGTCCACACCGTCCACCACCGGCTGGCCCGGCGCTGGCGCGCCGACCGGGTGTTCCTCGCCGGGGACGCGGCCCACCTGCTCGGCGCGCTGGGCACGCACGGGCTGGACGAAGGCCTGCGGGACGCCGACAACCTCGCTTGGAAACTGGCCCTGGCCTGGCACCACGGGCCGCACGAAGCGCTCCTCGACAGCTACCAGACGGAACGCCGGGCGGTCGTCGCCGCCCGGCTCCGCGCCGCCGACCAGGCGCTGCCGGTGTTGCGCGGCGGTGGAGGGCTGCGCGCCGTCGTGCCCGGCTCCTCCCGGGGGCACGACGCGCTCCTCACCGAGGGCCACTTGGGTCACGGCCAGCTCGGCGCGCCGGGGGCGTACGCCGACTCGCCGCTCGCGCCCCAGCAACTCGAAGGGGAGGTCCCCGTCGACACACCGCTCGGAGCACCGGTCACCGACGTCCGGGTCACCGCGGAGGACGGCACCTTCGTACGGCTGCGGGACCGGCTCGGCCGCGGTGCGCTGCTCGTGGTGCTGATCGCACCGGGCACGGGCGTGTGGGAGCGCAGGCACTGGGTCAGCGCGGGCATCATGCCGCAGCTGGCGGCGGCGGTCGCTGCGCTGCCGCACCCCGCCGAGCTGCTCGTCGCGGAGAGCTACCCGGGCGCGGCCGCGCACACGGTGCTGCTGGTGCGACCCGACGGGCACCTCGTCACCGCGCTGGGCGGAGTACGCCCGGCCGATCTGTACGCGGCGGCGGAGGCGGCCGTCGGCGGTCCGGTGAGGGCACAGGCGGAGGCAGGTGCTGCGGCGGGATCACGCTGACGCCCGCCAGGGGTGACTGGGCTCACTGTCACGCTGCGTCCGCATGGTGACAGTGAGTTGACCCGTCCGGGCGGCCGTGGTGTACTCCGGTGCGTGACCGACACCTGTGTGCGCCTGTGGCGGAGGGTCCATATGGACCTCCTCCGCTATGCGGGCTGCGTGTGTCGCCCGTCCTGCTGATTTCGCATTCCGCTTTCCTGTGCGCGCGCCGCGCTCTGTCCGCCGGCCACCGCGCCTCGCTCGCGAACCCTCATCAGGACCTCCAGGACGGCATCCGTGTCTGTATCCCCCTCCGCGATCCCCTCTGCCTCCACCGGCCCGGCTCCCACGCAGGCCGAACTCTACGACTTCGTGCGGCGCACGGCCGCCGACACCGAGCTGATCGACTCCCTGCCGCTCGACCCGGAAGGCCGCACCTGGGTGCGGCTGGAGGGGCCCGGCGGCAGTGAGGCCTGGCTGATCGGCTGGCCGCCCGGCTCGGGCACCGGCTGGCACGACCACGCCGACTCGGTCGGCGCCTTTCTGACGGCCTCGGGCGAGCTCAAGGAGAACTCGCTCGCCGCCCGGCTGCCCACGGACGGCTGGAAGACCCTGGAGCTCGCCGAGGACGTGGACCGGGAGCGCCGGCTGCGGGCCGGCCAGGGCCGCGCTTTCGGCCGGCACCACGTCCACGAGGTACTCAACGAGTCTCCCGACCGGCACGCGATCTCCGTCCACGCCTATTACCCGCCGCTCCCGCAGATCCGCCGCTACAGCCGCAGCGGCCCGGTCCTGCGACTCGAGCAGGTCGAGCGGCCGGAGGACTGGCAGTGAGCGCCGCACCCGGGCCGACGGGCCACGGCACCCCACCACCGCTCGGCATCGACGAGTTGCTGGTACGCGTCCGGGCGTCCTTCGAGCGGATAGAACCGCAGGAGGCGTACGAGGCCGCCCGGGCCGGCGACGCGCTCCTGGTCGACATCCGCTACGCCGCCCTGCGCGAGCGGGACGGCCTCATCCCCGGCGCCGTGGTCGTCGAGCGCAACGAACTGGAATGGCGCCTCGACCCCCAGGGCAGCCACCGCCTCCCCGAGGCCACCGGCCACGCCCTGCGCATCGTCGTCATCTGCAACGAGGGCTACGCGTCCACCCTGGCGGCCCAGTCCCTGCACCACCTGGGCCTGCACCGCGCCACGGACCTGGTCGGAGGGTTCCAGGCGTGGCGGAGGGCCGGGTTGCCGGTGGTGTGAGAGCGAGGGCTGCTACGGGAGGTAGCGGCGGAAGCCCTCTGCGAGAGCTTGGAAACCGCACGCCTTGTAGAAGGTGTGGACGTACTCGTCGTCCGCTGCCAGGAGCTGGACCTTGTAGCAGCCCGCCGACTCACCCAGCCGCACGGCAGCCTCCATCAACTGACGGCCGACGCCGCGCCGCTGGAAGGACCCTGCCACCACGACGTTCTCCACGAACAGGATCGCCCTGCCTCCGCGCGTGAGGTTCGGCAGGACGATGCAGTCCGCCGTTCCGGCCAGGGTTCCGGCGGCTTCAGCCACCAGGATCGTGCGTCCCCGCTGGCTTGATATGGCTGACCAGATGGCGTCTGCGGACGTCTGGGGCAAGGGTGCGTCGTCCGGGTTCAGCTCGCTGTACAGAGCGAGCAACGACGGCAGGTCCGCTGCATCTGCCGGCCGCACATTGAACAGCCCTTGGCTCAGTCGCACTGCTCAGAACCCCTCGTCCCCGAGGAACTCCGTGTCCTCGCCCTCGTCCTCCAAGGCCTGCCGGACCACGCGCAGGGCCATGCCCTCGGAGTAGCCCTTGCGGGCGAGCATGCCTGCGAGGCGGCGGAGGCGTTTGTCGCGGTCGAGGCCGCGAGTGGAGCGGAGCTTGCGGGCGACGAGCTCGCGCGCGGTCTCCTCTTCCTGCTCGGAGTCGAGCTGGGAGACGGCCTCGTCGATCAGCGCGGAGTCGACGCCCTTGGTACGCAGCTCCCGGGCGAGCGCGCGCCGGGCGAGGCCCCTGCCGTGGTGGCGGGACTCCACCCAGGCGTCCGCGAAGGCGCTGTCGTTGATGAGGCCGACCTCTTCGAACCGTGAGAGCACCTCCTCGGCGGCGTCGTCGGGGATCTCCCGCTTGCGCAGGGCGTCGGCGAGCTGCTTTCGGGTGCGTGGGGTCCCGGTGAGCAGGCGCAGGCAGATCGCCCGAGCCCGCTCGACCGGGTCCCCCGGAGGTGCCTCCTGCTCGGCCCTCGACGAGGAGAGGGCACCTCCGTCCTCGGCGCCGGCCGCCGCCTCACCGAAGCCGCGCCGACGACGACCGCGTCTGCCGCCCGGCCCGCCGTCACGCGAGCCTCCGTCACGCGAGCCGCCCCCGGGGTGGCCGCCCCCGCGCGGCCCGGTGTCATTCCCGTCCCCGTACGGCCGGTCGCCCTCGTGCGGTGTGTGCCCCGGGCCGTCCGCGTCGTCCACGGCTGAGCCCGTGTCGCCTCCGGTGCCCCTCCCCCGTGGGGTACCGGAGGCGGCGTACTCGTACTCCGCCCAGTCGGTTCGCCGTGTCACAGGTCAGCTCTTGGCTGCGGCGGCCTTGGACTTGGCGGTCTTGGCCGGTGCCGGGACGGCGGGCGTCGCGTCGGCCGGGGCGGAGGCCGCGGCGTCCGTACCGGGCTCGGAGGCCGGCTCCTCGGGGCGCACGCCGACGCCCAGCTTCTCCTTGATCTTCTTCTCGATCTCGTTGGCCAGGTCGGGGTTGTCCTTGAGGAAGTTGCGCGCGTTCTCCTTGCCCTGGCCGAGCTGGTCGCCCTCGTACGTGTACCAGGCGCCGGCCTTGCGGACGAAGCCGTGCTCCACGCCCATGTCGATCAGGCCGCCCTCGCGGCTGATGCCCTGGCCGTAGAGGATGTCGAACTCGGCCTGCTTGAAGGGCGGCGCGACCTTGTTCTTGACGACCTTGCAGCGGGTGCGGTTACCGACCGCCTCCGTCCCGTCCTTCAGGGTCTCGATGCGGCGGATGTCGATGCGCACCGAGGCGTAGAACTTCAGCGCCCGGCCACCGGTCGTGGTCTCCGGCGAGCCGAACATCACGCCGATCTTCTCGCGGAGCTGGTTGATGAAGATCGCGGTGGTCTTGGACTGGTTGAGCGCGCTGGTGATCTTCCGCAGGGCCTGGCTCATCAGGCGGGCCTGCAGACCGACGTGGCTGTCGCCCATCTCGCCCTCGATCTCCGCGCGCGGGACGAGCGCGGCGACGGAGTCGATGACGATGAGGTCGAGGGCGCCGGAGCGGACCAGCATGTCCACGATCTCCAGGGCCTGCTCGCCGTTGTCCGGCTGGGAGAGGATGAGGTTGTCGATGTCGACGCCGAGCTTCTTCGCGTACTCGGGGTCGAGCGCGTGCTCCGCGTCGACGAAGGCGACCTGGCCTCCGGCCTTCTGGGCGTTCGCCACCGCGTGCAGGGTCAGGGTGGTCTTACCGGAGGACTCCGGTCCGTAGATCTCGACGACACGGCCGCGGGGCAGGCCGCCCACGCCCAGGGCCACGTCCAGGGCGGTGGATCCGGTCGAGATGACCTCGATGGGCTCCTTGGTCCGGTCGCCCATGCGCATGACCGCGCCCTTGCCGAATTGCCGTTCAATCTGTGCGAGCGCGGCATCCAGGGCCTTCTCGCGGTCGGTTCCTGCCATGGGTTCCACCCGATTTGCTTGAGTCGATCGCTTCACGTCAAAGACGCTAACGCCTGCCACTGACAACGCGCCCCGACGCACGTCCGGCCTGTGGATAACTCGGGCATTTCTCTACCCAAAGTACGTCGAAATGCCCTTCGTTGAGCCTCGCCGGTGCCCCCATGAGAATGGATGTTCGATTTTGGTGTCAAGCGCACCACACGGCGCATCCGGAACCGGGGCGGGCTGCCGCGCAGGTCATCGGCGACACGATCAGGAGGAGTTCTGCCCGGGGTCCCGGTCCTCATGCCGCTCTGCCTCGCGGCGCCGCCGCTCCCACAGTCCCTTCGCCCGCGCGAGCAGGCCCGGTCCCTCGCCCCGTCGCCGGTGACCGTGCACGCGGGGGTCGTCCGTGACGTCGTAGCGCTTCACGTACGCCCCGAGGAAGGCCTGGAGCGTGGCGATGGCAGGGATGGCGATCAGCGCGCCGACGGCGCCGAGGAGGGCGGTGCCGGCGATGACCGAACCGAAGGCGACGGCGGGGTGGATGTCGACGGTCTTGGAGGTCAGCTTGGGCTGCAGCACGTAGTTCTCGAACTGCTGGTAGATCACGACGAAGATCAGCACCCACAGCGCGTACCAGGGATCCACCGTGAACGCGATCAACATCGGCAGGGCGCCCGCCAGGTACGTGCCGATGGTGGGGATGAACTGCGACACCAGCCCCACCCACACGGCGAGCACGGGCGCGTAGGGCACGTCCAGGGCCTGGAGCAGGACGAAGTGCGCCACGCCGGAGATCAACGCCATCAGGCCGCGGGAGTAGATGTAGCCGCCGGTCTTGTTCACGGCGATCTCCCAGGCGCGCAGCGCCTCCGCCTGGCGGGCGGGCGGCAGGACCGAGCAGATCGCACGGCGCAGGCGCGGGCCGTCCGCGGCGAAGTAGAACGAGAACAGGGCGATCGTGAGCAGCTGGAAGAGGCCGCCGATGACCTGGGCGGACACGTCCAGGACACCTGTGGCGCTGTTCTGGACGTAGTTGCGCAGCCAGTCGGAGCGGAGCAGGCCCTCCTGGATGTCGACGCGCTTCAGGTCGGTCTTGAAGTGCGTGTTGATCCAGTTGATGACGGAGTCGAGGTACTCGGGGAAGCCTTCGATCAGCTTGATGATCTGGTCCGCGAGGACGGAGCCGAGCAGGGTGACGAAACCCGCCGACACGATCATCACGCCGATGAAGACGATGAACGTGGCCAGGCCCCTGCGCATGCCGCGCGAGGCCATCCAGCTCACCGCGGGCTCTATGGCGAGCGCCAGGAAGAACGCGATGAGGATGTTGACCAGCAGACCGGTGAGCTGGTGGAAGGCCCAGCTGCCCAGTTGGAACGCCGCGACGAGGGCGAGCGCGAGCACCATGGCGCGGGGCAGCCAGCGCGGCATACGGCCGTTCGCCCCGGCTCCGCCCAGCGGGGGCCGGACGGGCGGCGTCGTGCCGGAAGCGGAGGACTGCTGGGCTGACTGCCCGGTCTCGTCAGTGGGTGCCACGGTCCAAGTCTCGCCCACACCACCGACAGCCGTCTGCCCGGCTGCGATCTTCGTGACCGGTCAGCGACGTCCACGGCGGACGGCCCGGTCCGGCCGCCGCTCGGCAAGGCCAAAAGGCCCCACGCCCGCCCGACGCCCACCCCCTACGCCTCCGACGCCTCCGGCATCGGTCAGCGCCCACCGGCGACCGTCAGCGCCTCTCCCGAGGCACGTCCATCACCGAGCAGACCACCTGCCAGACCTCCTTGGCGTCCCAGCCGGCGGCGAGCGCCTCGTGCACCGTGCGTCCTCCGAGTTCGGACATCACGTGGTCGCGCGCGAAGGTTTCGGCGTAGCCAGGACCGAAGTGCTCCGCCATCCGCTGCCAGAAGACCGTCAACCGCATGACTCCAGTATCCCGCCCCTGGGGGTGGGCCTGAGCCGGGACCGCCTGCCGGTGCCGCTTCGCACCCCTACGGTCTGACCCATGGTCGAAACCGGAGCTACCGAACTCCCCCCGACACCCCCGGCACACAGCCCCCTCACGCGCGCGGAGCGTTTCGTCTGGCTCACCGCGCGCGTGCTCGAGCAGCGCCTCTTCGCCCACCGCTTCCGGGGCGCCGCCGCCGACCCCGTGGAGACCGCCCTGGACGCCTACCGCAACGAGGACGGCGGATACGGGCACGCGCTGGAGCCCGATCTGCGCGGGCCGCTCAGCCAGCCGCTGCACACCGCGCACGCGCTGGCCGTCCTGGACGCCGTCGGACGCTGCGCCGGACAGCGGGTGGAGCGGATGTGCCGCTACCTGACGTCCGTCTCCACCGCGGACGGTGCCCTCCCGGCGATCCACCCCAGCCAGCGCGACTACCCCACGGCCCCCTTCGTGACGATCGTGGACGACCCGCCCAGCGCCCTGCTGGCCACCGGGCCGGTCGTGGGCCTGCTGCACCGCAACGAGGTGTGGCACGCCTGGCTGTTCAGGGCCACGGACTTCTGCTGGCGGGCGGTCGAGTCCCTGGAGATGTCTCATCCGTACGAGATCGAGGCCGCGGTGGCCTTCCTGGACTCCGCTCCGGACCGCCCACGCGCGGAGGCGGCCGCCGGCCGGCTCGGCCGCCTGGTCCGCGAACACCGGCTCGCTGCCCTGGACCCCGACGACCTGGACGCCTACCCGGTTTCTCCCGGCTACGCCCCGGGTGAGCACCACTTCCCGTACGACTTCGCGCGGACACCGCGCTCACTCGCGCGCGCGTGGTTCACGGACGACGAGATGGCCCGCTCCCTTGACCACCTCGCGGCGCAGCAACAGGAGGACGGCGGCTGGCCCGTCCGGTGGCGCCACTGGGCCCCAGCCCCCGCCCTGGAGCCACGCCCGCTGGTGACGATCGAGGCCCTGCGCGTGCTCAGCGCGTACGGCCGGGCCATCGCCTGAGCATCCCGGCCGCAGGCGCTGTGGCGGTCACCCCCATGGCCCGCGCGTCCAGCACCAGCGTCTGCCCGTCGGCGAAGGTCTGCTGTGCGGTGAGCGCCGCCAGCAACGCGACGGGCAGCAGGGCGGCGAGACGCTTGACGAGGGGCCGTTCCAAGGTCCCCGCGGGCACGAGGAGGCCCGCCAGCTTGACGGCGTAGCAGCCGAGGAAGGTCGCCGCGATCGCGATCCAGACGTTCATCGCGTGTCCTCCTGCCCCTTGCGTCGACCGTCCGCCCACAGCACGACCGGTGCCGCCAGCGCCGCCAGCAGCACGGGCACGCCGGCGGGCAGCACGGGCAGCAGTCCGAGCCCCAGCAGCACGGCGAGCGCGGCGACGGCCCGCTCGGTGCCGGACTTCAGCATCGGCGCGAGCAGCGCCAGGAACACCGCGGGCCCGGCGGCGTCCAGGCCCCACGCGTCGGTGTCCCCGATGGCCTCGGCGCCCAGGGCGCCGAGCAGCGTGGTGAGGTTCCACAGGACGTAGAGGGTCAGCCCGGTCACGACGAACCCGAGCCGCGCCGCGCGCCGGGTGGGCTGGCCGAGCGCGACGGCGGTCGTCTCGTCGATCACCCACTGGGCGGCGAACGGCCGTACCGCGCGCGGGAGGGCAAGCAACTGCGATAGACGCAGGCCGTAGAAGGCGTTGCGCACGCCCAGGAAGAAGGCGCCGGCGGCCGCTGTGAAGGGGCTGCCCCCGGCTGCGAGGGCCCCCACGAGGGCGAACTGGGACGCCCCGGTGAACACCAGAAGACTGAGCGCGCACGTCTGGAGCAGCGTGAGTCCGCCACCGGCCGACGTCACCCCGAAGGCGAACCCGGAGAGTCCCACGGCCACCCCGACCCCGAGGGCGTCGCGTACGACCGCCCGGTCCGTCTTCCCACCGATGTCTGCGTCTTCGAGAACTGTCCGATCTGCCACGCCCCGACGCTACGGGCAGCGGCTACCGGAGGTCTTGTACGTTCTTGCGCTCCCTCTGGTACGCCCCCGGAGGCACGCCGACCATCCGGCTGAAGTGCCGGTTGAGGTGCGGCTGGTCGGTGAACCCGACGGCCACGGCCGCCTCGGAGGGCGTCGTTCCCGCGTCCAGGAGCCGCCGGGCCCGCCGCACCCGTGCGTCCGTGAGCCAGGCGTGCGGCGGCATCCCGTAGGTGTCCCGAAAGGCCCGGAGCAGGGCGAAGGGGCTGGTTCCCAGACCGGTCGCCAGCCGCTCCAGGGTGGGCGGGCGTGCCATTCGCTCCTCCAGCACGTCACGCGCGCGTGCCGCGATGCGGGCGCCCGCCGTCCGGACCTCCCGCGGCGGCATGGGCCCTCCGTTCAACCGCAGCAACCGGGTCACTGCGGCCCGCAGCAGGGTGTCCGCGGCCAGGGCGTTGCCCTCGTCGGCGGCCCGCAGCACCTGGTGCACCAGTCTCGCGGCGTAGGGGTCGTCCACCACCGGGCTGACGAACCCCGGTGTGCCGCGCAGCCCGGTCGTCTCGGCCGCGATCTCGGCCACCACGTCGGCGGGCGGGTACACGGCGCCGTAGCGCCACCCCTCGGGCACCCCGGCCCGCCCGGTGTGCGGCGTATCGGGATTCACCAGTGCGAGGGCCCCGGCTCCCGCGTACTGGTCGCCTCCGGGATGGTGGAACACCTCGACCCCGTCGGCGATGGCGGCGATCACGAAGTTCTCGTGCGTGTGCCGGACGAACGTCTTGCGCACGTAGCGGGCCCGCAGGAGATCGACCCCGGGCAGCTCGTCGTACTGCCAGTGCCGTGCACGCTCGTTCATATGACCATTGTCCGCGGCCGTGGACGACCCGGCGCTCCCGGGCTCGTGGCGCCCCCGGAAACCTGGCGCGCCCCGGGATCCGGCCGCACCTCGAAAACCGGGCCCCCCAGAACCCTGGCCCCCGGAACCTGCCGACGGTCTCCCGCCCGGGGCGAGACCGCAGGCCGCGGGACCGGTTCGGCCCCGTTGTCAGTGCCGAGGTGCACGATGGACGCATGCCCAGCAATGCGCACCGACCCCTGGACGGCTTCTCCCCCGCGACCCGCGCCTGGTTCACGGGTGCCTTCTCCGCGCCCACCACGGCCCAGGCCGGTGCGTGGCAGGCCATCCGCGAGGGTTCGGACGTGCTGGTCGTCGCTCCCACCGGCTCCGGAAAGACCCTGGCTGCCTTCCTGGCCGCTCTGGACCAGCTGGCCTCGACGCCTCCCCCCGCCGACCCGAAGAAGCGCTGCCGCGTCCTGTACGTCTCCCCGCTGAAGGCCCTGGCGGTGGACGTCGAGCGCAACCTGCGCAGCCCGCTGACCGGGATCCGCCAGGAGTCCGTGCGCCTCGGTCTGCCCGAGCCCGAGGTCAAGGTGGGCATCCGCTCGGGCGACACCCCCGCCGCCGAGCGCCGCGCCCTGTCGACCCGTCCGCCGGACATCCTGATCACGACCCCGGAGTCGCTGTTCCTGATGCTGACGTCGGCCACGCGTGACGCGCTGGCGGGCGTGGAGACGGTGATCCTCGACGAGGTGCACGCGGTCGCCGGCACCAAGCGCGGCGCCCACCTCGCGCTGTCGCTGGAGCGGCTGGACGACCTCCTGCCGAAGCCCGCCCGCCGCATCGGCCTCTCGGCGACGGTCCGCCCGGTGGACGAGGTGGCTCGTTTCCTGTCGCCCCGCCGCAAGGTGGAGATCGTCCAGCCGGAGTCGGGCAAGGAGTTCGACCTGTCCGTGGTCGTGCCCGTGGAGGACCTGGGCGAGCTGGGCGGTTCCCCGGTGGCGGACGGTCAGGAGGGCGCCGAGCGCCCGTCCATCTGGCCGCATGTGGAGGAGCGGATCGCCGACCTCGTCCAGGCGCACCGCTCCACGATCGTCTTCGCGAACTCCCGCCGCCTCGCGGAGCGCCTCTGCAACCGCCTGAACGAGATCGCCTACGAACGGGCCACGGGCGAGCCCCTCGACGAGCACCACGCCCCCGCCGAACTCATGGGCGGCTCGGGGGCGGCCCAGGGAGCACCCCAGGTCATCGCCCGCGCCCACCACGGCTCGGTGTCCAAGGAACAGCGCGCCCTGGTCGAGGAGGACCTCAAGGCGGGCCGCCTGCCCGCTGTCGTGGCCACGTCCAGCCTGGAGCTGGGTATCGACATGGGCGCGGTGGACCTGGTCGTGCAGGTGGAGTCGCCGCCCTCCGTCGCCTCCGGGCTGCAACGGGTCGGCCGGGCGGGGCACCAGGTGGGCGCGGTCTCCACCGGCGTGGTCTTCCCGAAGTACCGGGGCGACCTGGTGCAGGCGGCGGTGGTCACCGAGCGCATGCGCACCGGCTCCATCGAGTCCCTCAAGGTGCCCGCCAACCCGCTGGACGTCCTGGCCCAGCAGGTGGTCGCCATGACGGCCCTGGACACCTGGCAGTTCGACGACCTCCTCGCCGCGGTCCGCCGGGCCGCTCCCTTCGCCTCGCTTCCCGAGTCGGCCTTCACGGCGGTCCTCGACATGCTGGCGGGCCGCTACCCGTCCGACGCGTTCGCCGAGCTGCGCCCCCGGGTGGTGTGGGACCGGGTCACCGGCGAGATCACCGGCCGCCCGGGCGCGCAGCGCCTGGCCGTCACCTCCGGTGGCACGATCCCCGACCGCGGTCTCTTCGGCGTCTTCCTCGCGGGCGCCGATCCCAAGAAGGGCGGCGGCCGGGTCGGTGAGCTCGACGAGGAGATGGTCTACGAGTCACGCGTCGGCGACGTGTTCACCCTCGGCACCAGCTCCTGGCGCATCGAGGACATCACCCGTGACCGTGTCCTGGTCTCCCCCGCCCCGGGGGTGCCGGGCCGGCTGCCCTTCTGGAAGGGCGACCAGCTGGGCCGTCCGCTGGAGCTGGGCCGGGCGGTGGGGGCGTTCCTGCGCGAGGTCGGCTCGCTGTCCGAGGACGACGCCCGCCTGCGTCTCGTCGCCGCGGGGCTGGACGCGTGGGCGGCGGACAACGTGCTGTCGTACCTGCGCGAGCAGCGCGAGGCCTGCGGTCACGTCCCGGACGACCGGACGATCGTCGTGGAACGCTTCCGCGACGAGCTCGGCGACTGGCGCGTGGTCGTGCACTCCCCCTTCGGCGCCCAGGTGCACGCCCCCTGGGCGCTGGCGCTGGGCGCCAAGCTGTCCGAGCGGTACGGCATGGACGCGCAGGTCATGCACGCCGACGACGGCATCGTGCTGCGACTGCCGGACGCCGACCTGATGGGCCTGGACCTGCTGGACCAGGAGCCGGTGACGATGGGCCGGGAGTACGACGCCGAACAGGCCCCCGTGGGCGCCGCCGACGTCGTCTTCGACAAGGGCGAGGTCGATCAGGTCGTCACCGACCAGGTTGGCAGTTCGGCCCTGTTCGCCTCCCGTTTCCGCGAGTGCGCCGCCCGTGCGCTGCTGCTGCCGCGCCGCAACCCGGGCAAGCGCACCCCGCTGTGGCAGCAGCGGCAGCGCGCCTCGCAGCTGCTGCAGGTGGCGAGCGAGTTCGGCTCCTTCCCGATCGTCCTGGAGGCGGTCCGCGAGTGCCTCCAGGACGTCTTCGACGTGCCCGGTCTCGTCGAGCTGATGGGCGACCTGGAGTCCCGCAAGGTGCGCCTCGTCGAGGTCACCACCGCCGAACCGTCCCCCTTCGCCCGCTCCCTGCTCTTCGGCTACGTCGCCCAGTTCCTGTACGAGGGTGATTCCCCGCTGGCCGAGCGCCGCGCCGCCGCCCTGTCCCTGGACTCGCGGCTGCTGGCCGAGCTGCTGGGCCAGGCGGAGCTGCGCGAACTGCTCGATGCTGAGGTGCTGACCGAGCTGGAGCGGGAGCTGCAGTGGCTCACGGAGGACCGCCGCGTCAAGGACGCCGAGGGGGTCGCGGACCTCCTGCGCGTGCTCGGCCCGCTCACGGACGCGGAGCTCGCCGAGCGGGGCGCCGAGCCGCAGTGGGCGGAGGAGCTCGCCGGTGCCCGCCGTGCCATCCGGGTCCGGGTCGCGGGAGCCGACCACTGGGCGGCGATCGAGGACGCGGGCCGCCTGCGCGACGCCCTGGGCACGGCCCTGCCGGTCGGCGTCCCGGAAGCCTTCACCGAACCCGTCAAGGATCCGCTCGGCGACCTCCTCGCCCGGTACGCCCGCACCCACGGCCCGTTCACCTCGGCCACGGCCGCCGCCCGCTTCGGCCTGGGCGTCGCCGTCACCGAGGGCGCCCTGCAGCGGCTCGCCGCGGCGGGCCGAGTCGTCCAGGGCGAGTTCCACCCGGCCGGGATCGGCCAGGAGTGGTGCGACGCGGCCGTGCTGCGCCGGCTGCGCCGCCGCTCCCTGGCCGCCCTGCGGCACGAGCTGGAACCGGTGCCGCCGGCCGCGCTCGCCCAGTTCCTGCCCCAGTGGCAGCACATCGGCAAGGGCCACTCCCTGCGCGGCATCGACGGGCTGGTCCGGGCCATCGAGCAGCTCCAGGGCGCGTCCGTGCCGGCCTCCGCCCTGGAGAAGCTGGTGCTGCCCTCCCGGGTGTCGAACTACACCCCGGCCATGCTGGACGAGCTGACCGCCGCCGGAGAGGTCGTCTGGGCCGGGGCCGGCTCGCTCCCCGGCAAGGACGGCTGGGTCTCGCTCTACCTGGCGGACGCGGCGCCCCTGCTTCTGCCGCCCCCGCACCCTCTGGAGCTGACCGCCCTGCACCAGTCCGTCCTGGCCACCCTCTCCGGCGGCTACGGCCTGTTCTTCCGCCAGATCGCCGACCAGGTCCGCGCCACCACCCATCCCGAGGCGGGTGATCCGCAACTGGCCGACGCCCTCTGGGACCTGGCCTGGTCCGGCCGTCTGACGAACGACACGCTCGCCCCGATGCGCTCCCTGCTCGGCTCGGGCCGCACCGCCGGCTCCACGGCCCACCGCGCCAAGCGTTCCGTCCCGCGCGGCCGCTACGGCTCCCTGACGGCCGCGGCCCGCACCTCGTCCCGCTCGGGCCCGCCGACGGTCGCCGGCCGCTGGTCGCTGCTCCCGGCGCACGAACCGGACCCCACCGTGCGGGCCCACGCGCTCGCCCGTACCCTCCTCGACCGGCATGGCGTGGTCACCAGGGGCGCGGTCTCGGCGGAGGGCGTCGAAGGCGGCTTCTCGGCGACGTACCGCGTCCTGTCGGTCTTCGAGGAGAGCGGTCAGGCCCGCCGCGGCTACGTGGTGGAGGGCTTGGGCGCCGCGCAGTTCGCGATGGACGGAGCGGTGGACCGTCTGCGGGCGGTGTCCAACGCCCGGGACCGCGGTGAGGACCTGCCGGGCCCGCCTCCCGGCTCCGCGCCCGACCCCTTCTCGGCCCATGACTTCCCCGCCCATGACTTCGCCACCCATGACTTCGCCGGCCCGGAAGACGACTCCGCCCCCTCCCACGAGCACATCGACGACCCCGGCC
>NZ_JAKEIO010000026.1 GCF_021474405.1 [Streptosporangium] indianense
CGTCGCCGGCGCCCCCCCCCCCCGGCGCCGCGCCGTGCGCGGTGGCTGTGCCGCCCCCGCCCCCGCCGCGCGCCGCGCGGCTTGGAGCTCCTGGCCCTCCCCCTCGGCCGCCCGGACGCCGCCCCGCCGCCCGACGTCCCCCACCGCCACCGTGCCGGGTCGTAGGACGGCGTACTTCGTGCCGAAGGCGATGCCGCCCTGATGGGTGCGGCGGTAGGTGGCGAGGGTGCGGAGGGGTTCCGGGCCCGCTCGGGTGCCGGTGTGCTGGTCGACGAGGGTGACCGCGCAGCGAAGGGCGAGTTTGGCGTAGCCCAGTTCCGTGTCGCCGATGCGGAGGCGGTGTGCGCGGTCCTCCGTGTGGGGGTCGTCCCAGCCGTCGACGACGAGGTTGGGGCGGAAGCGGTCGTGCGGCAGGGGGCCCGCACCGCGTTCGGTCATCCGCCGGTCGAGGAGGTCGAGGGTGGAGCGGGAGATGACGTGCAGGGCACAGCTGTCGGCGTAGCCGGAGGTGCCGGGGGTCAGGCCGTCGGTCACCCGGTCGTGTTCCGGCGGGACCCGTACCAGCCTGCTCGGGGCCCCGAGCAGGTCCGAGAGCCAGTCCGCTGCGTCGTCCCCCTGGTCGATGCCCTGGTAGGCGGTTCCGAACAGGTCCACCTTCCGCCGGGTGCCGGAGGTGTCCACCCGGAGGTGGAGGGACTCCGTCCCGGGCGCGGTGAGCGTGAGGTGGTCGCCGTCGGGCGTGACGCGGGGGCGGATGACGGCCAGCAGCGGATCCCTGCGCTGCGTCCGGTACACGCCCTCCTCACTGACGACCATGAAGCTGCGGTCGTGCGCCAGGCCGGCCGGCGTCAGCAGCGCCTCGCGTACCGGCGTACCGGCGCAGCCCTTGACGGGGTAGTACGACAGCTCGACGACCCGGGCCATGACCTCTCGTTCCGTTCCGCGGTTCAACGGCCACTGGGGGCTTCGGGAAAGCCGAGCAGGGGAGCCAGCATCCGCGCCTCGGCCGCCCACTCGGCCAGGAACGCCAGCGCCAGGCCCCCTTCCCGGTAACGGAGTTCGGCCGGGACCGTGCCCTCACCGCCGTAGGCCACCGGCTCCTCGTCCGCCCGCGCCAGCATCAGCGCGGTGAGCCGGTCGTACTTCACCGCGGACGCGCACACCCCCAGCCGGACGAGGCGTTCGTCGCCCCGCCAGCCGCTTCCGCGCAGCCCGTGCACGTAGGCGTCGTAGGCCGCCTTGGCCAGGCCCGGCAGGTCGGCGGCCGGGACGAACAGGTCGAGGACGCACTCCGGGAGGTAGGCGCCGAGATCCTCACCGAGGGCGCCGTCGCCGGCGAAAGCCCAGTCGAGCAGGACGCTGGTGCCGGGACCGCCGGAGACGACGTTCGCGGGCCACTGGTCGAGGTGGCACAGGGCCCGGGGCAGTGCCTCCATGACCGTGAGGAACCACTCGCGGTCCAGGTGGAGGCGGAGCATGTCCTCGCGCAGGCCGGGTGGGAAGTGCCGCCGGATCAGCGGGTGTCGCCATGCCGCGTCGTCGTCGAGCAGCTCCTCACCGGTCGTCTTCCCCGAGGTGCGGTCCCGCAGGAAGGACTGGGACAGCCAGGGGGCGTCCTCCCCCGGGCCGACCGCGCCCTGGGCGGCGCCCAGGCGGTGGGCGTGGTCGACGTGGCCGGTGAGGGGCCAGGCGGTGGCGGGCTGGCCCGGCACGTCCTCCAGCCACAACGCCACGTCACCGTCCGGGCGTTCGACGCACTCCAGCAGCCGGGGGGCGCGGATGCCGTGCCGCTGCCACACCCCGGCGAGCCCGGTCCGGTAGACGTAGGCCTCACGGCGCCAGAAGTTCCAGTGACGCGGGTCGTTGGACGCCGACCAGGCGACGCCGGTCTCCTGCGTCCGCGTCAGCACCTTCAGGACGGCCGACCGGTCGCCGCCGGTAACCCGCCACACGCCGGCCGTGACGCCGTTCGCCGGGTTGTGGGTGAGCGGCTCGAACACCGCCCGGTCCGTGGGAACTCCCAGGACCTCACGTACTTCGGCATGCGCTGCGGCGACCTCGGGCATCCCCCGATGCTATGCCTCCGCCCCGGCCCTGTCCTTGCGTCCCCGCAGCCACACGCACACCGGGATCCCCGCGAAGAGGAACAGCACGCCCCGGTACACGGCCGCATACCCGGCGCCGGCGATCAGCCGGAACGAGAAGCCGAAGGAGAGCACGGCGACGCTCAGGTCACGGGCCAGCCCGGCGGGGCGGACCCGGTTGCGGGTGCCGCGGGCCGGCCAGTACAGCTGGGCCGCCGCCGACAGCAGGTAGGGCACGCAGCCGGTGAAGGTGGTGATCAGGACGAGGACGCGGCACGTGGTGTCCGGTCCTGCCGTGTAGTTGCGGCTGGGGCGGGAAGCGGAACGTCGACTACCGTCGTCGGCATGACCAGCACCCTCCCTCTCGCCGAAGCGCTCGCCGCCGGGACGGTCGTCCTCGACGGCGGCATGTCCAACCAGCTCGAGTCGGCCGGGCACGCCCTGAGCGACGAGCTGTGGTCGGCGCGGCTGCTCGCCGAACAGCCGGAGGCGGTGACCGAGGCGCACCTCGCCTACTTCCGGGCCGGGGCGGACGTGGCGATCACGTCCAGTTACCAGGCCACGTTCGAGGGTTTCGCGGGGCGCGGGATCGACCATGACCGGGCTGCCGAACTCATGGCGCTGAGCGTGGATCTGGCTCGGGAGGCGGCCCGTCGGGCCCATGCCCCGCGGCCCCTGTGGGTGGCCGCCTCGGCGGGTCCCTACGGAGCGATGCTCGCGGACGGCTCGGAGTACCGGGGGCGCTACGGACTGAGCGTCGACGAGCTGGAGCGTTTCCACCGGCCGCGCCTGGAGGTGCTGGCCGCGGCCCGTCCGGACGTCCTCGCACTGGAGACGGTCCCGGACGCCGACGAGGCCAGGGCCCTGCTGCGGGCGGTGCGCGGGCTCGGAGTGCCGGCGTGGCTGACGTACTCCGTCGCCGGGGGCCGTACTCGTGCCGGACAGCCGCTGGAGGAGGCCTTCGCACTGGCCGCCGAGGCGGACGAGGTGATCGCGGTCGGGGTGAACTGCTGCGCGCCGCAGGACGTGGACGCCGCGGCCGCGACGGCGGCGCGGGTCACCGGCAAGCCGGTCGTCGTCTATCCCAACAGCGGCGAGACCTGGGACGCCGAGGCGCGCGCCTGGACCGGCCGTTCGACTTTCACCACCGACCAGGTGAAGGGCTGGCAGCAGGCGGGAGCCCGGTTGATCGGGGGTTGCTGCCGGGTGGGCCCGGACGGCATCGCGGGCATCACGGAGGCGCTGGGGGCGGCGTAGGGCCCGCCGCTCGGATCACGCGGCAGACGCGGGAGCCGGCCTCCTCGTCCCCACGAGGAACCGGACAGCCCGGCGGTCCGCACGGCCCTGGAGCTCAGCCCCGGCACCCCGGACGAACACGCGCCCAGGCCAATATCGGGCGCGGCGGCCAGACGTACACGGTGGACCGGGCAGTCACGGTGCCCGGCCGGGAGCCGGTGGAACCCTCCATGACGACGCCCTGAGCCCGTGACCGGAGGGCGCGGACGGTTCTCAGTGGTGGCGCAGCGCGCCGGAGCGGCGGAGTCGGCGTACGGCGGACCGGAGTTCCGCGCTGCGCGTGGGTGATCCCTCCGCGGGGACCGGTGCGGGTGCGGTGTCCGGGGGTGCGGCGGAGTCGGTCTTCCAGAGGGCCAGTTCACGGTCCCGGGGTCCGTACGCCGTGTAGGCCACCTTGTCCTCGGCTTCCGGCGCCCGGTCGCCGAAGACGCGCACCGGGTGGGTCTCGTCCCAGCGCTGCCAGCCGGGGTCGCCGTCGGCGGCGAAGCGGACCCATGCCCCGTGCATCGCGTCGGCCAGTTCCTGCGGGGCGCCCTCCCCGGCGAGTTTCCGGGACTCGGGGACGTCTCCGGTGTCGAAGACGAAGCCGAGCTCCAGGGCGTGGCAGGCGCCGAGGCCGGGCAGGTTGGAGGGCCAGGCGAACTCGTAGACGTACGAGGGGTCCGTACGGGCGTCGGCCAGGTGGTGCAGGGGGATGCGGAGCAGGTGGTCGGTGACGAGCTGGCCGACGGTCTCCGCCGTGCCTGCCTCGGGGTGCAGGGTGCGGTAGCCGCGCGGGACCTCGCTGCCGCAGTGGCAGCGGGCCATGGCTCCGGCGAGGGCGACGGCGCCGAGGCGGTCGACGCGTTCCAGGAGTCCGCCCGGCACCAGCCACAGCCGGTACTCGTCGCGGGTCCAGCCCAGCAGCAGTTCGACGCCGGGGGCCGCGCCGCCGTCGGTGAGGGCCTCCAGGGGGTCGCGCGGGACGACGTCGCCGTCGATGACGAGGCCGAAGGCGGGACCGCCGACCACCGGGCTGCTCAGCTTGCCCACCTCGGCCTGGGTGCGCAGCAGCAGATCGCGGTCGACGGCGGCGAAGGCCTCGGCGGTGGCGGGGATCTTCAGCCGGGACGCCATGCGGCGGACCATCCGCCGCACCTTGGCCCGCTCGGACGCCTCGGGCGGCCCGCTCTGCAGGACGGCCCGCCGGACCAGCCCCTGGGTCTGCGGGGCGGCGATGAGGGCGCCGATGCTGATGGCCCCGGCCGACTGACCGAAGAGAGTGATGCGGCCGGGGTCGCCGCCGAAGGCCTCGATGGCCTCGTGCACCCAGGTCAGGGCGGCTATCTGGTCGCGCAGGCCCGGGTTCGGGGGTGTGTCCGGGAACAGGCCGTAGCCCTCGACACCCAGGCGGTAGTTGAGGGAGACACAGACCACGCCGTCGCGGGCGAAGGCATGCCCGTCGTACACGGGTACGGCCGAGGAACCCCTGGTCAGGGCACCGCCGTGCAGCCAGACGAGGACGGGCAGGCGGGCCTGCGGGTCGGGCTGCGGGGTCCACACGTTGAGGTTGAGGCAGTCGTCGCCGGGCACGACGGGGTCGGACAGGTAGTGGGCGAAGGCGTCGGAGTACGGCGGTTTCGGCGAGGTGGGGCCGAATTCACCGGCGTCACGGACACCGTCCCAGGGAGGCAGGGGTACGGGGGGCCGGAAGCGCCGGGGGCCGAAGGGAGGGGCGGCGTACGGGATGCCGCGGAAGACCGCGACGCCTCGTTCGTACCGTCCCCGCAGGGCGCCGTAGGGTGTGCGCACCACGGGGTCCGCCCGCGGTCCCGTCTGGTCTGCCGTCATACGTCCACCAGCCTCCTCACCGCGCTCGTGCACCGTGAAGATCAGAGCAACTCATTCTGGCCCGCTATTCCGGTGCGGGGGCGGGCGTGAGGTCCGTTCGGGTTACTCGGCGTCGGTCGGCGTGCCGCAGCTGCCGCAGCCGAGCCTCGACGCCGCGTGCACGGCGTTCACGGAGGGCTTCTCCGGGTTTGACCGGCCCGCGCATCCGGTCGAGGGCGCTGTTCGCGGTTTCGAAAGGTGTGACCGGCGGGCGACGGTGAATTCACTTTTCCTTCCCGCCGCCCTGCGCCCCCGCCTAGAGTAGGAAGCGCTTTCCGCCCGGCCGGACACCGTGACCGCCGTGTGCAGCGTTGGTCGAAACTTTCCACGGCCCCGAGGCGGGCCGGAGAGGTGGGTTCCCGATGGTCCGTACGGCGAGTGCGAACGTGGCGGCCGGTCCGACGCTGGCGGTCGTGGCGCGCGAGGCGGGGGTGTCGGTGCCGACCGCTTCGAAGGTGGTCAACGGCCGCGAGGACGTGGCACCCGAGACCCGCCGCCGGGTGACCGAGGCGCTCGACCGGCTCGGGTACGTGCGCAGACCCCGCTTCGACGCGGCGAAGGCCCCCCGGCTGGTCGATCTGGTCGTGCACTCGCTGGAGAGCTCCTGGTCCGGTGCCGTCCTGCACGGCGTGGAGGAGGCGGCGCACGACGCGGGCCTGGAGGTCGTGGTGTCGGCGGCGCTGGTCCGCTCCCGCGTCGGCCGCCCCGAGCGCGGCTGGCTCGACAAACTCGTCGCCCGGGGCTCCTGCGGGGTCCTGTTCAACCTGGCCGAGCTCAGCGACTCGCAGTACGCGTGGCTGGAACAGCACCGCATCCCCTTCGTGATGATCGATCCGGTGCAGGAACCGCCGGCGGGCGTGGTCTCGGTGGGGGCGGCGAACTGGCGGGGCGGCCTGACGGCCACGGAACACCTGCTGTCCCTCGGTCACGAGCGGATCGCCGTCATCGCGGGCCCCCGGCGGACGCTGTGCAGCAGCGCGCGGGTCGCCGGGTACCGCTCGGCCCTCGCGTCGGCCGGGGTCCGGCACCGCCCCGAGTACGTGCGGTACGCCGGTTTCGACGAGAGCGTCGCCCACCGCCGCATGCGGGAGCTCCTCGACCTGTCCGAGTCGCCGACCGCTGTCTTCGTCTGCTCGGACCGGATGGCGCTCGGTGTCTACGAGGCCCTGGCCGAAAGGGGGTTGAGGGTGCCGGACGACATCAGTGTGGTCGGCTTCGACGACCTGCCCGAGGCGCGCTGGGCCTCCCCCGGCCTGACCACCGTGCGCCAGCCGCTGTCCGAGATGGCCGCGACGGCCCTGCGGTCGCTGCTGCGCCTGATGGACGGCCATCGCCCGGAGAGCACACGGACGGAGCTGTCGACCCGGCTGGTGGAACGGGCGAGCACGGCGGCGCCGCGCGCGTAGAAGGTGCGGGTCGGACATCCAAGAGGCCTACGGACACCAGGAGTTGTGTCGCAGCGGTAAGGAATGCGCTCGTACGTACGGGAGTTGACGGAGTGCCAGGACCGCCGCCGGTGTGGGGGCGGGCCGACTCCGCGAAAGGACCGCCGGCCATGACGCGCGACTCGCGCACGATCACCAACCCGGACACACTCCACGACCCCACGCCCTTCGGCTACAGCCACGCCGTATCGGCCCCCGGTGAGACCGTCTTCATCGGTGGCCAGTACGCCTCGGACGCCGGCGGTGCGCCGGTGGCGGGCGACTTCGCCGCGCAGGTGGACCTGGCCTTCGACCGGCTGCGTGCGGCACTGGAGGGGGTCGGTCTCGGCTATGAACACGTCGTACGGCTCGGCACGTTCATCGTGGACCACGACCTGGGCAAGCTGGAGATTCTGGGCAGGGCCCTGCACGCCCGCTTCGGGGAGCGGCTCCCGGCGCAGACGCTGAGCGGGGTCGCCTCGCTGGCGCTGCCGGGGATGCTGTTCGAGGTCGACGCGGTCGCGGTGCGACCGGCCGGGGCCGACGGGTCGGCCTGAGGGGCACGTCCTCGCCCTGAAGGACGCCCTCTCAGGGCCCGGAGCACGCCGAGACGTCTCCCCCATGTCCCCGGGGCGCGCGGACCACCGGTCGGGTCGTGCGGGAGTTTGCCGCACTCCCCTTGCGCGCGTCGCGCGCCCGCCATTGGGGGGAACTGGCCGGGACGGCCCGACGTCGAACGATGCGGTGGGGAGGGGCCGGTGTCCGGGGGCGGGGCGCTCGGCGAGCAGTGGGGGGACGACCATGACGCGCTGGCGGCCGCTTCCGGACGCACTGCCGAAGGAGGCACGAGACCTGGTGGAGCAGTTGCGGACCCTGAAGGACCGCACCGGTTGGAGCCTCGCGGAGCTGGCCCGGCGGACCGCGTACAGCAAGTCGTCGTGGCAGCGGTACCTCAGCGGGGCCAAACAGCCACCGCGCGGTGCGGTACAGGCGCTGTGCCGGATGGCGGGGACGGAGCAGGCGCGGCTGCTGGCGCTGTGGGACCTGGCCGACCTGACATGGCCGCACGGGGCGGCGGCCGGGCCGGCGGAGCCGGCGGCGCACGCGCCGCCGGCCGGTGCCGACTACCGGCGCTGGCGGGCGGCGGCCCTGGTGTCGTTCGCCGTCATCGCCGTACTGCTGGCCGGCCTGTTGTGGGTGCTGCC
Organism: [Streptosporangium] indianense; assembly: GCF_021474405.1. Taxonomy (GTDB): domain Bacteria; phylum Actinomycetota; class Actinomycetes; order Streptomycetales; family Streptomycetaceae; genus Streptomyces; species Streptomyces indiaensis. The sequence goes on from NZ_JAKEIO010000026.1 coordinate 7,879, forward strand.
GGTGGGGAGCGGGTGACCGTCACGGCCGGCCGCTACCCGGCGGTGGTGTCGCTCAGCCGAGCGTGCGGTAGTAGGCGTACTTCCACGACCCGACGTTCCGCAGCTTCACCTGGTACTTGCCGCTCACGCGCTTGAAGTTGACGTTCCGCACGAGCCCCTTGTACTGGACGATGTTGCCCGGCTGGCTCTGCAGCAGGGTCTGGGCGAAGTCCCAGCTCTCGCTGTTGACGACGCCGTCGGTCTCGGGCAGGTTGTGCCGGCTCTGCCACCACTGGGTGGCCGACTCGGTCTCCGGTCCGAAGGAGCCGTCGATCTGGCTCTTCCGGAAGGGCTGCCACTCGCCCTCGTCGTCCTCCCACTGGGCGCCGTCCGCCCACAGCACGGTCTCCCACAGGGCGACGGCGTTGCCCCTGGCGTAGGCCTCGACGCCGAGGTTCTCCTCGTCCTCCCAGTCGTTGGCGACGGCGCCCTTGCCGTCGATACCGAAGTAGGCGGGCGCGGCGTTCGCCGCCGGTGCCAGGGCGATGCCGGTCCCCCCGGCGCCCAGCATCACGGCCGTCATCAGCGCCACGGCCCGATTGTGCTTGCTCATGCGGTTGTCCTTTCCGAACCGCCGTCCCCCGGCGGGTTTCCCCTGGGGCGGCTCGTCTCGTCTGGCACGGCACAGCCTCGGGGCCCAAGGCGCCCGCGGCGAGCCTTTCCGGCGTCCCCGGACCGTCCTGGGACGGTCCACGCCCGGGGCTCCGGGCGTCCCGGCCCGGGGCCGGGTCACCGGGGCCCGCCACGGGTCACGGGGCCGGCTCCCTTGACGAGCACCCGGGGCGAGGCCGGCGGTGACGGCGGCCGGCTGCCCGGCGTGCGGCCATGGGGTCCTGGGCGTGCGGCGTCCGATTTCTTCAAGACCGGGCCTCGTGGTCCTCCCTACGGTGGCTCCATGACTGCACGATTCGATGCCATCGGCCTGGTCGTCTCCGACATGGCCGCCTCCGTCGCGTTCTACCGCCGGCTCGGGCTCGTCTTCCCGCACGGCGCCGAGGAGCAGCCGCACACCGAGGCCGCACTGCCCGGCGGGCTGCGGCTGATGTTCGACACCGAGGAGACGGTCCGTTCCTTCCTGCCCGGGTGGCGGCCGCCCGCGGACGGGGGCCGGGCCTCGCTGGCCCTGCGCTGCGACGGACCGGAGGAGGTGGACGCGTTGTACGACCGGCTGGTCGGCTCCGGGTACCACGGTGAACTCAAGCCGTGGGACGCCTTCTGGGGGCAGCGGTACGCCGTCGTGCACGACCCGGACGGCAACGGGGTGGACCTGTTCGCCCCGCTAGCCGGCGAGTAGCCGCCCCAGTGGAAGCCCCGAGAACTCCCTCACGTCACGGGCCAGATGGGCCTGATCGGCGTAACCGGCCCGGGCGGCCGTCTCCGCGAACGGCACACCGGCCCGAGCCAGTGCCAGGGCCCGGTGCAGCCGCAGGATGCGGGCCAGGGTCTTCGGGCCGTAGCCGAACGCGGACAGGGAGCGCCGGTGCAACTGCCGTGACCCGAAGCCGAGTTCGTCGGCGATCGCGGCCACGGGGCGGCCCGCGTCGAGGGCGGTGACGACCTGCCGGAGCAGCGGGTCCGGGGGGTCGGCATCGCCCGCCCGCCGCAGCGCCAGCTCTTCCAGACCGCCGGCCGGGTCGGCGGCGGCGTTCACGGCGCCGGCCAGACGCCGCACCCGCGCGGCCGGCCACAGGTCCGCGAGCTCGACGCGCCGGTCACGCAGCTCGTGCGCCGGTACGCCGAGGAGCGCCGGGGCCGTGCCCGGGGGGAAGCGGACTCCGGCCCAGGGGCCCGTCCCGCCGTCCGGGAGGTGGGCGCGGGTGTCGGGCCCGGCGACCATCAGCCGTCCGTCGTGCCAGAGCAGATCCATGCATCCGTCGGGCAGCACCCGGACCACCCCGTCCCCGGACGGGGTGTTGGTCCACGCCACCGCCCCGGGCAGCCGCGACGCCCGCTCCACGTACACGAGGGCCAGGCTACGCCGGAGCTGCTCCCCGGCGCGGGGCCGGGCGCAGGGCCGGGCGCAGGGCCGGGCGCAGGGCCGGGCGCAGGGCCGGGCGCAGGGCCGGGCGCAGGGCCGGGCGCAGGGACCGGGCGCAGGGACCGGGCGCAGGGACCGGGCGCAGGGACCGGGCGCAGGGACCGGGCGCAGGGACCGGGCGCGGGGACCGGGCGCGGGGCTCCCGGCCCCGCGCCACGGAGTTCGGGGACGGGCGCGTGGGCCGGGCCCACAGACCGGGCGCAGGGCCGAGTGCGGGGCGGGGCGCAGGGGGCCAGGTCGTGTGAACCGGGCACGGGGCCGGCGCCGCGCCGTGCCGCCCGTCCGGTACTCGCGCCGCTGCGGCCCGCCCGGAGTCCGGTGCCGCTACGCCACCCTCCCCCGGTACTCCACCGGACTCACCCCGTACACCCGCTTGAACGCCGTCGACAAGGCGAACGCGCTGCCGTAGCCCACCGTGCGGGCAACCGCGTCGAGGGTGTCGGCGGAGTCGCGCAGGCGGTCGGCGGCGAGGGCGAGGCGCCAGCCGGTGAGGTAGGACATCGGGGGTTCGCCCACCAGGGCGGTGAAGCGGCGGGCGAGGGCGGCGCGGGACACCCCGGCCTTCGCGGCGAGCGCGGCGACGGTCCAGGGGTGGGCCGGGTCGTCCTGGAGGAGCCGCAGGACACCGCCGACGACCGGGTCGGCCAGGGCCCGGTACCAGGCCGGTGCCTCCGCCCCGGGGCGAGCGAACCAGGCCCGCAGCGCGGCGATGACCAGCAGGTCCAGCAGCCGGTCCAGGACGATCTCCTGCCCTGGTTCGTCCCGGACGATCTCCTCGGTGACGTACGGCGTGAGCGGGCAGTGCCACACGTCGGAGGTGAGGCTGAGCAGCGGGGGCAGGGCGTCCAGCAGCCGCCCGCCGACCTCGCCCTGCACCGGGTAGGTGCCGATCAGCATCACGGTCTGCCCGTCGAGCCGGTCGCCCCAGGTCCGGACGCCCAGGTCCATGGAGCCGTTGAGGGGCCGTCCGTCGGGGTAGCGGCACTCCTGGTTCGGCAGGATGACCGCCTGCGGTGCCGTGCCGGGGGCGTCGCCGCAGGTGTAGGGGTCCGGGCCGCGGGCGATGGCGAGGTCCCCGGCCCGCAGCCGCGTGTGCTCGCCGGTGTCCGGCACGATCCAGGCCGCGCCGCGGACGACCAGCATCACCGTGAGCGGGGCCCGGTCCTCCACCCGCACCGCCCAGGGCGGGTCGAAGCAGGCCCTGATCATGAACGCGCCCCGCGCGCGGGGACCTTCCAGCAGACCTGCGAGAGCGTCCATGCGGCCAGCGTAGACGCGGTCGTATGGGAATGAGCCGTTCAGCGATGGTTCCGTGCGGCGCACGGCAGTTGACTCGACGGCATGACGAACACGGCGCAGAACACGACAGAAAACACGACAGAAAACACGACAGCGACGTCCGCTCGGGTCCCGCAGGCCGCGACGGTGGTGGTGACGGGTGCCTCGGGGCGTACCGGGAGCCGGGTGGCGAGGGCCGCCGAGGCGGCCGGGCTGACCGTGCGGGCGGCGTCACGGGCCACGGGGTTCGACTGGTGGGACCGCTCGACCTGGACGGACACCCTGCGCGGCGCGGACGCCGCCTATCTGGCCGTCCCCTCGGACGTCGGCGCTCCGGGCGCCGCGGAGGCGGTCGGCGCGCTCGGGCGTGAGGCGGTCGGGCTCGGGGTACGGCGGCTGGTGCTGCTGTCGGCGCGGGGCGAGGACCAGGCCCTGCCCACCGAGGAGGCGCTGCACGCCTCGGGCGCGGACTGGACGGTCGTACGGGCCGCGTGGTTCGCGCAGAACTTCAGCGAGGGGCCGCTGGTGGCGGAGCTGCGGGAGCGCGGGGAGCTGGTGTTCCCGGCCGGCGAGGTACCCGAGCCGTTCCTCGACGTGCGGGACGTCGCCGACGTGGTGGTGGCCGCGCTGACGTCCGGCGACCGGTACACGGGGCGGACCCTGACGCTCTCCGGGGCGCGGCTGCTGACCTTCGGGGAGGCCGTCGCGGAGATCGCCGGAGCGACGGGGCGCCCGCTGGTGTACCGGGCCGTCTCGACGCGTGACTACGGAGAGGAACTGGCGGGCTTCGGTGTGCCGCCGGACGAGGTGGCGGGTTTGACGGAGATCTTCGACACCCTGCTCGACGGCCGCAACGCGTACGTCTCGGACGGGGTGCGGGAGGTGCTGGGCCGGGCGCCCAGGGACTTCGGCGACTTCGTGCGCGAGGAGGCCGCGGCCGGGACCTGGACGGCCTGAGAACCGCGTGCGGTCACTTCTCCTCGGGCGGCTGCCCCTCCCCGTTGACCTGCGTGCTCTTCACGTGGCTGTGCTTCACGTGGGTGCTCTTCACATGGGTGCGCAGCCGGGCAGAGAGGTCCTCGGGGGGCAGGAAGCGGGACCAGCGCTCGGGGAACTCCGAGGGCATGTCGGGGTCGGACTCGCCGGTGGCGGTGGCGCGGGCGACGTACTCGGCCACCTGGGCCTGCCGCAGCCGCTCGTTGGCCTCGCGGGCCGCGGCCGTCGCGGCGGCCGGCCAGACCCGGTCGATGGCGGCGTTGACCGCGGCCCCGACGAGCACGGCGAACGCGGACACACCGATCCACAGCAGCACGGCGACGGGCGCGGCAAGGGAACCGTAGATCGTGGGGCCCTCGACCGTGCTGGTCAGGTAGATCCGCAGCAGAAAGCTGCCGAGCACCCACATGCCGAGGGCGACCAGAGCGCCGGGGACGTCCTCGATCCACGGGGAGCGGACCGGGACGGACACGTGGTACAGCGTCGTCAGGAAGGCGATCGACAGGAGGATCACCGTGGGCCAGTAGAGGATCTGGACGAGCGTCGTCGACCACGGCACGATCCGCACCACGGCGTCCGGCCCGGCCACCATCAGCGGCAGCGCGACCGAGCCGATCAGCAGGGCCACGATGAACAGCAGGAAGGCCATCAGACGGGTCTTGACGATGCCCCGGACGCCGTCGAGGCCGTACATCACGGTGATGGTGTCGATGAAGACGTTCACCGCGCGGGAGCCCGACCACAGGGCGAACAGGAAGCCGATGGAGATGACGTCGGGCCGGCCGCCCTTCGTCACGTCGTGCAGGATCGGCTGGGCGATCTCGCGGACGCCCTGGTCGGACAGGACCGTGCGGGAGGCCTCCAGGAGGTTGGTCTGGAGGCTCTGGATGGTGTCGGCGCCGGTCCAGGCGTCGACGTAGCCGAGCAGTCCGATCATGCTGAGCAGCAGCGGCGGCACCGACAGCAGAGTGAAGAACGCGGCCTCGGCCGCCAGCCCCAGGATGCGGTACTCGACGCAGGAGTTGACGGTGTCCTTGACCAGCAGCCAGGCGGTCCTGCGCTTGGAGACGTTCCGGTAGAGGGCCCGCGCCCGGTGGAGGCGCCCGGACGGCGTGTCGGAGGTTTCACTTGCTGGCTGCACCCCCTAACGGTATCCGCCGAGGCCGGGCCCACTCACCCACAGGCCGGGTCTTCGCCGACCGGTCCGGTTTCACCGGGTGCCAAGGTGCTACCCCGGGGTACGTTCGCACCATGGCAGGCAGCACCCACACCGTGACGAACCAGGTCCCGCCGCTGGTCGGGTACGACGTCTTCTCCGCCGACCGGTCTCTGACCGACGCGGTCGACCGGCATCTCGATCCGGAACTGCGCGACGACGTCCTCGGCGAGCTGGCGGCACTCGGCCGGGCCTCCGGCTCGGCCCAGGTGCAGGAGTGGGGGCGGCTGGCCAACGAGAACCCGCCGCGGCTGCTCACGCACGACCGGTACGGCAACCGCGTCGACGAGGTCGAGTTCCACCCTTCCTGGCACCGGCTGCTCGGCAAGGGCGTCTCGGCGGGACTGACGGCCGCGTGGGACCGGCCGGCCGGGCATCTGCGGCGGGCCGCCGCCTTCCTGGTGTGGACGCAGGTCGAGGCGGGCAACGGCTGCCCGCTGTCGATGACGCACGCGGCGGTGCCCGCCCTGCGCACCGACCCGGACCTGGCGGCCGAGTGGGAGCCCCGGCTGACGTCCATGATCTACGACCGTGAGCTGCGGCCCGCGCACCTCAAGGCCGGGGCGCTGTTCGGGATGGGCATGACGGAGAAGCAGGGCGGCAGCGACGTCCGGGCGAACACCACGGCGGCACGGCCCCTCGCCGAGGACGGGACGTACGAGCTGACCGGCCACAAGTGGTTCTGCTCGGCGCCCATGTCCGACGGCTTCCTGGTGCTGGCGCAGGCGCCGGGCGGGCTCACCTGTTTCCTGGTGCCGCGGGTGCTGCGGGACGGCACGCGCAACGTGTTCCGGATCCAGCGTCTCAAGGACAAGCTGGGCAACCGGTCGAACGCCTCCGCCGAGGTCGAGTTCGACGGGACGTGGGGGCGCCGGGTCGGCGAGGAGGGGCGGGGGGTGCGCACCATCATCGAGATGGTGGCGGCGACCCGGCTCGACTGCGTGCTCGGCTCGGCGGGGCTGATGCGACAGGCCGTGGCGCAGGCGGTGCACCATTGCACGTACCGGGAGGCGTTCGGCGGGAAGCTCGCCGACAAGCCGCTGATGCGCAACGTGCTGGCCGATCTGGCGCTGGAGTCGGAGGCGGCGACGACGCTGGCGCTGCGGCTGGCGGCGGCCTACGACGACGGCGGTGAGCAGGAGCGGGCGCTGCTGCGGATCGCGGTGCCGGCCGCCAAGTACTGGGTGACCAAGCGGTGCCCGCCCGTCGCCGTGGAGGCGGCGGAGTGCCTGGGCGGCAACGGGTACGTCGAGGAGTCCCAGATGCCGCGGCTGGTGCGGGAGTCGCCGCTCAACTCGATCTGGGAGGGCGCGGGCAACGTCCAGGCGCTGGACGTGCTGCGGGCGCTGCAGCGGGAGCCGGGGGCGCTGGACGCCTATCTGCGGGAGGTCGGGCAGGCGCGCGGCGCCGATCACCGGCTGGACGGGGCCATCAAGAGCCTGCTGACCGAACTCGCCGACCTGGAGGGCGTGGAGGGGCGGGCGCGGCGGCTGGCGGAGCGGCTCGCGCTGGTGCTCCAGGGGTCGCTGCTGGTGCGTTTCGCGCCGCCGCAGGTCGCCGACGCGTTCTGCGCGGGGCGGCTCGGCGGCGACGGGGGCGCGGCGTTCGGCACGCTGCCGCACACGCTGGATCTGGCCTCCGTGGTGGAGCGGGCCCGGCCGGTGTCCTGATCCGGGAGGCCGCTGCGCGCACGCGCGGGGTCGGTGTGGGCGGGGAGCGGGGGTGGTGCTGCGCCGACACGGCACCACCCCCGCCGTACTGGCCCGTTCGAGCCGCTGAACGCCGCTCGGGACGGCGCGGATCAAGTTTCGGACACGGCCGGGCCGTCCACCAGGGTTGCAGGGGGTTGCAAGTTGCTGCTGACTGTGTGCGGACTGTGCACGCCCTCACGGGGCAGGCGGCACTATGAGACGGACAGTCAAAAGCGACTCCGGGGGGCGCACGCGCATGGACGTCACGCACTTGGCCGCCGTCGACAGCACCCGGGCGGCCCGGGTCCTCAGCGAGGTCCGCGCCGCGCGGCTGTCCGGGCAGCCCACCCCGGTGTCACCGCGTCCGGTGATCGAGCGGTCCTGGGAGCGGATGCTGCGCGGCGGCATCGACCCGGACCACGACGTGCGGATGGACCCGCTCTCCCGTGAGGAGGTGCAGCGGCGGCGCGAGACGTCGGTATTGCGCCATGTGCTGCCGGTGCTGCGGGAGGGTCTGCTGGCGGCGGCGGACGTCGCCCACCACATCATGGTGGTGGCCGACGAGGACGGCCGGGTGCTGTGGCGCGAGGGCAGCCCGCCGGTGCTGCGCAAGGCGGACGGGCTCGGCTTCGAACTGGGCGCTGACTGGCGTGAGGACGTCGTCGGCACGAACGGCGTGGGCACCCCGGCCGTGGTGCGCCGGCCGGTGCAGGTCTTCGCCTCGGAGCACTTCGTGCGCTCCCAGGCCGGCTGGACCTGTGCGGGCGCTCCCCTGACGGATCCGCGGGACGGCCGGCTGCTCGGTGTGGTGGACGTGAGCGGGCCACTGGAGACGATGCACCCGGCCACGCTCGCCTGGGTCGGTTCGGTGGCCAAACTGGCCGAGGCCCGGCTGCGGGAGATGCACGTGGAGTCGCTGGAGCGGCTGCGGGCGGTGGCGGCGCCGGTGCTGGCCCGGCTGGGCGGCCGTGCCCTGGTCGTCGACCCTGACGGCTGGACGGCGGCGGTCAGCGGGATGCCGTACGTGCGGCGCGTGGCCCTGCCGAAGTCGCTGTCGGCGGGCCCGGCGCGGCTGCCGGCGCTCGGGTCGTGCACGCTGGAGCCGCTGGGCGGGGGCTGGCTGGTGCGGGCGGTCGCCGACGAGCCGGTGCCGCACGGCCCGGCCCGGATCGTGCTGGACCTTCGGCCTGCGCGGCACTGGTCGGTGCAGGTGCACGGCGGGGCGGGCTCCTGGACCCGGGAAGTGAGTCCCCGGCACGCGGAGTTGCTGTACCTCCTCGCCCTCCACCGCTCCGGCCGCAGCGCCTCGGGCCTGGCGGCGGACGTGTTCGGGGATCCGGCCCGCACGGTGACGATACGGGCCGAGATGTCGCGGGTACGGCGGTATCTCGGGGCGTTCCTGGAGCACCGGCCGTACCGGTTCGCCGAGGAGGCCGAGGTCGAGGTGCTGCTTCCGGACGATCCCCGGGACCTGCTGCCCCACTCGACCGCGCCGGCGGTGAGCAGACAACGCAGAGCCGCACCGACGCCCTGAGGTTCACCGCGCGTGCCGCACAAGCCGCCCTGAAGTTCACCGCGCCTGCCGCACAAGCCGCATCGACGCCCTCAGGGGTGCATCTTTCGCATATTTGCGGGGTCTTCGTCCGCGGCACCCCTCACCTGCCGTAGCATCCCTCTACGGACCACCCCACCTGCTCCTCCGTCAACGTGCGGATCAACAGGCGCAGTTGGTCCGTACCGGGAGGACGTTATGAAGCATCGCGGCAGACACCGGCGGCGCAGACGGGGCAGGGCGCTGCGCGCGACCCTCGCCGGGACGGCCCTCGCGCTCACCGCCGCAGCCACCCTGATCAGCGCCTCGCAGGCCACCGTCGCCGACGCCCCCGGGGCTCTCAAGCCGGTCGCCGTGTCCGACGGGGCCGGGCAGCCGGCGCTGGCCGAGCACCGGGTGCCCGGGCGGTGGCTGGACCGGCTCGCTTCGAAGATGGGCCGGCCGGTCGGCGTGAGCGCGGTGCTGGAGGGCGCCGACCTCCCGCTGCGGGACGCGGCCGGCTGCCCGGCCGCCGACCGGCACAGCCTGCCGGTGGAACCGGCGGCCACGCGCGCGTACTGCTTCAGCAGCTCCGACACCCGGGGCTGGCGCGCCGGCGCGGTCACGACGTCGGGCGACGCGGACGACGACGGCCGCTGGGGTGGCAACCGCGTGATCCTCTCCGGCTGGACCCGGGGCGCCGAGGGCGGCTCCCTGGACGGCCCGGCCCCCGGGCAGGGCCTGGCCAAGGTCGCCTTCGTCGACGCGAACGACCCCCGCGCGCCGCGCTACACCTGGGCGCTGCTGGCCGTCCCGGTGGACGGCGGGCGGGACTACCGGGGGCTGGTCTCCCCGTTGTCGGGCATGGTCTGGTACCAGGACAAGCTGCTGGTGACGACCCGCGAGGGCGACCGGGACGCGCTGTACGTGTACGACCTGGACCGCATCCAGCGCGCCACCGTCGACTCCGACGCGGTCGGCCGGGTGCGGGGCGGCTGGGCGGCGCACGGCTACCGGTTCGTGCTGCCGGCCGTCGGCGCGTACGCCCTGCCCGGCGGGGACGGCGGCGCCCGTCCGGCGACCGTCTCCCTGGACCGCAGCACCTCCCCCGACAGTCTGGTCGCGAGCGCGTGGGCACCGGCGGACGACGACCGGCGCACCCGGTTGTGGCGTTACGCGCTGAGCCGGGACCCCGCCCGGTCCGGTCTGCTCGCCACCGACTCCTCGGGGAGAGCGGCCCCGGTGGAGGCGTACGAGACGAAGACGACCGAGGTGCGGGGCGTGCTGGCGTACCGGTCGGGCTGGTACCTGGACCGGGCGGCGGGCACCGAGGGCGGGCACGGGACGCTGTGGCGCCAGGACACCGAGGGCGCGCGGGCCGCGGAGTGCGGTACGGACGAGACGCGGCAGTGCTGGAGCGGCGGGTCGGGTTCCCTGTCCTACTGGGAGGAGACCGGCGAGGTCTGGTCACAGTCGGGGCGGATGCTGTTCGCGCTGCCGCTGGCGTCGGTCGACCGGGCGCTGCGCTGACCGGCGCTGTCCACGGAGCGGGCCGACGATCGACAGACGAGTGGGTCAGGTGATTTTCTGACCCGTATGACCACCATCGCCGTGACCACCTGGTCCCTGGAGCAGACCGCGCCGACCGACCTGCTGCCGGCCCTCGCGCCGGACGGGGACGTCCGGGTCGTCCGCTCCGAGGTGCCCTCGCCCGAGTTCAGCCGGTTCCTGTACGCGTCGGTGGGCGGCGACATCCGCTGGACGGACCGGCTCGGCTGGTCCTACGCGCAGTGGGTGGAGTACCTTCAGCGGCCCGGCGTGGAGACATGGGTGGCGTACGACCGGGGCACGCCGGCCGGGTTCGTGGAGCTGGAGGCGCAGGACGACGCCGTCGTGGAGATCGTCTACTTCGGACTGCTCCCCGCCTTCCGCGGCCGGCGCATCGGCGGGCACCTGCTGTCGTACGGCACGGCCCGGGCCTGGGACCTCGCCGACCGCTGGGCGGGACTGACCCCGACCAAGCGGGTCTGGCTGCACACCTGCAGCAAGGACGGCGAGCACGCGATGGACAACTACCAGCGGCGGGGCTTCAAGCTGTTCGACACCAAGGTCGAGGAGGAGGCGGAAGTCGCCGCTCCGGGACCGTGGCCTGGAGCGTTCCCCGTCTGACCTGGTCGGACACCTCGGAGACGCCCGATGTGACCAACGACACCCTTGTCTTGCTCTGCGAGACAAGGGTGTCCGCATCTTGGACGAAGCTGGACTGTGTCCAGATCGCCGTGACACGCTTCCGTCATGTCTGGAACTGGAATTGCCTTGGTGAGTCGGCGGCACGTCGACCTCGGCCGCATGTCCAGCGCCATCTGTCCGGCGCACTGAGCGTACTCAGCCCGCGCCCGACATCTTCCTTTCCTGCCTCACCCCTGCGCAATGACGCGCCCTATGCCCATGCGCACGCATGCGCAGGTCAGAGCCGCATTCTCGCCTGTCCCGAAGGACGTATCAACCATGGCCGCCACCCCGCAGAACCCTGCTGCCGCGACTCCCCGCCGCAAGGTGAGCCGTCACCGCGGTGAGGGTCAGTGGGCCGTGGGGCACCACACCCCGCTGAACGGCAACGAGCAGTTCAAGAAGGACGACGACGGTCTCAATGTGCGGACACGCATTGAGACGATCTACTCCAAGCGGGGCTTCGACTCCATCGACCCCAACGACCTGCGCGGCCGCATGCGCTGGTGGGGTCTGTACACCCAGCGCAAGCCCGGCATCGACGGCGGCAAGACGGCCGTCCTGGAGCCGGAGGAGCTGGACGACGAGTACTTCATGCTGCGTGTCCGGATCGACGGCGGGGCCCTGACCACGCGGCAGCTGCGGGTCATCGGCGAGGTCTCACAGGAGTTCGCGCGCGGCACCGCCGACATCACGGACCGGCAGAACGTCCAGTACCACTGGATCCGGATCGAGGACGTGCCCGAGATCTGGAACCGGCTGGAGGGCGTGGGCCTGTCGACGGTCACCGCCTGCGGTGACACCCCGCGTGTGATGATCGGCTCGCCGGTGGCGGGCATCGCCGAGGACGAGATCATCGACGCGACCCCGGCCCTGGAGGAGATGAAGCGCCGCGTCCTGAACAACCCGGCGTACTCGAACCTCCCCCGGAAGTTCAAGACGGCCATCTCGGGTTCGCCGCTGCTGGACGTGGTCCACGAGATCAACGACGTCGCGTTCGTCGGCGTCGAGCACCCCGAGCACGGCCCGGGCTTCGACGTGTGGGTCGGCGGCGGCCTGTCCACCAATCCCAAGCTGGGCGTGCGGCTCGGCACCTGGGTGTCGATCGACGACGTTCCGGACGTCTACGAGGGCGTCATCTCGATCTTCCGCGACTACGGCTACCGCCGGCTGCGCAACCGCGCCCGCCTGAAGTTCCTCGTCGCCGACTGGGGCGCGGAGAAGTTCCGGCAGGTCCTGGAGGACGAGTACCTGAAGCGCAAGCTGACCGACGGCCCGGCCCCCGAGCAGCCGTCGCAGCAGTGGCGCGACCACATCGGTGTGCACCGGCAGAAGGACGGCCGCTTCTACGTCGGTTTCGCCCCGCGTGTGGGACGCGTCGACGGCGCGACGCTCACGAAGATCGCCGACCTCGCCGAGGCCCACGGCTCGGGCCGGGTGCGCACCACCGTCGAGCAGAAGATGATCGTCCTCGATGTCGAGGAGGACAAGGTCGACTCGCTCGTCGAGGCCCTGGAGGCCCTCGACCTGACCGCCCGGCCCTCCTCGTTCCGGCGCGGCACCATGGCCTGCACCGGCATCGAGTTCTGCAAGCTGGCCATCGTCGAGACCAAGCAGCGCGGTGCGCAGCTGATCGACGAACTGGAGCGCCGCCTGCCGCACTTCGACGAGCCGCTCACCATCAACCTCAACGGCTGCCCGAACGCCTGCGCCCGTATCCAGGTGGCGGACATCGGTCTCAAGGGCCAGCTCATGCTCAACGACCAGGGCGAGCAGGTCGAGGGCTACCAGGTGCACCTGGGCGGCGCGCTGGGCCTGGAGGCCGGTTTCGGCCGCAAGGTGCGCGGTCTGAAGGTCACCTCCGACGAACTGCCGGACTACATCGAGCGCGTCCTGAAGCGGTTCCAGGCCGAACGCGAGGACGGCGAGCGGTTCGCCGCCTGGGCGGCCCGGGCCGGTGAGGAGGCGCTGTCGTGAGCGAGCGCGCGGCACCGTTCTACTGCCCTTACTGCGGCGACGAGGACCTGCGTCCGAGCGAGGCCGCCGAGGGCAGGCACGGCGCGTGGGAATGCGCGGCGTGCAGCCGGGCCTTCTCGCTGAAGTTCCTCGGGCTGCTGGCCCAGGGACTGAAGCGATCCGATTCCGGAGGGGCACAGATATGACGACGGCTCAGCAAGAGCGCACCGCCGAGGACCTGAAGAAGCTCGCCGAGCAGGCGGGCCGCGACCTGGAGGACGCCTCCGCGCTGGAGATCCTCACGTGGGCGGCCGAGACGTTCGGCAAGCGCTTCTGCGTCACCTCGTCGATGGAGGACGCGGTGGTCGCCCACCTCGCCTCCCGGGCGATGCCCGGTGTCGACGTGGTCTTCCTCGACACCGGCTACCACTTCGAGGAGACCATCGGCACCCGGGACGCGGTCGACGCCGTGATGGACGTCAACGTCATCACCCTGACCCCGCGCCGGACGGTCGCCGAGCAGGACGCCGAGTACGGCCCCAAGCTGCACGACCGCAACCCCGACCTGTGCTGCAAGCTGCGCAAGGTGCAGCCGCTGGAAGAGGGCCTGAAGGACTACCAGGCCTGGGCGACCGGGCTGCGCCGCGACGAGTCCCCGACCCGGGCGAACACCCCGGTGGTCGGCTGGGACGAGAAGCGGCAGAAGGTCAAGATCTCCCCCATCGCCCGCTGGACCCAGGACGACGTGGACGCCTACGTCACCGAACACGGGGTGCTCACCAACCCGCTGCTGATGGACGGCTACGCCTCCGTCGGCTGCGCCCCCTGCACCCGCCGGGTCCTTCAGGGCGAGGACGCGCGCGCCGGCCGCTGGGCGGGCCGCAGCAAGACGGAGTGCGGGCTGCACGGATGACGACGACGATTCAGGAGAGTGACGTGACGACCGGAGCCACCGTCTGGCTCACGGGTCTGCCGAGCGCCGGCAAGACCACGATCGCCCACGAACTGGCCGGCCGCCTCCGCGGGGAGGGCCACCGGGTCGAGGTGCTCGACGGCGACGAGATCCGCGAGTTCATCTCGGCGGGCCTCGGCTTCAGCCGCGAGGACCGGCACACCAACGTGCAGCGCATCGGCTTCGTCGCCGAACTGCTCGCACGCAACGGCGTGCTGGCCCTCGTCCCGGTCATCGCGCCGTACCAGGACAGCCGCGAGGCGGTGCGCAAGCGCCACCAGGCGAACGGCACCGCGTACGTCGAGGTGCACGTGGCCACGCCGGTCGAGGTGTGCAGCGAGCGTGACGTGAAGGGCCTGTACGCCAAGCAGGCCGCGGGCGAGCTCACGGGGCTCACCGGCGTCGACGACCCGTACGAGGCGCCCGAGGCGCCCGACCTGCGCATCGAGTCGCAGAACCAGACCGTGCAGGAGTCCGCGGCGTCCGTGTACGCCCTGCTCAGCGAAAGGGGACTGGCATGACGACGACCGTCGCCACCGTTTCCGAGGGGACCGAAAGCCCGTACGCGCTCTCCCACCTCGACGCCCTCGAGTCCGAGGCGGTGCACATCTTCCGCGAGGTGGCGGGCGAGTTCGAGCGGCCGGTGATCCTGTTCTCCGGCGGCAAGGACTCCATCGTCATGCTGCACCTGGCGCTGAAGGCCTTCCGGCCGGCGGCGGTGCCGTTCTCGCTGCTGCACGTGGACACCGGGCACAACTTCCCGGAGGTCCTCGACTACCGCGACCGCACGGTGGCCAGGCACGGGCTGCGGCTGCACGTCGCCTCCGTGCAGGACTACATCGACCGCGGGGTCCTCAAGGAGCGCCCGGACGGCACCCGCAACCCGCTGCAGACGCTGCCGCTGACCGAGAAGATCCAGGCGGAGAAGTTCGACGCCGTCTTCGGCGGCGGCCGCCGCGACGAGGAGAAGGCCCGGGCCAAGGAGCGGGTGTTCTCCCTGCGCGACGAGTTCTCCCAGTGGGACCCGCGCCGGCAGCGCCCGGAGCTGTGGAACCTGTACAACGGCCGGCACGCGCCCGGCGAGCACGTCCGCGTCTTCCCGCTGTCCAACTGGACCGAGCTGGACGTGTGGCAGTACATCGCCCGCGAGGGCATCGAACTGCCGGAGATCTACTACGCGCACGAGCGTGAGGTGTTCTCCCGCGGCGGCATGTGGCTGACCGCCGGCGAGTGGGGCGGGCCGAAGGACGGCGAGACCGTCGAGAAGCGCCTGGTGCGCTACCGGACCGTGGGCGACATGTCCTGCACCGGCGCGGTGGACTCCGACGCCGACACCATCGAGAAGGTGATCGTGGAGATCGCCGCCTCCCGGCTCACCGAGCGCGGCGCCACCCGCGCCGACGACAAGATGTCCGAGGCCGCGATGGAAGACCGCAAGCGCGAGGGGTACTTCTAGAGATGAGCACGATCACCACCGAGGAACTCGCGGAGACGACCCTGCTGCGGTTCGCCACCGCCGGCTCCGTCGACGACGGCAAGTCCACCCTCGTCGGGCGGCTGCTGCACGACTCCAAGTCGGTCCTCACCGACCAGCTGGAGGCCGTGGAGCGGGTCTCCGCGAGCCGCGGCCAGGAGGCGCCGGATCTCGCGCTGCTCACCGACGGTCTGCGGGCCGAGCGGGAGCAGGGCATCACCATCGACGTGGCCTACCGCTACTTCGCCACGCCCCGGCGGCGGTTCATCCTGGCCGACACCCCCGGCCACGTGCAGTACACGCGGAACATGGTCACCGGTGCCTCGACCGCCGAGCTGACGGTGGTCCTGGTCGACGCCCGCAACGGCGTGGTCGAGCAGACCCGCCGGCACGCGGCCATCGCCGCCCTGCTGCGCGTGCCGCACGTGGTCCTCGCCGTCAACAAGATGGACCTCGTCGGCTACGAGGAGAAGGTGTTCGCCGCCATAGCCGAGGAGTTCACGGCGTACGCGACAGAGCTGGGCGTCCCCGAGGTCACCGCGATCCCGATCTCGGCGCTCGTCGGCGACAACGTGGTGGAGCCCTCCGCCACCATGGACTGGTACGGCGGCCCCACCGTGCTGGAGCACCTGGAGACGGTGCCGGTCAGCCACGACCTGAGCCACTGCCACGCGCGGCTGCCCGTGCAGTACGTGATCCGCCCCCAGGGCCCGGAGCACCCGGACTACCGGGGCTACGCCGGTCAGATCGCGGCGGGTTCCTTCCGCGTCGGCGAGTCCGTCACGGTGCTGCCGTCGGGCCGCGCCTCGAAGATCTCCGGCATCGACCTGCTGGGCGAGCCGGTCGACGTGGCGTGGACGACGCAGTCGGTGACCCTCCTGCTGGAGGACGACATCGACATCTCGCGCGGCGACCTGATCGTGCCGAGCAAGGACGCGCCCGCGACCACGCAGGACATCGAGGCGACGGTCTGCCATGTCGCCGACGCCCCGCTGACGGTGGGCCACCGGGTGCTCCTCAAGCACGGCACCCGCACGGTCAAGGCGATCGTCAAGGACATCCCGTCCCGCCTCACGCTCGACGACCTGTCCCTGCACCCGCACCCGGGACAGCTCGTCGCCAACGACATCGGCCGGGTGAAGGTCCGTACCGCCGAGCCGCTGCCGGTCGACTCCTACGCCGACTCGCGCCGCACCGGCTCGTTCATCCTGATCGACCCGAACGACGGCCAGACCCTCACCGCCGGCATGGTCGGCGAGTCCTTCGCGGCCCCCGAGCCGGTCAAGGACGAGTCCGAGGACGACGGGTGGGACTTCTGACATGACCTCCTCCGACTTCTACTCCACGTTCGCCAAGGAGGGCGGCCGCGTCGGCAGCGGTGCTCTCGGCAGCGGGCAGGGCGGAGTGGCGCGATGTGTGCGCTGACGTACGCGCACTGCCTGCGCGCCCTCACCCCCCACCGCCGTAGACGAAAACCTGCCGACCTCCCGGCCACGACCTGAAAGACCGTGACCGCCGGGCCTGGCGAGAGGACCACCTCCCGTGCCTGCTTCATCCGCTCTTCGCCGCGGTTTCGCGGTCATCGCCGCACTTCCCCTGCTCACGCTGGCCGCCTGCGGCTACGGCTCCGAGGCCGAGGACGACGGCGCCGCCAAGGTCGCCGCCGGTGCCAAGGAGATCGAGGGTCTCGACACCGTCAAGATCGGCTACTTCGGCAACCTCACGCACGGCACCGCGCTGGTGGGCCTGCAGAAGGGCTTCTTCCAGAAGGCCCTGGGCGCCACCAAGGTCGAGCCGGCCGTCTTCAACGCCGGTCCCTCGGAGATCGAGGCGCTCAACTCCAAGTCCATCGACATCGGCTGGATCGGCCCGTCCCCGGCGATCAACGGCTACACCAAGTCCGCGGGCAAGAACCTGCGCATCATCGGCGGTTCGGCGTCCGGCGGCGTGAAGCTGGTGGTCAACCCGGACAAGGTCAAGTCGCTGAAGGACGTCAAGGGCAAGCGGATCGCCACCCCGCAGCTGGGCAACACGCAGGACGTGGCGTTCCTCAACTGGGCCGCGGACCAGGGCTGGAAGGTCGACCCGCAGAGCGGCAAGGGCGACGTCACGGTCGTCCGCAGCGACAACAAGGTCACCCCGGACGCCTTCAAGGCCGGGTCGATCGACGGCGCGTGGGTGCCGGAGCCGACCGCGTCGAAGCTGGTCGCCGAGGGCGGCAAGGTGCTGCTCGACGAGTCGACGCTGTGGCCGGACAAGAAGTTCGTGATCACGAACATCATCGTGCGGCAGGACTTCCTCAAGGAGCACCCGAAGGTCGTCGAAGCCGTGCTCAAGGGCTCGGTCGAGACCAACAAGTGGATCAACGCCAACCCGGACGCGGCGAAGGAAGCGGCGAACAAGCTGCTGGAGCAGGAAACCGGCAAGGCGCTGCCGGCCGACGTGCTGGACCCGGCGTGGAAGTCGATCCGGTTCACCGACGACCCGCTGGCCTCCACCCTCAACACCGAGGCGGAGCACGCGGTCAAGGCGGGACTGCTGGACAAGCCGAACCTGAAGGGCATCTACGACCTCGTTCCGCTGAACAAGGTCCTCAAGTCCGAGGGTGAGCCCGCCGTCGACGACGCCGGTCTCGGCGCGAAGTAAGCCCGCAACCGAAGCCGCATTGTGAAGAGTTCCCAGGAGGTGACGACCATGGCCACGACCCTCGCCAAGGCCGCCGACGGCACCGCGTCGCTCACGCACGCCGCCCGGATCCAGCACGTGTCGAAGTCGTATCCGGGCCCCGCCGGGCAGCAGCTCGTCCTGGACGACATCACCCTCGATGTCGCGCCCGGAGAGTTCGTCACCCTCCTGGGGGCCTCGGGCTGCGGCAAATCCACCCTGCTCAACCTGGTGGCGGGCCTGGACCGGCCCTCCGCCGGCGAGATCGCCACGGACGGCCGCCCGGCGCTGATGTTCCAGGAGCACGCGCTGTTCCCGTGGCTGACCGCGGGCAAGAACATCGAACTCGCCCTGAAGCTGCGGGGCGTGCCGAAGGCCGAGCGCCGGGAGCGGGCCGGGGAACTGCTCGAACTGGTCCGGCTGAAGGGTGCGCACGGCAAGCGGGTGCACGAGCTGTCGGGCGGTATGCGTCAGCGGGTCGCGCTGGCGCGTGCGCTCGCGCAGGAGAGCAAGCTGCTGCTGATGGACGAGCCGTTCGCGGCGCTGGACGCCATCACGCGGGACGTGCTGCACGACGAGCTGACCCGCATCTGGCGCGAGACGCAGGTGTCCGTCCTGTTCGTCACGCACAACGTACGCGAGGCGGTCCGGCTCGCACAGCGTGTGGTGCTGCTGTCGTCCCGCCCCGGGCGGATCGCCCGGGAGTGGACCGTCGGCATCCCGCATCCGCGCCGTATCGAGGACACCGCCGTGGCGGAGCTGTCCGTCGAGATCACCGAAGAACTGCGTGGGGAGATCCGCCGTCATGGCCAGCACTGATTCGACGACCGTCGCCAAGGACGGCAACGATCTCGCCGGGCTGGAGGCGGGCCTCGACGCGTTGGAGACGCGGCAGACGGGCCGGACCCCGTTCCGGCAGACCTTCACCGAGAAGATCCTGCCGCCGGTCCTCGCCGTGGTCCTGGTGCTGGCGGTCTGGCAGGCGCTCGTCTCGTTCAAGGTCGTCGACGACCCGAGCAAGCTGCCCGCGCCCTCCGCGGTGTGGGACGTCGTCCAGACCGCGTGGCTCCAGGGCGAGCTGCTCGGCTACATCTGGACCAGCGTCTCGCGCGGTCTGCTCGGGTTCCTCTTCGCCCTGCTGATCGGCACGCCGCTGGGCCTGATCGTGGCCCGGGTGAAGTTCGTCCGCGCGGCGATCGGCCCGATCCTGTCGGGCCTGCAGTCCCTGCCGTCGGTCGCCTGGGTGCCGCCCGCGGTGATCTGGCTGGGCCTGAACAACTCGATGATGTACGCGGTGATCCTGCTCGGCGCGGTCCCCTCGATCGCCAACGGTCTGGTCTCCGGCGTCGACCAGGTGCCGCCGCTGTTCCTGCGGGCGGGCCGCACGCTCGGCGCGACGGGTCTGAAGGGCACCTGGCACATCGTCCTGCCCGCCGCCCTGCCCGGCTACGTGGCGGGCCTGAAGCAGGGCTGGGCCTTCTCCTGGCGTTCGCTGATGGCCGCCGAGATCATCGCGTCCTTCCCCGACCTGGGCGTGGGCCTCGGCCAGTTGCTGGAGAACGGCCGCAACGCCAGCGACATGGCCATGGTGTTCGAGGCCATCCTGCTGATCCTGATCGTCGGCATCGCCATCGACCTGCTGATCTTCAGTCCGCTGGAGCGGTGGGTGCTGCGCAGCCGCGGCCTGCTGGTGAAGAACTGACTCCCATGACGAACAAGCCCGTCCTCCTCGTCATCGCCCACGGCAGCCGCGACCCGCGGCACGCCGCGACGGTGCACGCCCTGGTACGCCGGGTGCGCGCGACGCGCCCCGACGTACGGGTGGAGACGGGCTTCCTGGACTTCAACGTCCCCTCGGTGCAGGGGGTCCTGGAGTCCCTGGCGGTGCAGGGCGTCCGGGACGTCGTCGCCCTGCCCCTCCTCCTCACCCGGGCGTTCCACGCGAAGGCGGACATCCCCGCGGTCCTCGCCGACGCGCCGCCGCAGCTGCGCATCCACCAGGCGGACGTCCTCGGCCCCTCCCCGCTGCTCATGGCGGCGCTGGAACGGCGCCTGTACGAGGCGGGCCTGACCCCCGCCGACAAGTCCTCGACCGGGGTCGTCCTGGCCTCGGCGGGGTCCACCGACCCGGAGGCGATCGCAGTGATCGCAGAAATCGCGCGGGAGTGGCGGCACACCGGCTGGTGCGCCGTGCGGCCTGCGTTCGCCTCCGCATCCCTCCCCCGCACCGAGGACGCCGTCCGCGAACTGCGCGCTCTCGGCTGCTCCCGGGTCGCCGTCGCCCCGTACGTCCTGGCCCCCGGCTTCCTCCCGGACCGCATCGCCCGCGGCGCGGCTCAGGCAGACGTGCTGGCGGACGTCCTGGGGGCGGCGCCGGAGGTGGCGCGGGTGGTGCTGGAGCGGTACGAGGCGGCCCGGATGCCACTGCCCGCGGCGGCGAGCGCCTGACTCAGCGGGGCGCGGTGCGCCTCACGCGGCCGGTTCCTCGTGGGGTTCCGGCTGGAGGGCGAAGGAGTACGGGGCCCAGGGGCCGCTGATCTCCACGCGGAGGCCGGGGACGCCTTCTGCGGTCGCGAGGATTCCGGTGCGGAAGGCCTGGACGCGGTCGGCCGGGACGAGGTAGGCGTCGTTGCCGATGTTGGTGCCGGGGGACGAGCCCGCCAGGCTGCCACGTTCGGGGGTGTGGGCGACGCGGCCCACGGCGAGCGTGCCGGCCGTGTCGGTGAGGCGGGCGGCGGCCTGCACGACCGTGTGCCAGGCCTCCTCGTTCCTGCGTTGTCTGCGGCGGCGGATGACCTGGTAGGCACGGCCGACCCCGAGGCCCGTGACCGGGTCCGGGGCGGGCTCCGTGACCGTGTCGGGCGGGGTGATGTCCGGGGCGGCGTAGATCTTGACGCCGAGTTCGACGTGGCCCGTGAGGCGGTCGAGCAGGGACAGGAAGTAGCCACGACGGGTGTCCAGGGCCTGGCGGGCGCGGTCCTCGTCGCGGTAGACGGTGGCCAGGCGCAGCGGCAGCACGGGGGCGCCGGAGGCGACCAGGGCGGCCACCACGGCGTGGTGGGAACGCACCGTGGACTCCAGCCAGTCCACGTCGTGGAGATGGGCCTGGAGGGGGATGTCGTCGTAGTCCCCGGGCGGGACGTGGCCGATGGCGAAGGCGAGCTGGGAGCCGGTGACCGCCGGGGCGACCAGATGGATCGCTTCTCCGGCGACGCCGCGCAGGTGGGCCGCGGCCGCCGCGGCTTCGGGGGTGCGGCGCAGGACCGCGTAGGCGTAGACGAGGTTCGTGTCACTCATGACTGCGGGCTCCTGTCGGTGACCGTGCGATTCCTCGCGAGACTCCGTTCTCGTGCCGTCCGTCCCTAGGTACGCAGGGGGCGTCGGTGGTGTTCATGTGAAGGCGCGCCGGTTCGGCCTAGGTGAGCCGCTCGCTGAACGGGGTCGCCTGGTGGAACCAGAGCAGCCAGCGGCCCTCCGTGCGCCGCCACAGCGAACTGCGGTGTGCGCGGCTGCCGTCGTACTCCGTGTCGTACGTGAGGTGGACGCAGTCCGGGGCGAGCTGGACGCCGCGCAGGGCGGAGACGGCCACGGGGCGGGCCCCCTGCTCGGTGGTGGCGGCCAGGGAGGCGATGATGGCGGCCCGGCCCCAGTGCCGGCCCGACGCGCCGAACTCGTGGAACTCGGGGTGGAGCAGCGCCCCGACCCGCTCGGGCGAGCAGCGGATCTCCGGGGTGAGCAGGGCGAGTTCGCCCTCCATCGCGGCCTCGACGGCGGGGTTGTGGTCAGGCACCCGTCATCTCCACGAGCTTGACGACGGTGTTCCAGTTGCGGGTCGTGGCGATCACGCCCTTGTTGACGCGTGGCTTCGCCAGGAGTTCGGCCAGCTTGGAGCGGCCCAGGCCGTTCGGGGCGTACAGGTACAGGGCCCGGTCGCCGAGGCGGAACTCCTCGGGGAGGCAGGCGTCCTGGTCGATCTCCGCGAAACGGTCGGGGGTGACGGGGGCGGAGAAGTAGGTGACGTGGAGCTGCTTGGGCTCCAGGTCGGCGGCTGGGAAGGGGCAGGCGTCGGCGATCGCCCTGAGGTAGGCGTGGTCGCGCACGATCACGTCGACGCCGAAGCCGAAGCGCTTCTCGAGGGCCTGCGCGATCTCGGCAGCCAGCGCGTCCTCGCCGCCGCGGCCGGAGGAGAACACGGCCTGGCCGCTCTGCAGATAGGTGCGGACGTCGTCGTGGCCGAGGTCCGTCAGGAGCGTGCGCAGGTCGGCCATGGGGATCTTCCTGCTGCCGCCCACGTTGATGCCGCGCAGCAGGGCCGCGTATGTCGTGGTCATCCGCACACGATAAGGCGGCCGTCGTGCCCCGTGGGGGTGGGCACGACGGCCGCTCCGGACAGCTGCCCGGCCCCGTAAATTACTCACCGGTCGTTGCGGGGCACAACCGTCTGCTCAGGATCCACACACCCGGGGAGCCCGAAATGTCGGGCGATAGGTGTAAGGGGCCACATCCCGCGGGGTCCTCCCCAGTGGGGAGAGGCGTCGCTCCATGGGGATGAGTTCCGGCCCCGTCACTTCACCGGACAGCACGACGAGATGGCTTTATCCGGCCCATACCTTCGAAGCGGAAGGGGGCGGCAGGGGCCGTCGCCGCATCACGAGGGGGCAAGCCCGTCATGGGGAACGGAGACATACGGGTGCGGGGTCTCGCCGCCCGGGCCGGCGGCTGGAGCGCCCGGCACCGATGGGCTGCCGTCGGTATCTGGGTGCTGTTCGTCGTCCTGGCGATGGGGCTCGGTTCGGCGGCGGGCCGGGTCGACGTCGAGGACAGCGACCAGCTGAAGGGCGAGACGCACACCGCCGCGCGGATCATCGAGGACGCCGGGATCGACGAGCCGGCCAGTGAGACGGTGCTCATCCAGGCCAGGGGCGGTGATCTCAAGGCGACGGACGGAAAGTTCCGGGACGCCGTCGAGGCCGTCGTGCGAGCGGTCGAGGGGACCGGCCGGGTCAGCGAGGTGACCTCGCCGTACGACACGAAGACGATCTCGAAGGACGGCCGCAGCGCGCTCGTGCAGTTCGACGTGCGCGGTGAGCCGGACACCGCAGGCGAGCGGATCGAGCCGGTGCTGAAGGCCGTCGAGGGCGTCCAGCAGGACCACGAGGCGCTGCGGATCGAGGAGATCGGCGGCGCCAGCATGATGAAGACGTTCGACGACGCGTTCGGCGACGACTTCAAGAAGGCCGAGTACTCCGCGGTGCCCGTGGCGTTCGGCATCCTGCTCATCGCGTTCGGCGCGCTGGTCGCGGCACTGCTGCCGGTGGCGCTGGCGATCACCGCGATCATGGCGACCATGGGTCTGATGGGCGTCGTCAGCCACTTCCAGCCGATGAGTGAGACGGCCAACTCCGTGATGCTGCTGGTCGGCATGGCGGTCGGTGTCGACTACTGCCTGTTCTACCTGCGCCGCGAGCGCGAGGAGCGCGAGGCCGGACGGGACGCGCAGACGGCCCTGCGGATCGCCGCGGCGACCAGTGGCCGGGCGATCGTGGTCTCGGGTGTCACGGTGTGCGTGGCCATGGCGGGCATGCTCTTCACGGGTCTCGCCGAGTTCGAGGCGATGGGCCTGGCCTCGCTGATGGTGGTGGCCGTGGCGATGGTGGGGTCCGTGACCGTGCTGCCCGCGCTGCTGTCGCTGCTGGGCGGGCGCGTCGAGAAGGGCCGCATTCCGTTCCTGCGGCGGCGCAGGCGGGGCGGCGGCAGCGGCAGCGGCGGTCAGGACAGCCGGTTCTGGACGGCGGTGCTGCGGCGGGTCCTCGCCAAGCCGGTGGTCGCCGTGGTCGTGGCGGCCGGTGCGCTGCTGGCCATCACGGCCCCCGCGCTCGGCATGAAGACCCAGCAACTGACCCTGGACCAGGAGTTCGGCGACTCGCTGCCGATCGTGCAGACGTACAACCGGCTCAACGACGCGTTCCCCGGGGGTTCCGAGCCCGCCGAGGTGATCGTCAAGGCGCGTGACATCAACGCGCCGGAGGTGAAGTCCGCGCTCGCCGACTTCCGTGACCGGGCGATCAGTTCGGGTGCCTCGCGCGGCCCGGTGGAGATCAAGCTGCACGACGCGCAGAACGTCGCCTTCGTCTACGTCCCGCTGATCGGCGGCTCCGACCTGGACAAGGCGGGCGCGAGCCTGGACAAGCTGCGCGACGAGGTGCGGCCGGCCACGCTGGGCAAGGTCGACGGGGTGGAGGCGCCGATCACCGGGCAGGTGGCCGGCTCCCAGGACTTCAACGACCAGTTGGCCGGCGCCGTGGTCCCGGTGTTCGCGTTCGTCGTGGTCTTCGCCTTCGCGCTGATGCTGCTGTCGTTCCGCTCCCTGACCATCGCGGTCACCTCGATCGTGCTGAACCTGCTGTCGGTGGGCGCCGCGTACGGCATTCTCGTCGCCGTCTTCCAGCACGGCTGGGGCGCGTCCCTGGTGGGCGCGGAGGGCGTCGGCGCGATCATCACCTGGCTGCCGCTGTTCCTCTTCGTGATCCTGTTCGGCCTGTCGATGGACTACCACGTGTTCGTGGTCTCCCGGATCCGTGAGGCGCGGCTGCGGGGCCTGACGACGAAGGACGCGATCCGGCACGGCGTGGTCACCACGGCGGGGGTGGTCACCAGCGCCGCGGTCATCATGGTCGCCGTGTTCGCGATCTTCGGGACGCTGTCCATGCAGTCCATGAAGCAGATGGGCGTCGGCCTGGCGGCCGCGGTGCTCATCGACGCGACGATCATCCGGGGCGTGCTGCTGCCGGCCGTGATGGCGCTGCTCGGCGAGCGCAACTGGTACCTGCCGAAGTGGCTGCACCGGCTGCCGGACCTCACGCACGACGAGACGCCTCAGGCGGTCGCAGGAGCGTCGGCGCGCGACGGTGAGGGCGAGCCCCTCAAGGTCTGATCCCCACCGCGCGAAAGGGCCCGTCGGTCACAGGGGAACCGACGGGCCCTTCCGTGTGCGTCACGCCCGGCAGGTGGCTCGGAACACCGAACCGGGCGTGCCGCTGCGGCGGTTGGTCACCATTTGCTGCTGCCCACCAGGTAGGTGATGCCCGCGAGGACGGCCAGGATCAGCACCGGGATCGCCATGCCCTTCGCGACGGCGGTCAGCGTGTGCGTACCGCTCACCGCCTGCTTCGTGTAGTGCTCGTCCCGGGCGCCCAGATCGTGGCGGGCGAACGCGCCGACGGCCAGCGCCGCCGCGCCGGTGATCAGACATACGATGAGCGGGGTGAGCGCTCCCTGCTCGCGGAGGTTGTCCTCGACGTTCCCGTTCACCCCTGCGTCGCCCCGCTCCACGAGGGCCACCACCGTCCTCTGGAGGGACAGGACGAGCGTGGCGACCGCCGTGACGGCGAGGGCCAGGGCGGCGGCGGCCAGGGCGGGAGCGCGCCGGATCGGGGATGGCCGGTCCTTCTTCTCCTGGTGCGCAGAGGGCGGGGACGGTTTCCGGGGCTGTGGCCGGTGTGCGGCGGCCGGGGGCGGCCTCTGGGGCTGGGGCGGAACGCGGGGAGGCTCGATGATCACGGTGTCCCGTTTGTCGGCCGGTCCGGGCGCCGGCCTCGGAGAGCCACCGGAGCCGCCGGAGCCGCCGGAGGGGCTGGGTTGCCCGGGTTCGGGCACGTCGCGGCCGGGAGCCGGTGCCACCTCCGCCTCGACGTGGATCACTGCCTCGTCGGCCACCCCCTTCAGGACGACGTCGCCGGACAGGCGCCCCTCCGCGGCCGTCTCGACCCGGATCTCCAGACCGTCACGGGTCGGATCGACCCTGATCCACGACTGGTGGGGCTGAGCCACGCAGTGACGGGCGAGCGGTGGGCCGTACAGGGTCACGGACCGCTTCTCAGGGGGCGCGCCCCTCGGCACCAGGCCGAAGTCCAGGTGGTCCTGGGACGGGGCCAGGCGGATCTCGCTCAGAGCCTCGGACGCCAGATCGGCGATCTGCTGGATGTCGTTGCGCGCGACGTCCTCCAAATGCCTGCGCGCGCCTTCCGCCACGGACAGCTCCGTGTGCCGCAGCCGTTTGCGCAGCTCCAGTACGGCGCCCTGCCGGGTGAGGACCTCGTCGCTGGCCAGGGCGGTCTGCAAGGTGGCCGGCGAGGGGATGGCGACGATCTTGATGCGGCCGCGCCGACTGTGCGCCAGGTGCAGCTCCCCTTGCAGCTCCGCCGACTTCTTCGGCGTCTGATGGGGGTTCTGGTCCCGTACGTGTCGGTAGACGTACTCGTACAGGTCGTCGAGGGAGACGTTCCCGTCCGCATCGAGGTCGGCCTCGCCGGTCTCCAGGCCTTCGACCACCGCGTGCGTGAACACCGAAGGCCGGGCGGCGGAGTTCTCGGCGAGTTCGTTGCCCTCGAAGGAGTACTCCATGGAGTCGGACGCGGTGATGACGGCCCAGCCCCGCCCGCTGACCGGCTCGTCCTTGGCGAACGACTCGAGGACGTTGACCTCTCCGGTGGCACGCACGGAGGCCGAGCCCCGGGAGAAGGCGCCGCCGTAGCAACAGTCGAGGAACAGGACGCTGCGGCCCGCCCGGGTGGCGGACATGCAGCCACGGACGAACTGGGAGGGGACAGCGGTGGCCGCCAGCAGCGGGGGTTCGGTGTCGCTCGCCGCGAAGTACAGTTCGCCGGACTCGCTCTTGAGGCCGTGGCAGGAGAAGTGCAGCAGGAGGGTGTCGGCGCGGCGGCGGTCGTTGAAGAAGCCCTGGATGCGCCGGCGCATGACGTCGGCCGAGGCGTTGTGCACGACCTCGACCTCGAAGTCGCCGATCTGCGGGTCGTGCAGCACCCGCTCGAGGGCCGCGGCGTCCTGGGCGGGCGCCCTGAGCTTCTTGAGCCCCTGGTCGGCGTACCGGTCGTTGGCAATGATCAGCGCGTGTCGGGTGTCGGTCATGGCTCGGCTCCGGCCGGGGAATGACGCGCGACGAAGATCTCGAATGCCTGGGCGACCTGGTCGTCGGTCGCCTCGGACACCTCCAGGACGTCGTCCCCCATCCGCAGGTGCACGGTCTGGCGGGTGTCGTGGCGCCGGCCCATCCACGACCGGATCACGGTGACCACCTGGTTCAGGGCGGTCGCCGAACTGCCCAGGGTCACCAGCAGGGCACCGATCTGGGTGACGTCCACGGCCCGCGCTCCGGGCGGGACCTCCCCGCCGGGCAGGGCGGTGACGTCGTCCACGTCGAGATCGAGCAGTTCCTCACGGAGATAGCCGGTCAGCTCCGCGACGCGTTCGGCTTCCGCGTCCTCTTCGGTGAGGAGGACGTGCAGTTCGTTCTCCACCGGTTCACCCCTTCGTTCGTGCTCGTCGGGGTGGCGCGGAGTCGGAGTGTCGGTGGGCTCCACGTCATCGGTTCCAGTCTCCGCCGCTCGGAGCAGGGTGACAAGTCGCGCGGAGAGGAGCGCACTTGACGGCTCGACTGTACGTTTACGCCTTCAACTTGCGAGGGCAACGGCCTGCGAGCAGGCATTACACCAGCCGACGCACCTGGAGCACCTGATTGTCGCAGCGCACGATCTCCAGCTCCCGGTCCGGACGCGCGCCCCCGAAGGTCAGGACGAGGTGACGGTCCGACACCAGGCGCCAGCGACCGGGCACGGCGCCCGGGGCGTCACCGCGGCCCAGCGGATGGTCGACGACGGTGCCGTCCGAGACGAACTCCATGCCCCGGCGCCCCCGCGCGGGCGGGAAGGGGAAGTCCTCCGGCCGGTAGACCCGCACGTCCTCGTGGTCCTCCTCATAGGAGTGGAACCAGGAGCGGAACAGGTCCGGTGAGGGCTCTCGCATGACACGGCCCCCCTCGCTCGCCCGACGGCATTCACCGTGCCGCTTTTACACCGAAGTGACTAGAATTATCAGTGTATGGGTTCGCAGGGAACGGGCAACCGACCGCTCCGCCCGGCGTCGCCCGGCCCTCGCGGCGCGTGTGAGACGCGCAGGTCCGCAGCCGCGTGCGCGGCACCCCAGCTCCCCCGAGGGACACGCCATGTCCGATGCGCAGGCATTCCTTCGCGCCACTTCGCCCGACTACAGCCGCTGGTGCGGCGCCATGGAGGTCCACCGCAGACTCCTCACCCTGAACCCGGAGTACGCCGAGAACCGGGCCCTGATCGAGAACACCGCGTTCGCCTACGAGTCGATGGATCAGGTCACCCCCCGGCAGGGCCTGATCGACATCCCCGTCGTCGTGCACGTCGTGCACAGCTCCCCCGAGCAGAACGTGAGCGACGCCCAGATCCACAGTCAGATCGACGTGCTCAACCGGGACTTCCGCGCGAGCAACCCGGACGTGAGCCAGGTGCCCGCGGTCTGGCAGGACCTGGTGGCCGACGCCCGCCTGCAGTTCCACCTCGCCCGCACCGACCCGCTGGGCCGCCCCACGGACGGCATCACACGCACCGAGAGCGCGGTCGACGACTGGGACACCGACGACCTGGTCAAGTTCAGCCTGAGCGGGGGCCAGGACGCCTGGCCCGCGGACATCTACCTGAACCTCTGGGTCTGCCAGTTGCGCCGCGGGCTGCTGGGTTACGCCCAGTTCCCGGGCGGCGCGGCCTCCACGGACGGCGTGGTCGTCACCCACACCGCCCTCGGGACCACCGGTACCGCGACGGCGCCCTTCGACGGCGGTCGCACGGCCGTGCACGAGATCGGGCACTGGCTGAACCTGCGGCACATCTGGGGCGACGACGACGAGGGGTGCAGCGGCAGCGACTTCGTCGCGGACACTCCCAACCAGGCCGGGGCGAACACCGGCAGGCCCGCCTTCCCCCATGTGACGTGCAACAACGGGCCCGACGGCGACATGTTCATGAACTACATGGACTACACCGACGACGCCGCGATGTTCATGTTCACCAAGGGCCAGTCGGCGCGCATGGACGCCACGCTCGACAACGCCCGCCTGACCCTCACGCGCCAGGCCGTCGCGGTGTGACGACGACCTGACGCGCCGGGGCCGAGGTCTTCCCGGCACGCCCCTGTGTACGCCGGTGCGCCGTTGCGGCTGTGCTCGACCGGCCTCGTGCGGCGGCCAGTTCGGCCTCGATGAGGTCGGCCGCGCGCCGTGTGCCGCCCTCCCGGGCCGCCTCCGCCCGGAGTTCCTCCAGACGCCGGGCGACCTGCGGGTCGTCGAGCAGGGCGAGGGCCGCCGCGCGCAGCGTCTCCCCGGTCGCCTCCTCGGTGGGGACGCAGCGGGCGACGCCGAGACCCGTGAGCGTCTCCGCGTTGCCGAACTGGTCCGCGGCCTGCGGTACGGCGATCATCGGAGTGGCGGTGGCGAGGCCTTCCTGGCTGCCGCCCATGCCCGCGTGCGTGACGAACAGGTCGGCCTGCTTCAGGATCGCCAGCTGCGGCACCCAGGTGTGCACCTCGACGTCGGCGGGACGGTCAACGCCCCTTTGCCGACGCCGACTTCGAGAGATATGTAGATCGCGTTGCTACCCACGGGCAGCACGCCAAGTGCTGCCCGAGCGCGCCGACAACGGGTTTTCGCCGGTTCAGCACTGGTAGCGGTTCAGCGCTGGTAGCGGGCCAGCACCAGGTTGCCGTCCCGCTCCAGACGCCGGCGCAGCTCTCCGATGCCGATCGCCCCGCTGTAGTACTCCTGGAAGGCGGGCGTGGCGACCTTGTCCTTCCACTCCGGGTAGCCGCGTACGGACTGGGCCGGTGCCGGTCTCAGGTGCTCGGCGAGGGCCGTGCCGATGTCCCAGCCGTCCTTGTGCCGGTGCAGGGCGGGGTCCTTCAGGGCCTGCCGACCGGTGGGCAGCATCCAGTCGCCGAGGGCGAGCCGGACCATGCTCGCCGGTCGGAGGAAGAATGCGAGGAACTGCGCGGCTTCCTTCTTGTGCCGGCAGTCCTCGGCGATGGAGAGCGTCTGCGGGCTGACGCCCTGAATGAGCCCGTCCGCGCCCGCCGGGGCGGGCAGCACCTGCCATGCGAAGCCCTTCGGGGCCTGCTGCGCGATCTGCTGGCGGTAGGAGAAGCCGAGCGGGACCATCGCGTACCGGCCCGCGAAGAAGCCCGGCAGCGTGTCGGAGCCACCGCTGCCCAGGGTCGTCGGCGAGGCGCTGCGGTCGGTGTTCGCCTGGGCGTGGACGGTGCGCGGCACCACCTCCTCGGCCGCCCCGAACCGGACCGTCACCTTGCCGTCCGGGCCCCGGTGGAAGAGCTGTCCGCCCGCCGACAGGGAGAGGTTGAGCGTGGCGGAGACGGGCTCCTTCAGGGGCCAGGCGACGCCGAACCTGCCCGGGCCGCTGAGGCGTTCGGTGATCCCGCGGAACTCCTCCCAGGTCCACGGCTGTTCGGGAGTGGGTATCCGCGCTCCGGACCGTCGCAGCCATGTGGC
Source organism: [Streptosporangium] indianense (assembly GCF_021474405.1). Classification (GTDB taxonomy): domain Bacteria; phylum Actinomycetota; class Actinomycetes; order Streptomycetales; family Streptomycetaceae; genus Streptomyces; species Streptomyces indiaensis. Next base: position 38,325 of record NZ_JAKEIO010000026.1, read on the forward strand.
GTTGGCGATCAGCACGCGAGGTTCCTGGAGGAACGGGACGCCGTAAACGCCGTTCCCGAAAGTGGTCGTCTCCCAGCTGCGCCGCGGGATGTCCGACGTGAGCCGCGCTGGCAGCAGCCCGGTGAGGTCGGCCAGGTAGCCGCCGTGGGCGAAGTCGGCGAGGTCGTCGGAGGCGTCGTGGACGATGTCGGGTGCCTCGCCGCCCTCGAAGGCGGTGAGGAGCTGGTCGTGGACGCTGTCCCAGGAGCCCTGGACGTACTCGACCCGGACGTCGGGGTGAGTGGCGTTCCACTCCCTCACCAGCTGCTTGTTGGCCTCGACGGACTCCTCCTGCCAGGCCAGGGACTGGAAGCGCAGCGTGATCCGGCCGTCGTCACGGGTGCCGCCGGCGGAGCAGCCGCCGAGCAGCAACAGCAGGACCAGGGCCAGCAGGCGGGTGCGCATCAGCTCTTCACCGCCCCGGTGAGCATGCCGCCGGTGATCCGCCGCTGGATGAGCGCGAAGACGACCAGGGAGGGCAGGGTCGCGAGGAACGCGGCCGCCGCGAGCGGGCCCAGGTCGGCGACGCCCTCGGCACCGATGAAGTGGGTGAGGACCACCGGAAGGGTCTGCTTCTCCGGTGTCTTGAGGAGCACGAGCGCGAAGAAGAACTCGTTCCACGCGGTGATGAACGCGAACAGTCCGGTCGCCACGATGCCCGGCGCGAGCAGCGGCGCGGTCACCGACACCAGCGTCCGCACCCGGCCCGCCCCGTCGACCGCCGCGGCCTCCTCCAGCTCGGGTGGCACGGCCCGTACGTACCCGGCGAGCATCCACAGCGCGAAGGGCAGCGCCCACACCACGTACACCAGCACCAGCCCCGGCACGGAGTCGATCAGGCGGAGGTTCTTCAGGACGAGGAAGAGCGGGATGATCAGCAGGACGAAGGGGAACGCCTGGCTGACGACCACCCAGCCCGTCACGGCCGTGGCGAGCCGGGTGCGACGCCGGGCGAGGACGTAGGCCATCGGTGTCGCGATCAGCACGGCGACGACCGCGGCCGCGAGCGCGGCGGCCAGGGAGTTGAAGGCGGCGTGCAGCAGCGGTTGTTCGGCGAAGGCCTGCCGGAAGTTGTCGAGGGTGGGCTCCTCGGGGATCCAGGTGGGGTGCAGGCTGCCGAGCTCGCGCGGCGGCTTGAACGCGGTGGAGACCAGCCAGAGGAACGGGAACGCGAGGAAGACCAGATAGGCGAGCAGCGCGGCGTACCGGCCGGCGCGGGCCGGGAGTGCGGTCCTCACGTCCGGTCACCTCCCCTGAGGCGGCCGGCGAGGAAGACGGCCAGGGCGATCGAGATCACGGCCACCATCACGCAGCCCATCGCCGCCGCGTAGCCGAACTGCCCGTACCGGAAGGCCTCTTCGTAGGCGAAGAGCATGGGCAGCCGGGTCCGGCCGCCGGGGCCGCCGTTGGTCAGCACGTAGACCAGGGCGAAGGAGTTGACGTTCCAGATGAGGTTGAGCGCGGTGATGGCGAGGGCGATGGGCCTGAGGGCGGGCCAGGTGACCGTACGGAAGCGGCGCCAGGCGCCGGCGCCGTCGACCGCGGCCGCCTCGTGCAGTTCGCGCGGGGTGTTCTGCAGCCCGGCGAGCAGCGCGACCGTCGTCTGCGGCATACCCGCCCAGACGCCGACCACGATCACCGCGGGCAGCGCGGTCGCCAGTCCGCTGAGCCAGTCCCGGCCGACGCCCAGACCGAGGTCGCGCAGGGTCTCGTTGAGGATGCCGGCGTCCGGGTGGTAGACGAGCCGCCACATGACGCCGACGACGACCTCGGGCATCGCCCAGGGGACGATCGCGAGGGCGCGGGCCAGCCAGCGCAGTCGCAGGTCCTGGTTCAGCAGCAGCGCGAGGCCCAGCGCGAGCAGGAACTGCGGCACGGTCACCCCGACCGCCCACACCAGCCCGACCCGGAACGACTCCCAGAACAGCGTGTCGTGCAGCAGGTCCCGGAAGTTGAGGGCGCCGATCCACTGTGTGGGCTCGGTGCGCCCCGACTGGGCGTCGGTGAAGGCCAGCAGGATGCCGTACAGCAGCGGCCCGACGCTGAGGACGAGGATGGGGATCAGGGCCGGCAGCACCAGGAACCAGGCACCGTGGTCGACGCCGGCCCCGGGCCGGTCCGGGCCGGGTCTGCGACGGGCCCGCCACCCCGGCGGCGAGGGCGGTGAGGGTGGCGAAGGGGATGCGGCCTCGGTCACCGATGTCACGGAATCAGCCCCTCTGCACGGCTCGCCGGCCCGGTCATGCTCGTGCAGGCCTGCTGCCTCGTCAAGGCACCGCGTACACCGTCCGACCTGTGCCGATGCGACACTGGCCGGTGGATGGCCCAAACCCGACGGCCGGGGCGTGGACGACGGAGGCGGACGATGGACGAGGCACGGGCGCGGGACGTACTGGACGCGGCAGGGGTGCTGCCCGGTGCGGTCCGCGAGGCGCGGCTGCTCGCCCTGGGCGAGAACGCGGTGTTCGCCGCCGGTGACCTGGTCGTCAAGGTCGGCCGCGACGCCGAGCTCCTCGGCCGGGCGCGCCACGAACTGGACGTCGCGCAGTGGCTCGCCGACGCGGGTGTGCCGGCGGTGCGGGCGGCCGAGACGCAGGCGCTGCTGGTCGACGGGCATCCCGTGACGGTCTGGCACCGGCTGCCGGACGCCGTACGGCCCGCCGAGCCGCGGGATCTGGCCGAACTGCTACGGATCGTGCACGCCACGCCGCTTCCTCCCTTCGCACTCCCGGCTCGCGATCTGCTGGGCGGGGTGGAGCGATGGCTGCGGCTCGCGGGGGACGCGATCGATCCCGCGGACGCGGCGTATCTGCGCGAGCGGCGGGACGGGTTCGCCGCCCGGGCCGCCGCGCTCACGCCGCATCTGCCACCGGGGCCGATCCACGGGGACGCGCTGCCGCGCAATGTGCACATCGGACCCGACGGGCCCGTGCTGGTGGATCTGGAGACGGTGTCCGCGGATCTGCGGGAGCACGATCTCGTGGTGATGGCGCTGTCCCACGACCGGTACGGGATGCCGGACGAGGCGTACGCGTCGTTCACGGAGGCCTACGGCTGGGACGTATGCGGCTGGGAGGGCTGCGGTGTGCTGCGCGGGGCCCGGGAGACGGCCAGTTGCGCGTGGGTGGCTCAGCACGCGCCGGGCAACCCGAAGGCGCTGGCCGAGTTCGAACGGCGGGTGCGGTCCCTCAGGGACGGGGACGAGACGGTGCGGTGGTACCCGTTCTGACGGCCGGCGAGCCCTGTCGGACCGGTTCGCCGGGCAACTCCCGCAGGGGCCAGGCCCCGTCGACCGAGGCGGTGGGGTCGCCCTTGCCGCGCAGGAAGCTCTGGAAGTCCGCCGCCCACTGCGCGTACCACTCGACCTGACGGTGGTGCAGGGCCGCCGGGCCGAGCATGGCGATCTTGGGGTGGCGGTCGGCTATCGCACCCGCCAGGAGGGCCGCCGCGAGGGCGTCGGCCATGGCGTCGTGGGCGGTGTCGAGGACGACGCCGTACTCGGCGCAGACCGCTTCCAGGTTGCGTTTGCCGCGGCGGTAGCGGTCGACCTGCCGGTCGATGGTGTACGGGTCGATGACCGGGGCCGGGTCCGCGCCGCCCAGGCGGTCCCGCAGGGACGGCAGACCGTGGCGCCGCAACTCCGCGGAGAGCAGCGTGAGGTCGAACGTCGCGTTGTAGGCGACGACCGGGACGCCCGACTTCCAGTAGGAGGCGAGGACGTCCGCGAGGGAGTCCGCCACCTGGTCGGCCGGTCTGCCCTCGGCCGCCGCGCGCTCGTTGCTGATGCCGTGCACCGCCACGGCCTCCTCGGGGATCGGCACTCCCGGGTCGGCCAGCCATTCGCGGCGGCCCATCGGCTCTCCGCCCCTGACCTCGATCACGGCCCCCGTGACGATGCGCGCCTCGCGCGGATCCGTACCCGTCGTCTCCAGGTCGAAGCCGACCAGCAGCTCCCGGTGCCAGCCCATGGGCGGTCCCCCTTCTTGTGGTGCGTTCCCCCAGTGGTCCCCACCTTCGCATGCGCCACTGACAATCAGAGGATCGCGTTCCGCTCACGCCCGGCGGCAGGCCGGAGAACCACCGCGCACCGCAGCGCAGTTCATGACACCGGCCGCGAATCCGCCCACATCACCTCGAACTCCTCGCGATAGGTGGGGAAGAGGCCGCTTTCGTCCGCCTCGCCCGACTTCACCACCTTGCTGCCGTTACGCAGCACGAACACCGGCGCCTCCATGCCCCGGGTCCGGCGCAGATAGTTCTGCACGACAGCGATGCCGTCCGCGCCGTCGCCGTCCACCAGGTACGCCGTGAAGCGGGGTGTCTCGTCGAAGACCTGGATCTCGAAGGCGCCGGGGTCGCGCAGCCGGGCGCGCACCCGGCGCATGTGCAGGATGTTCATCTCGACGGCCCGGCTGAGTTCGCCGCGCTTGATGCCCAGTTCGCGCTCGCGGCGCTTGACCGCGCTGGAGGCCGGGTTGAGGAACAGCAGCCTGACCCGGCAGCCGGATTCGGCCAGCCGCACCAGACGCCGGCCGGAGAAGTTCTGCACGAGCAGGTTGAGGCCGATACCGATGGCGTCGAGGCGGCGTGCGCCGCCGAAGATGTCCTCGGCCGGGAACTGCCGCATCAGCCGCACCCGGTCCGGGTGGACGGCGACGACGTCGGCGTACCGGTCACCGACCAGGTCCTCGACCGCGTCGATCGGCAGCCGGCGCGCCGAGGGCACGTCACCGCCCGCGCCGAGCATCTCCAGCAGCCGGGCGGAGGCCCGCTCGGCCTGGTTCAGCACGGCCTCGGACAGGGCCCGGTTGCGGGAGACGACGTTGCGGGTGACCTCCAGCTCGTCCAGGGCGAGTTCGACGTCCCGCCGGTCGTCGAAGTACGGCTCGAAGCAGGGCCAGTGCTGCACCATCAGCTCGCGCAGCTGCGGCAGGGTGAGGAAGGACAGGACGTTGTCGTCGGCCGGGTCGAGGAGATAGCCCTTGCGGCGGCTGACCTCGCGGACCGCCACCGCGCGCTGCACCCACTCCTGGCCGGCCGGTCCGGCGGCGGCCACCACCCAGTCCTCGCCGTGCACGGGTTCGTACACGGGCCGCAGCACGGCGGCGACGACCGCGCGCAGCCGCTGTTCGACGAGGTTCAGCCAGATGTAGGCCCGGCCGGCCCGCTGGGCGCGGGTGCGCACCTCGCGCCAGGCGTCGGCGTTCCAGTCCAGTTCCGGACCGATCGAGCCCGTCGCGTCCATCGGCCGCGCCAGGGACACGGCTCCGGTCGGGACATCTGTGGAGTTCCCCTCGTGACCCTCGTCACCAGGGGGCAGCTCCAGCCCTCCCGAGCCCACCCGCGCACCGCCTTCCGCTCCCCCGCACTGCCCTTGTCAACGATCAAGGAAGGGTACTCCGGGAGCGGTCGGCGATGCAGCCGGATGGGCAGGCTGATTCTCAACCCCGGGGCCGCCAGTGCCCGTTCTGCCATCCGAGCTCGGCCGGAGTGAGCGGATTCATGGCCGTGACGTCGCGCGGGACGATGGAGAATCCCTGCCAGTGGACGGGCATGGGCTGCTGGTCCTCGTCCCGGGCTATGTGGTGGAAGCCGATGTTCGTCCAGAGGACCGGGTGGGTCAGGGTCTGCCCGTTCACCCACTTGTCGACGGACTTCCCGGCGCCCGCACCGCAGGCTCCCGGGTTGTTGCTGGCGAAGAGTTCGCACTTGTTGTACTGCGTGACGTACACGTCGTGCTTGGTGTAGCCGCGTCCCGGGTACCTGGTGGTGGGTCCGGGGACGATCTCGTAGGAGCGCGCGTGTCCGTCCTTGTTCTTGCCGGTGGCGCTGACCATGCGCCACCACCGGTAGCTCTTGCTGTCTCCGGCCAGCTCCTTGGTGACCTTGGTGCGGGTCGTCCTGACGGTGGGCGCGCGCTGTCCCCGGGTGGGGGCGGCGACGGTGGAGTCGTACTGCTCGACCTTGTTCTTGGTGGAGCCGTCCAGGGCGAAGTCGAGCCGCCAGAAGACGTTGTGGCTGTGGCTGGTGGCCTTGGCCGCGCTCGCGCCCTTGCCGATGGGCCAGCCCCGGCCGTCGCCGGCGTCGTAGTCGTCCCAGGACAGACTGCCGGTCGCGCCGACGTTCATGGTGATCGTGCCGTCGTCCTGGAAGCGCCACTCGGTCATGTACTCGTACCAGCCGACCTGGTTCACCGTGTAGACGAGCAGGTCCTTGCCCTCGGCCTGGTAGACCTTGTTCGCGGTGTCGCCCTGCATGCGGTAGGCGTGGCCGCGGGAGCGGGTGGTGGTGCACAGGCCCTTGACGTTCGGGTCCTCGTTCCAGGAGTCCGGGACCTTGACCGTCTTGATGGCGCCGCCGGGGCACTCGCCGGCAGCCAGGTTCATCAGGCCCTGGGCGAAGTCGAAGCCGGTGAGGTCGTCGTACTCGACGTTGCCGTCGTCGTAGGGGACGTGGATCTGGCCGAGGCGGGCGCTGTTGAGGACCTTGATCGGTTTGGGTTCGCCCTTGGGCTGGTACGCGATGTCGTCCAGGACGAGGCCGGCCTTGCCGTCGTAGCGCCAGCACATCCGCCAGGTGGTGCCGGAGGAGAGCTTCTGCTCGATGCGGTAGGCGGCGCTGCAGTCGGCGGCCGGGGCGGGAGCGGCCTGGGGCCGGGCGGTGGCGGGTCCCGCGCCGGCCGTGGCCCCCGCGGCCAGCGCGGCCACGGTCAGGCCCACGGCCGCCCGGGTGCGGGCCTTGGTGTTGCTGATCACGCGCATGACGAGATGACTCCCAGACGAGGAGGAGCGAGGTGGACGGTGGGTGAAACGGGCGGCTCAGCGGTCGAGCCGGGCGACCTTGCGGGCGCTCAGGTCGATCACCAGCGACCTGGCGTCGACCCACGGTCCGTTCTTGATCTTCGGGAAGAGCCGGACGCAGCGGTGCTCTCCGCACTGGTCGAGCGCGGCGGGCTGGGCGCCCGGCGCGGCCCGGTAGACGGCTCCGCTGAGCTGGAGCTGGTCGGGCGAGGTGAGCGCCTTGCCGGTGGCGTCCTGGTAGTCGGCCTTCAGACCCGAGCCGAGCGGGTCGGCGAGCAGCAGGCCGGCCGCCTCGGCCTTCTCGGCGCGGCTCAGCGGCGGCTGGACGCCGTGCTGGGTGTCGGTGTGCACCACCTTGCCGGTGCCGAGGTCGACGGTCCGGGTGACGAGGGTGTCGTCCCGGTAGTCGTAGAAGGTCACGTCGGCGCGCCGGGGCGCGACCGGCCCGGCGGCCCCGTCGGCCTCGGGTTCGGCCAGGTCGACGCCGAGTCGCTGCGGGCCGCGTTCCCCGTCGACGCTCTCACTGCTGCCGAACAGCTGGCGGCTGAGGGCGATCTTCCCGGCCCGCTCCAGCTCGTCGTCGGTCAGCGGATCGCTGCCCTCGCCCTTCCGCCCCTCGGCAGGGGCCTCCTCGACGACACCCGGTGCCACGGCCCGGCCGCCCGCCCCCGCGGCGCCGGCCTCCTGCGCGGCGGACCGGCCCGTCCGGGTCCCGCTGTCGTCCGCCCCCGCCGTGCCGGGCAGGGTCACCGCCACCATCACGGCGGTCCCGGCCACCGCGATGGCGGTACCGGCCACCATCTTCCCCAGGTGGCGGTGCACTATGTTGCGCACGTCTTCCCCCTACTCCCCCAAGCCCCGGGAGTATGCGTCGGCCCCATTGGTTTGGCATACCGCGTATGCACTGGTCACTCGATAAGAGGGAGATAAGTCATAGGAGGTTCCCTCACTTTCGGGGAGACTCGGGACCAAGGCGTCCCCACCGGCGCCGCACACCTGAAAGAGTCGTAGACATGCAGGTCTGGCCTGGCGAGGCGTATCCACTCGGTGCCACGTACGACGGCGCCGGTACCAATTTCGCGGTCTTCACGGAGGCCGCGGACCGAGTAGAGCTGTGTCTGCTGCACGACGACGGCTCGGAGACGGCGATCGAGCTCCGCGAGAGCGACGCGTTCGTCCGGCACGCGTACGTGCCCGGCATCATGCCCGGGCAGCGGTACGGGTTCCGGGTGCACGGGCCGTACGCACCGGAGTACGGGCTGCGGTGCAACTCCGCGAAGCTGCTCCTCGATCCGTACGCACGTGCGATCAGCGGTTCGATCCGCTGGGGCGAGGAGGTCTACGGCTACCACTTCGACGATCCCGACCGGCGCAACGATCTCGACTCGGCGCCGCACACCATGACGTCGGTCGTGGTCAACCCCTACTTCGACTGGGGCGACGACCGCCGCCCGCGCACCGAGTACCACCACACGGTGATCTACGAGGCCCACGTCAAGGGCCTCACCATGCGGCACCCGGGCCTCCCGGAGGAGCTGCGCGGCACGTACGCGGCCCTCGCGCACCCGGCGATCATCGAGCACCTCACGGAGCTCGGGGTCACGGCCCTGGAGCTGATGCCCGTGCACCAGTTCGTGAACGATCACCGGCTGGTCGACATGGGCCTGAACAACTACTGGGGCTACAACACCATCGGCTTCTTCGCCCCGCACAACGCCTACGCGTCCTGGGGGGACCGGGGCCAGCAGGTGCTGGAGTTCAAGTCCGCGGTGAAGGCGCTGCACGAGGCCGGGATCGAGGTGATCCTCGACGTGGTCTACAACCACACCGCCGAGGGCAACCACCTGGGCCCCACCCTGTCCTTCAAGGGCCTGGACAACCCGCGCTACTACCGGCTGACGGACGACCCCCGCTACTACATGGACACGACAGGGACAGGGAACTCCCTGCTCATGCGCTCGCCGCACGTGCTCCAGCTGATCATGGACTCGCTGCGGTACTGGGTCACGGACATGCACGTCGACGGGTTCCGCTTCGACCTGGCGGCGACACTCGCCCGGCAGTTCCACGAGGTGGACCGGCTGTCGTCGTTCTTCGACCTGGTGCAGCAGGACCCGGTGGTCTCCCAGGTGAAGCTGATCGCCGAGCCGTGGGACGTGGGCGAGGGCGGCTACCAGGTGGGGAACTTCCCGCCGCTGTGGACCGAGTGGAACGGCAAGTACCGGGACACCGTGCGCGACCTGTGGCGGGGCGAGCAGCGCACGCTCGCGGAGTTCGCCTCGCGGCTGACCGGCTCGTCCGACCTGTACCAGGACGACGGGCGCCGCCCGCTGGCCTCGATCAACTTCGTGACCTGCCACGACGGCTTCCCGCTGCACGACCTGGTGTCCTACAACGACAAGCACAACGAGGCCAACGGCGAGGACAACCGGGACGGCGAGAGCCACAACCGGTCCTGGAACTGCGGTGTCGAGGGCGAGACCGACGACCCCGAGGTGCTGAAACTGCGGGCCCGGCAGATGCGGAACTTCATCGCGACGCTGATGCTGTCCCAGGGCGTGCCCATGATCAGCCACGGCGACGAGTTCGCCCGCACCCAGCGCGGCAACAACAACGCCTACTGCCAGGACAACGAGATCTCCTGGGTCGAGTGGCCCGAGAACGACGAGGACACCGAGGGCAGCGAGGACGCGCGGGGCGGTGCGAACACCGGGCTGCTGGACTTCACCCGCGCGATGGTGTGGCTGCGCCGCAACCACCCCGTCTTCCGCCGCCGGCGCTTCTTCCACGGACGGCCCGTGGAGGGCACGCACGACGACCTGTCCGACATCGCCTGGTTCACCCCGGACGGCCGGGAGATGACCCAGCGGGACTGGGACTCGGCGCAGGCGTCGGCGCTGACGGTGTTCCTCAACGGCAACGCGATCTCCGAGCCGGGCGCGCGCGGGGAGCGCATCACCGACGACTCGTTCCTGCTGATGTTCAACGCATCGCCGAAGCCGCTGGAGTTCGTCGTCCCGGTCAACCACGGGCGGCAGTGGGAAGTCGTGGTCGACACCGCCCGCGCCGACGGGGTGCCCTCGGACACCGGCCCCAAGGTGCAGGCCGGTGACCGGCTGACCCTGGCGGACCGGAGCATGACGGTACTGCAGCGGCCCGTGTGACCGCCTGGCGCGTGCGCGTCGTCCGGAAAGCCACTCGTCCGGGCGACGCGCGGCGCACCTGCCGCGCGGGATGACACGAACGGCGGCAGGGCGGGTACGTACGTTTCCATGACACCTGAGCGACTTGACCCGGTGGTGCCCACGGCCACGTACCGGCTGCAGCTGCAGCCCGAGTTCCCGTTCGGAGCAGCCGCGGCCGTCGTGCCGTACCTGGCCTCGCTCGGCGTCTCGCACCTGCACCTGTCCCCCGTCCTGGAGGCGGTGCCGGGCTCGATGCACGGCTACGACGTCGTCGACCACGCGCGCGTGCGCGCGGAGCTGGGCGGCGAGGAGGGGCTGCGGTCGCTGGCGCGCACCGCGCGCGAGCACGGCCTCGGACTGGTGGTGGACATCGTCCCGAACCACATGGCCATGGCCCCGCGGCACAACCGCGCCCTGTGGGAGGTGCTGCGGGAGGGCCCGAAGTCGCCGTACGCGCGGTGGTTCGACATCGACTGGGAGGCGCAGGACGGCCAGGTGCTGCTGCCGGTCCTCGGCGGGCCGCTGGCCGAGGTGCTCGACGAACTGCGCGTCGACGGTGACGTGCTGCGCTACTACGACCACGTCCTGCCGCTGCGGGAGGGCACCGAGGACCTGCCGCTGCCGCACCTGCTGGACGCGCAGTGGTACCGCCCGGTGTGGTGGCGGCTGGCCCGCACCGAGCTCAACTACCGGCGGTTCTTCAGCATCTCGGAGCTCATCGGGGTGCGGGTGGAGGACCCGGAGGTGTTCGAGGCCACCCACGACAAGATCCTCGGACTGCTGCACGAGGGCGTGATCGACGGGCTGCGCGTCGACCACCCCGACGGGCTCGCCGACCCCGGCGGCTACCTCCGCCGGCTGCACGAGGCGACCGGGGGCCGCTGGACGGTCGTGGAGAAGATCCTCGCCGACGGCGAGCACCTGCCGGCGTCCTGGCCCGTCGCCGGGACCACCGGCTACGACGCCCTGCGGCACGTGGACGGGGTGTTCACGGACCCGGCAGGGTTCGGGGACCTGCTGGGGCGGTACCGGCGCTTCGCGGCCCCGCAGACGGACCGCGGCGGGCAGTGGGAGGCGACGGTGCGCAGGGCGGCGTACAAGGTCCTCACGCACGAGCTGGCGACCGAGACCGACCGCCTCACCCGGGTGGTGAGCCGGCTGTGCACGACCTCCCCTGAGCCCGCCCTGCGCGACCGCGCGCCCTGGGCGCTGCGTACCGCCCTCCAGGAGCTCCTGGTCCGTATGGAGGTCTACCGGCCCTACGAGTCCTCCGACGCCGCGTCCGTGGTCACCGAGGAAGCCGCCGCCGAGGCCCGGCACGCCTTCGCCGTCCCCGAGGAGGCCGGGGCCGTGGACGTGGTCCGGGACCTGGTGCTGGGACGCTACGGCGACGAACCCGCGCAGCTGGAGTTCCGGACGCGGTTCGCGCAGACCTCGTCGGCGCTGCGGGCCAAGTCCGTGGAGGACACCGCGTTCTACCGGTACGTGCCCCTGCTGTCGGCGACCGAGGTGGGCGGCAACCCGGGTGCTCCGGCGCTGTCGCCGGAGGAGTTCCACGCGTACTGCACGCGCGTGCAGCGCGACTGGCCGGTCACCGGCACGGTCGCGACGACGCACGACACCAAGCGCAGCGCGGACGTCCGGGCGGCGTTGCACGTGCTCACCGAGTGCCCGGACCGCTGGGCGGACGTGCTCACGGAGGTGACCCGGACCGGGGAGGGCGTGCCGGACGCACAACTGGCGTGGGCGGCCTGGCAGACGGTGTTCGGGCTGGGACCGGCCCCGGAGGCGCTGGAGCGGGTGCGGGGGGCGCTGCTGAAGCACGTGCGGGAGGCGGGCCTGTACACGAGCTGGACCGAGCAGGAGCCGTCGTACGAGGAGGCGGTGGCGGCTTTCGTGGCGGCCGGGCCGTGCGGGGCGCCGGGTGAGCGGATCGCCGCGTTCAGGGAGTCGCTGGCGCCGCACATCCGGGCCAACGTGCTGGGCACGGCCCTGGTGCAGCTGACGATGCCGGGCGTCCCGGACGTGTACCAGGGCACGGAGGCGGAGTACCGGGCGCTGGTCGACCCGGACAACCGGCGGGCGGTGGACTTCCCGCCCCCGGAGTCCGGCAGCACCTCCGGGGAGAAGACGGAGGTGACACGGGCGGCACTGGGGCTGCGGGCCCGGCGGCCCGGCTCCTTCGGTGACACGGCGACGTACATGCCGCTGCCCGCCGAGGGACCGGCGGCGGCGCACTGCCTGTCCTTCGTCCGCTCCGGTGCGGTGCTGACGGCCGTGACCCGGCTGTCGCTGCGGCTGGCGGAGGCGGGTGGCTGGCGGGACACGCGGCTGCCGCTGCCGCCGGGCCGCTGGGCGGACGTGCTGCGGCCCGGGCGCGAGTTCTCCGGGCACGCGCGCGTGGAGGAACTGTTCGCCGAGCTGCCGGTGGCGTTGCTGGAACGGGCGGGTGACTGAGCTCGGGCGACCGCGGGGCCGTCATTCGGGCGGTCCTCCTGGACGGGAGTCCCGAGGTCAGGCGACTGCGGGGCCGCCTTCGGGGCAGTCCTCGTAGACGGGCAGCGGGGCTAGCAGGCCGCGGCCAGGCCGTCCGCAGCAGGTCGACGAACCGCTCCGCCACGCCGGTCGGCGGCAGGCTCCGGCAGGGTCACCGACGTCCGGCCCGCGAAGCGGTCGTCGAAGGGCACCACGAGCACGATCTCCTCCTCGCCGACCGGGACGACGGGGCCCGGCGAGATCGACGGTGCCGCGCGCGATCCGCTCCTCCAGCGCCTCGTGGCGTGTTCGTGGAGGTGCACCGCCACGCCGGGGGTGGGCGGCGCGCCGGCCGGTCGTCGGCTGGGACGCCGAATCGTCCGACGTGGCCCGGCACGTCCACCCACACCCGACGCTGTCCGAGACGGTGGGCGAACGTTCCTCACCCTGGTGGGGCGGGGGTTGCACCAGCAATGAGCGGTGGGCCGTGCTTCCGGGCGCCCCCTGGGGGCTCCCCGGTCGCGCCCTTGACACCGCACCATGGCCGTGGGGTACTGCGATGGCGAACTCGGGCGGATGTGACGGGGGTGAGTGTCCTGCCGGAGCTGCGCTACCCGACGGTGACCGAACAGGTCTCAGCTGCCCGGGCATTGTCCGCCCAGCGTCCCGGCGTGTGCACCCTGCGGCAGGTGGGCACCTCACGCGCGGGCAGGCCCCTGCACCTGCTGTCCGTGGGCCGCGCCCGCCGTGCCGTCCTGGTGGTCGCGGGTGCCCACGCCAACGAGCCGACCGGCTCCTGCACACAGCTCGACCTCGCCCGGCGGGTCCTGGAGCAGCGGGAGTTGCGCGACGGCGTCTCCTGGCACTTCCTGCTGTGCGCGGACCCCGACGGGGCGAGCCTGCACGTGACGCCGGCACCGCGCAGCCTCTTCGACTACCACCTGGGGTTCTTCCGGCCCGCCGGCCCGGAACAGCCCGAGTGGGCGCCCTCGGTGCTGCCGCCGGACCGGCTGCCGCCCGAGACCCGGGCCCTGACGGGTGTCATCGACGAGCTGCGCCCCTACCTCCAGGTCACCCTGCACGGCACGGACCTGGGCGGCAGCTGGGTGCAGCTGACGCGGGACGTGCCCGGGCTGGCGGAACCGTTCGCGAAGTCCGCGGCCGAGCTGCACATCCCGGTGGAGACCGGCGCCTCCGACGCGGCCGGCTGGCCGGCGTCCGGGCCGGGCGTGCACGTGATGCCGGCGCCGGGGATCGGGCCCGCGTACCCGAGCCTGCCGGACGACGCGCGGCACAGCACCTGGTACCACGCCCACCGCTACGGCGGACTGACCGCGGTGGTCGAAGTGCCGATGTGGGCGAGCGACCTGGTGGACGACCCGGCTCCGCATCCGGCTCCGGCGGCGGCGATCGGGCGGCTGGCTCGTCGGCTGCAGCGTGACGCGCTGGAGGTGACGCGCGTGCTCGACCACGCGCTGCCCCGGCTGGCGGATCTGGACGGTCCGTTGCTGCGGGCCGCCCGATGGGGGCTCGAGCTGGTTCCGGGCCTGGCCTCCGACCTGCTGCACATCCCGCCCGCCGATCTCACCCGGGCGTACGTCGGCAGTGTGGACGCGTTCGCGCGGCGTGTGCCGCTGCGGGCGGCGGCCATGCTGCTGCGGGTGCTGCGGGGCACCGACGACCGGGCGGCGAACCAGCTCGAAGAACTCGTGTCGACGTGGAGCGACGCCTTCGCGGAACGGTTCCGGGCCCGCTGGGTGCCCTTGGAGCACCAGGTGGAGCACCAGTCCCGCACGGTCGTCGCGGCGGCGCTGCACGCCCGTGAGAGGGCGTGGTAGGTCCCGTGCGGGGACGCGCCGGGCACCGCCGATGCCCACAGGCAGGCAAGCCGGCGGAACAAGGGCCGGGGTGCGGCCCGACGGCCGCCGACGTCCGGGCTCAGTCGCGCTGCATCGGCACCGGCTCACCCGGCTCCGGACACGCGCGCGCGTGCCGGCCGGCCAGCTCGAACGCGGCGATCACCACGCGGGCCTGGTACTCCGCCTGGCGGGCGACCGGGATCCAGCGCGCCCCGAAGCCGTCGCGGTAGTCGGCGCACCACTGGTCGATCAGCCGGTCCAGCTCCGGCAGCACCCCGGCCGGGTCGCGGCCGGCGGCACGGACGAGCCGGTGCAGCAGTCCCGCCGTGCGCAGCGCGAGCCGCCGCCCGGAGATGCGCAGGGCGACCAGATGGGCGGTGCTCAGGGGCGGCAGGGGATGGGCCGGGCTGTCGCCGGTGTCGGGGTCCCAGGCATCGGCGAGGCCCGGACAGACCAGGAGGTAGTCGTCGACCGGGGCGAGCAGACGGGCCGCGTCGGGCACGGTGGCGAGGTGCGGGCGGATCAGGGTCAGGAGGTGCCGCAGGAGGCCCGCGTCATGGCGCAGGGTGCGGCTGACGGCCCGGAGCACGGCGTCCCGGTCCACGGGCGGTGAGCTGTCCGCCACCGCCGTCACGCCCCACATGGGCGCCTCGACGACCGCGGTGACGGTGCCGTGCCGGTAGGGGTGGAACCAGGTGGACTCGACGGCGGCCTCGGTGATGGCCGCGAGCAGATCGGCCCGGCGCGGCGGCGGGATCCGGTAGACGGCGGGCCCGAGGCCGGGCCAGTACAGGGCGTCGTACGCGCCGAGTTCGCGGGGGATGCCGAGCCGGGCGGCGATGTGGCTGAGGCGCCGGTCGAGGCCCGGCAGGTCGTGGGTGAGTTCGACGAAGCCGCCGCCGACGTCGACGCCGTGCAGGGAGCACTGGAGGAACGGGCGCAGCTCGTCCTGGAGGTCGAGCAGTGCCCGGGTCTCCGGCAGGGCGGCGCCGGCCGCGCCGTCGGGCAGCCACTCGGGCTGCTCCAGGAAGCCGGGCCGGAAGAAGTTCCGGACATAGTGGCCGAGGGTGTACGGGCCGGACAGCCAGCCCTCGTTGCGGCGCGAGCCGTCCGGGTCGAGGCACAGCAGCAGGTTCCAGGTGGCGTCGGCTCCCTCGGTGAGCCGCGGGTCGGCCAGGGCCCGCTCGGCCAGACGCAGCACGGTGGCGCCGCCCACCGGTTCGTTGGCGTGCGGGCCGGCGACGACCAGGGCCTGGCGGCTGCCGTGCCCCACGGAGAGCAGCCACATGGGGCTGCCCGCGCGGGAGGTGCCGATCCGGCGCAGCCGGGCGTCACGCGGGTGGCGGGCGACGAGGGCGGCGGCCCGGGTGCCCAGTTCGTCGACGGTCGGGTAGCGCAGCAGGGGCGGCAGGGCACACCTCCCCAATGCGGTGCCGTCGGTTCACCAGGTGTAGATGGTGTACGCACAGTGAGTCACGACTTCGGGGGCGCGTCAACACCGTGAACCGCAACGGGTTTCGGCCAAGGCCACCGGACCGACGGCCGGTAAGGCCCAGGCCGGGGGTGAGGTGCGACTCCGTTTCCGGTCAGCCGGCCGACAGCCGGAACATCATCCGGCCGAAGCCCACCTGGTCTCCGGCGCGGACGACGGCCGCGCCGACGACGCGCCTGCCGTTGACCGTGGTGCCGTTGGTGGAGCCGAGGTCCCGCAGCACCCACAGGCCGCCCTGGTGACGGAGTTCGGCGTGGACGCGCGAGACGGTCTCGTGGTTGAGGCGCAGTCCGCTGGCGGGGTCGCGCCCTATGCGCAGCGGATGACCGTGCGACGGGTGGGGCAGTTGCAGTTTGGGCAGCCGCTCGGCCTGCCAGGCCCTGCGCAGCCGCAGCGAGAACCCGGAGACCGCCTCGACGGTGCCGAACACCAGGCGCGACAGACGGCTCTCGGTGCGCAGATCGGCGGTGAGCACGGCGAGTTCGTCCGGGCGGCGGGCGGCGAGCGCCAGCTCCATGCGGCGGACGAACGTGTCGTGGGAGAGGCGGCCCACGGCGACGCCGTCGCGGAGCACCTTCAGCACCCGGTCGCGCTCCGCGTCGGAGAGCCGCGCGGGGGACGTGTTGAACTCGAAGGACGACGTCACGCTGGTGATTGTCGGACAGCGCGGGCGGGCTGTCCAGAAAACGGGAAATCGTCCGCCCCCGCGCCCACCCGGTGAGACCCGCCGCAAATGGGTGGATGCTCCAGCGGATTGATCTCTTTTGGCGCACCATGGACGGGCTACATCACGGTGAGCAGACGAAGGGGAACCGTCCGTGCAGTTCGAGGTGTGGGCACCACAGGCCGGCCGAGTGACGCTCAGGTGCGACGACGTCACACACGCGTTGGAGCGCGATCCGGAGCGGCCGGGGTGGTGGCGGGGTGAGGCCGAGGCGCGCGAGGGGTCCCGGTACGGATTCGCGCTCGACGACGGGCCCGTGCTGCCCGATCCGCGGTCGCGGCGGCAGCCGGACGGCCCGGACGGGCTGAGCGCGGTCGTCGACCACGAGCGGTACCGCTGGCGTGCGCAGTGGCGGGGGCGGCCCCTGCCCGGCGCGGTGCTGTACGAGCTGCACGTGGGGACGTACACCCCCGAGGGCACCCTGGACGCGGCCGCCGAGCGGCTCGGCCATCTCGCGGAGCTGGGCGTCACCCATGTGCAGCTGATGCCGCTGTGCCCCTTCCCGGGCACGCACGGCTGGGGCTACGAGGGGGTGTCGCTGTGGGCGGTGCACGAGCCGTACGGCGGGCCCGAGGCGCTGAAACGCTTCGTCGACCGGGCCCACGAACTCGGTCTGGGCGTGGTGCTCGACGTGGTGCACAACCACTTCGGGCCGTCCGGCAACTACCTGCCCGTCTTCGGCCCGTACCTCACGGACACCCACCACACGCCCTGGGGTGCCGCGGTCAACCTGGACGCGCCCGGATCGGACGAGGTGCGCGCCTTCCTGATCGGCAGCGCGCTGGCGTGGCTGCGCGACTACCGGATCGACGGGCTGCGCCTGGACGCGGTGCACGCGCTGGTGGACACGCGCGCGTACCACTTCCTGGAGGAGCTGTCGGCGGCCGTGGACGCCCTGGCCGCGGAGACGGACCGGCCGCTGTTCCTGGTGGCCGAGTCGGACCTGAACGACCCGCGGCTCATCACCTCCCGCGCCGAGGGCGGCCTCGGACTGCACGCGCAGTGGAACGACGACTTCCACCACGCCCTGCACACCACCCTGACCGGCGAGTCGCAGGGCTACTACGCCGACTTCGCGCGCGCCGGGCTGGGCGGGCTCGCCAAGACGTTGACCGGTGGTTACTTCCACGACGGGTCGTACTCCAGCTTCCGGGAACGGCACCACGGGCGTCCGCTGGACCGCACGCGGGTGGCCGGGCACCGGCTGCTCGGCTACGGCCAGACCCACGACCAGGTCGGCAACCGCGCCCAGGGGGACCGGCTTTCGGCCCTTCTCTCCCCCGGGCTGCTGGCCTGCGCGGCCACGCTGATCCTGACGGCGCCCTTCACGCCGATGCTCTTCATGGGCGAGGAGTGGGCGGCCGGCACGCCCTGGCAGTTCTTCACCGACCACACCGACCCGGAGCTCGCCGACGCGGTCCGCCGGGGCAGGCGGCGGGAGTTCGCGGCGCACGGCTGGAAGGAGGAGGACGTGCCCGACCCGCAGGATCCGGCGACCCGGGACCGCTCCTGCCTCGACTGGTCCGAGCCGGAACGCGAGCCGCACGCGCGTGTGCTGGCCTGGTACCGGCGGCTCCTCGCCCTGCGTCACGAGCAGCCGGACCTGACCGACCCGGACCTCGCCGACACGAAGGTGGCCTACGACGAGGAGCACCGCTGGCTCGCCTTCCGGCGCGGGGACGTCCTGGTGGCGGTGAACCTGGCCGCCGAGCCGGCCGCCCTGCCGCTCGGTGTGCCGCACGCGCGCGTGCTGGCCGCGTGGGAGCCGGTGGACAAGCCCGGGGAGGACGGCGTGGTGCGGCTGCCCGGGGAGTCGGCCGTGGTGCTCACCCAGGACTGACGCCCGGGGAGGCCAGCGGAGTGTCGCGTCCTGTGCCTCGAGGACGGGCGTGAGGAGCGCCGGCCTCCGGCGCAGACGGCGATGGTGTCGCCGTGGCGCGCGACGGTGGTGCGGACCGGCAGGGGCGTGCCGCCCTCGGGTGTGACGACGCCGGGTGGGCGAGGGCCTCGTCGCCAGCCGCTGGGGCGTCCTCGGGCTCGCCCCCGTCTCGTCACCGAGGCGGTGCCCGCTACGGGGCGTCGTCCGCGTGCCCCAGGTCCGTCACCCGTTCCAGCAGGATCGGCTCCCAGGCGCGGCGCAGCCGCGTCCGCAGCAGGGTGGCGTCCTGGGCGGCGAGGTCCTCGGCGAGGTGGACGACGGTGTCGCAGCGGGCGAGCCACAGACCGCGCAGGCAGGGGCGGGCGCCGTAGCCGGCGAGGGTGGCGGCGCGTACGGCGGCGGGTGAGCCGACGGCGAG
Source organism: [Streptosporangium] indianense (assembly GCF_021474405.1). Classification (GTDB taxonomy): domain Bacteria; phylum Actinomycetota; class Actinomycetes; order Streptomycetales; family Streptomycetaceae; genus Streptomyces; species Streptomyces indiaensis. The sequence continues at coordinate 57,196 of NZ_JAKEIO010000026.1, forward strand.
CGCGAGACCGGCGATGTCCTCTGCCGGGTCGCCGACGGCCGCTCCCGCCCAGCCGAGCACGCCGCGCACCCTGCCGTCGGCGCTGACGACGAGGTGACCGCCCGTGAGGGCGTGGTGGGTGAGGACCGCGGAGCCGGGCTGGGCGGCGAGCTGGGACGCGGCGGGCTGGGTGAGCTGGTGCAGGCGCGCGGGGTCGAACTCGTCGGCTTGGCCGAGGCGTTCGGCGGCGCGCACGGCCGCCCGGCGCAGCGCCTCCAGGGAGCGCGGCGCGGTACGCGGCACGCCGAGCGTCTCGGCCTGCCGGACCGGCACCTCGCGCAGCCCCGTGAGGAGCCCGGCGAGGTCGGCCTCGCCGACGGCGGACACGTCGTGCTCCTCGCCCGAGCCACCGGGCACCTTGGTGTCCAGCGTGTAGCCCAGGCCGGGTGCCCATTCGCCGTGCGCGACGCTGACCGGCACCGCCACCGGGAGGTGCGGGCGGACGAGGTCGCGCAGGCGCAGTTCGCGGCGCTGGCGCAGGGTGGCCTCCCGGTCGGGGGCCAGGCGCAGGACGTGGCGGCTGCCGACCCACCAGGTGACGGGTTCGGCGTCCGGGGTGGCGGGCCTGACGTCGGGGCCGCTCCCGCCCTGCCGGTTCTGCTTGCCGCCCCTGCCGCTCCTGGCGTCCTTGGCGTTCCTGCCTTCCTTGGCGTCGTCGAGGAGGGACTGGACCAGCCGTCGGACGACGTCCACGGTGGGGGTGGGTGCCTGGGTCATGGTCGCGCCGTTGCCGTTCGGGAGGCGTGCTGGGGACATCGGGGCCTCACTCCACTATGACCAGCTCGCGCGTGGTGGTGTTCAGGCGCCGCCCGCCGTCCTCGGTGACGGTCACGATGTCCTCGATGCGGACCCCGAAGCGGCCGGGCAGGTAGATGCCGGGTTCCACGGAGAAGCACATGCCGGGCACGAGGGGCCGTTCCTCGCCCTCGATCATGTAGGGCGGCTCGTGGGTGGTGACGCCGATGCCGTGGCCGGTGCGGTGGATGAAGTACTCGCCGTAGCCGGCGTCGGCGATGACCCGGCGGGCGGCCCGGTCCACGTCCTGGCAGGCCGCCCCGGGCCGCACGGCGCGAAAGCCGGCCTCCTGCGCCTCGCGCACGAGATCGTGCACGCGCCGCTCCTCGTCGGTGGGTTCGCCCACGTGGACGGTGCGGGAGGTGTCGGATCCGTAGCCGTCGCGCAGGCCGCCGAAGTCGAGGACGACCATGTCGCCGCGGGCGATGACGCGCTCACCGGCCTCGTGGTGCGGATCGGCGCCGTTCGGCCCCGAGGCGACGATGGTGAAGTCGACCTGCTCGTGGCCGTGCCGGCGCAGCAGCCGCTCGAGGTCGGCGGCGACCTCCGCTTCCCGGCGTCCGGCGAAGGGGACGTTCCGGATCTCCTCGAACGTCGCGTCGGCGGCGGCTCCCGCGGCCGTCATGAGGTCCAGCTCGGCCGCGTCCTTGACGGCGCGCAGCATCGGCAGGGCCTCGGTGAGCGAGGCGTAGGAGCTGCCGGGCACGGCCCGCTGGAGGGCCAGCAGGTGCAGGGCCCAGGCGTTGTCGCTGATGCCGAACCGGCCGGAGGTGTCGAGGAGGGCGGCGGTGGCGGCGTAGGGGTCCTTGCCGTCGGTCCAGTCGCGCAGGGTCAGGGCGGCCGCGCCGGCCGCCCGCTGCGCGTCCGGGGCCTCCAGGGCGGGGACGACCAGGACGGGGTCCTGTCCGGCGGCGAGGACCAGCAGGGTGAGCCGCTCGGTGATCGCGGGGGGTGTGTAGCCGGTGAGCCACACCAGGTCGGGTCCCGGGGCGACCAGCAGGCCCGCGAGACCGGCTTCGGCGGCCGTCCGCGCGGCGCGCTCCATGCGGGCCCGGTAGTCGTCGGCGGTGAAGGACACTGCCGTGCTTCCGGTCATCCGGGCCTCCCAGGACGGACGAAGGGGCTACGGGCAGCATCCTGCCCGGCCGAGGGGTGCGGCGCGAGCGGTCTGCGGTCATTCGCCCCGACGGACCTGCCTAACGCCAAGGGATTGCCCGAGCATCAGAACTAATGCCTGGATGCAGTCCTGCCATTACTGTTCGATGCGCGCCAGTACCGGCACCGTCGTACGCCCACCACGACAGCCGTACGCCCTACCGCAAGGCGCCGCTCGGCCGTCCCGGGGGCGAGGGACCCGTCGACAGCGTGCAGGTCTTCGGCGACGGGCGGTGCTGATGTGCGACTCCAGCGTCCCGGCCTGCCGGCCTGCTCGCCTTCCGCCACCCGCCGGTGGCACCGCACCGTCCGCTGCCGGACTCCTACGCGCTGCGCGACCCCGGCCGACGGGCCGGGCTGCCGGCCCCCGCAGGCCCTCGATCGCGGGGCTGGTCACCGGCCATGCCCACACCCCCCGCCGCCACCTCCTTCGCGGGGCGGCCGCTGGTCGTCGGGCCCGGTGTGACGTGGACGCTGCGGCTGCCCTGGGAGGGTGAACAGAGCGCGGTGCAGCGCGCGGCGACCGCGTCGTGCGCGGGGCGCGGCGCGCCGTGGCCGTGAGGTGCGGGCCGGCGGGCGGGTCTCACACGGCGACGGCCGGTACGAGGGTCAGCTGCTCGTAGCCGCCACCGCGATGGCGGACCGTCACCCTGACCTCGGAGCCCGGGCGGGCGCGGGCGACGGCCCGGACCAGGTCTGCCGCCGTGTCGATCCGGGTCGCTCCGAAAGCCAGGAGGACGTCGCCGCGCACCAGGCCGGCGGCCTGTGCCGGCCCGGGGACGTGCAGTCCCACGACCACGGCCCCCGGCTTCCGGGCGTCCATGACCTGCACGCCGAGCGTCGCGGCGGCGGACGCGGAGGGTGCCGCGGCGGCGGGCGCGAGGCCGGACGGCGAGGGCGTGTGCTGCCACCCTCGGGGGTCGAGGCGCCCAGCCTTGCCGAGCACCGCGGTGCCCGTCGCCCCGAGGCCGATCCCGCAGAGCACCAGGACCACACCGGTGAACCCGGCGAGCAGGACGTTGAGGAGCCGTCTCCCGCGCCGCCGGGCGGCGTGCGGGCGCGGCCGTGACGGGCCGGGCCCCGTCGCCGGCGCGGCCCCCGCGGGATCCTGCCCCGGCATCGGCTTGGGTCGCAGCGCGGTCTGTTCCATGGCTCGCCTCCGGATGGTGCCGATCGCCTCCGGCGGAGCCCGGAGCGATCACGGCAGGTGCTCTACCCGGCGCACCGCGGGCCGACGAGCCACGAACGAGTGAGACTGACCGGGGCCCGGCCCGGTCAGGGATCAGCCGGTGTGCCCCTCCCCGTGTCCGCCGTGCGCCCCGCCGTGGTCGAACTTCAGCACCTGCGCGGGCATCACGACGAAGGGCCGCATCATGCCCATGTCCTCGTGCTCCAGCAGGTGGCAGTGGTACATGAACCGGCCGTGCGCGCCGTCGAACCGCCCCATGACGCGCAGCATCTGGTTCCCGGGCACCCGGAAGACGTCCTTCCAGCCGCGCTCGTTGGGTGCGAGCGGGATGTCGGTGCCCGCGTCGTGGCGGATCGGCGTCCGCGTGCCGCCCACCGCCGGGTCGAAGCCCGACACGTCGTAGGCGTCGCGCCCGAGGAGCTGGAAGTCGGCCAGGTGGATGTGCATGGGGTGCACGATGGGCGCGAGGTTGAGGAAGCTCCACTGCTCGTGGCTGCCCTCGGCGATGGTGTGGCCCAGGGCGTCGTTGAACGTCCGAGCCGTACGCCGGTACGTCCGGGTCGTGCCGTCCGGGCCGGTGACCTGGATGACGCCGTCGGCCGGGAGCTGAAGGCCGTCCGGGTGCTCGACCTCCGCCATCTCCCAGATCTCGGGGTGCCCGCCGGCGCCCTTGGTGGCGGGCGGGGTGAGGACGACCAGGCGGTGGCCGTGACCGATGTCGTGGGTGAGACGGCGGAAGGAACCCGAGAGCACCGCGGGCAGTTCGAAGGTGTCCGGCTCGCACAGCTCGCCGATCCGGAACTCCAGGACGGCCGGGTAGGGCACGTCACCCGCCGGGTCCGGCACGCCCGGCGGCTGGTTGCGGCCCTTGTTGACCAGGCGCAGGGTCCGGCCCGCCAGGCCGCGGAAGTCGGCCAGCAGGTCGAAGCGTTCGGCCGGGGCGGCGGTCAGCGTGGGCAGTGCCGCGTCGAAGTCGACCGGGACCGGACGCGGCAGCAGCCCGCCGTCGCTGCCGATCTGGTGCAGGACCCCCGGCACCGGGTTGTTCTCCTCGTCGACGAGGACGAGGTCGTAGATGCGCGCGTTGGAGGCGTTGACCAGCCGGAACCGGTACCAGCCCGCCTCGACGTCGGCGTACGGCCAGATGCGGCCGTTGACCGTGGTGTACGGGCCGGTGAACGGGATGGAGACCGGCTTGCCCGTCTCCGGGTTCGCGTCCTGGACGACGACTGTCTTGTGCAGCAGCCTGCCGTTGAGCCGGCCGTCCTCGTCGGTGTCGAGGTTGCGGTCGGCGAGCAGCAGCGGGAGCTCCCGCTCCCCGGACGGCAGCCGCAGCGCGTCCTCCTCGTCGTCGCGGACGAGGTAGGTGCCGTACAGACCGGCCATCACGTTCCACCGGGTGATGTTCATGGCGTGGTCGTGGTACCACCACTGCACGGCCTGATGGTCGTTCGGGTACTCCGAGAGCTGGGCGTCACCGGAGGCGACCGCGTTGTCGGCCCAGCCGTCGTTGCCGCCGCCTGTCTGGGCGCCGTGCAGGTGGGTGACGGACCAGGCGGGCAGGGCGGCGACGTCCTTGTTCGGCTCCACTCCCTCGCGCCCCGGTTCGGTGCTCGCCTGCGGGCGGCCGTCCCGGCGCAGCTTCACCTCGACGGAGGTGACCGGGTACTCGCTGTCCTCCGGGATGCGGTTGGTCCAGGCGATGCGGACCCGCTGCCCGCGCCGGACCTCGATGGTCGGGCCCGGTATCTGGCCGTCGTAGCCCCACATCAGGGTCGGCGGGAGCTGCGGGTGCAGACGTGTCCAGGCCGGCCGCAGGGCGATCTCGGTCTCGCGCAGGAGGTCCCCGGAGGCGGGGCGCAGGACCGGCGGGACGGTCAACGGCGTCACGTACGGCGCCAGTTCGGCCGGTGCGGGTGTCTGTGCCGGAGTTCCCGGCTCCATGGCGTCGGCCGGCTTTTCGATGATCTCGGTCACGATGAATCCCCCGTGGTGCGTCGTGTGTTCCCCTCACCCGGGAAGACCCCGGCGCATCACGGGGGGTTCCGTCATGTCCCGTTCCGCGCCGATCCGGCTGGAAATCGCCGTCTCAGCGCAGGGCGGGAACGGCGGGCGGCCGGTCCGGGAGGAAGCGGTGGGCGCGCCGGGACAGCCACGTCTCCTTGTAGCGGTCCACCTCTCGATGCCAGTGGAGGATGCCGGACAGCCAGTTCCGCAGGTCCGCCACGTACGTGTCCATCGCCGCGCGGGCTTGCGAGTCGAGACGGAAGTCCTCGTACAGCAGGGGCAGTTCGCGGGCGACGACGTGCTCGAACTGGCGCATGCGCCGGCTCATCAGGTCGTGCACGATGCCGAGCCCGGTCGGGTAGTCGCAGCCGAAGAAGGACTGCATGACGAGGATCGCGTTGTGGATCTCGCCCTCGAACTCGATCTCCTTCTGGTACGAGAAGACGTCGTTGACGAGGCACGCGAAGTCCATCGCGGCGTTCTCCAGGGAGCGGACCGGCCCGCTGCGGTAGATCTCGGGCGGGACGGCCGGGCCGTGTCCCATCCGGCACAGGCTCAGGGTGAGTTCGGAGCCGAAGGTCGCCCTGCGCATCTCCAGGTAGTCGACGGGGTCGGGCACGCGGTTCTGCAGCTGGTTGGACAGCTCCCACAGCCAGCTCTCGGTCATCACCTCGACCGCGTTGCGCAACGACAGCCGCGCCTCGGGCGTCATCCGCGCGGTGGTGCGGGCCCACAGGTCGACCAGCCCGCGCTCCATGGCGTCGGCCGGGACTAGCGGTTCCTCGCCGTCGACCGGCATGCAGGCGGACAGGCGGGCCGTGGTCAGCCGGGCGGCGGCGAGATCGCGGCGGCCGCCGAAGACCAGCGGGTAGTAGTCGTCGCCGTAGGTGCCCCAGGCGAGCCACTGCGCGCTGAGGTCGAGGGCCTCGGCCGTGCCGTCCGGGTCCAGGCCGGCCGAGCAGAGCGCGAGGTCGTAGGCGCGCAGCTTGTCCTCGTCCCAGACGCCCTCCGCGAGGATGCCCGTGCGGTCCGCCCAGGCGCGCAGGCTCCGGCGGGCGTGGCCGAGGTGCGGGCTGAGCCGCAGGGGGAACGGCATACGGATGTCGGGGATGCGCGAGGGCCCCACCTTCTGGTGCGGCAGGTGGGTGAAGGACCGCAGCCGCTGCGCTCCGGCCGTCGTGAGCAGCGTGCGCACATCGGCCGCGGACGTGCCGATGCCGGTGTGTTGCGGCCAGGGGCCGCTGGCACGCACCGCGTTGCCGTTCATGTAGCGGCTGGAGCGCAGATGCCACTCGTGCCCGCCGGACTGCCAGTCCTGCAGCCCCTTGGTGTACGCCGCCACGGCCGCGAGCTCGTCCGGCCGGAGCCCTTTCTCCAGGGCCACCGCGGGCACTTCGGTGAACGCCGTGTGCTCGAACTGGTGGAGGCGGGAGGTGAGGACGTCGTTGACGGTGTCGGCGGCCTCCTGGGTGGTGCAGCCGAAGAAGGTCTCCAGGACGAGCACGCCGTTGCTGTTCTCCCCCTCGTCCTCGACCTCGCGCTGGTAGGAGAACAGGTCGTTGCGCAGGTGCACGGCGTCGGAGAACGCCTCCATCAGTACCCTCAGCGGCCTGGTCCCGGCGACGGAGGCGGGCACTTCGGCGGTCGCGAACTCCACGAGACCCGCCGACCAGGGGGCGCCGCCGACCTTGCGGCGCATCTCGATGTACTCGACGGGGTTGGCGATCCGCCCCCCGTCGATGTTGGACAGCTCCCACATCGACTCGTTGAGGAGGTGCTCGGTGGCCACGGCGAAGCGGCGCCGCCATTCCTCGGACATCCTCGGCACCGTACGCGCCCACAGGTCGGCGAGGCCCGCCTCGACCGGGTTCCCCGGTTCGGGTACGGGAGCGGACAGGTCCAGCGGCATGAAGAGCGGCAGCCGGTCCAGGTGGGCCTTGCCGGCGGCCCGGTCCGGGCTGCGCTTGTACCTCTCCAGGAAGTGGTCGTCGAAGAAGAAGACCCACACGTACCAGTCGGTGACGAGGGAGAGGGCGGGGCCGTCGCAGTCGGGGTGGGTGTACGCGCAGAGCAGGCCGTAGTCGTGGGCGTCCAGGTCGGCCTGCTCCCAGACGCCGGACCCCTCCAGCATGCCCATCGCGCGCGCCCACGCGGTCGAATGGGCCCGGGCCTCGTCGACGTGCGGGTTAAGCCGCGCGGGGTGCGGCATGTAGAAGTGCGGGAGCTCGAACGGCTGCGTCATGGCCGGGCCCTACCCGGCGCCCCGCGGCGGCATCCGCGGGGCGGGACATGATCACACCATCGCGTGAACGAACGTGAACGCAGGTGTGGTGAGCAGGACTTGACCTAGCCGGGGGCCCTCACCTGGATCAGCGCGTGCGTGCCGCCGGTGCGCCAGCGCCGGTCCTCCGCCGCGTCCAGGGCGGCCTCGGTGTGCGCGTCCAGGCCGGTGATCACGTCGGACTTCAGGGTGCGCAGGGCGGCGACCGGGCCGGGGAAGTGGGCGGTGACGTCGGCGAACGGCGTGGTCGGGGCCCAGAGCCGGTCGCCCACCAGGCGGCGGTAGTTGAGGTCGCCCTTGACGATCGTCAGCGTGGCCGGGGCGAACTCGGCGCGCAGGTCGGCGGGCATCTCCTCGTAGGGCAGCGGGGCGCTCGAGAAGGGGTGGGCGCGCAGGGTGAGACGGCCGTCGGACAGGGCGGACCACAGCCGCCGCCCGTACCCGGCGGCCGCTCCCCCGGCGGCGGTCAGCCGGCGCAGGGCGTCGACGACGTCGGCGGTGGTCGCGTCGGAGACGTAGTAGGGATACGGCTTGACGTGCAGGACCGCCCGTCCGACGCGGCCGCTCTCCATGAGGTGGGCGATGAGCAGGAGATCGGGGACGAGTTCGCGGCCGGCGTTGTCGGCGACCAGGCACAGGGTGGCGCCGCCGTCGGCGTGGTCCAGCAGCGCCCAGAGCCGGTCGCTGTCGTCGGCGACCAGGCCGGGCGCGGCGTCCGCGTCCCGGGCGCCCTCGGCGGAGAGCCGAAAGCCCAGGTCGGCTCGGTTGCCCCACAGGGAGCCGTGCAGCAGGGCCTGCGCCTGTTCGGCGGCGGGGCGGGCGGTGAGGTCGTCGAGCGCGGCGAGTTCCTCGTCGGTCTCGGCGGAGTCGAGTTCGGCGAGCTTGAACGGGCGGAAGGGGTCGATGCCCTGCCAGGGGCCGGGGCCGAACCAGCCGACGGCCTGCAGCAGTTGGCGGTAGAACCAGCTCTCGGACCAGAGCCACGGCACGTCGAACCAGGACCGGCCGGTGTACTCGGGCAGCCCCCAGGCCTCCCAGTGGGCACGGTCGGTCGCGTCGGCGGGGAGCGGTTCGATCACGCCCTCGGTGCAGTTGAGGAGCAGTTCGTCGAGGGCGCGGTGCTGCGCGGGTTCGTAGGGGAAGGCCTCGCGGACCTGCTTGATGATCGCGGGGTGCCGCTCGGCCAGCACGCTGTGCGGGAAGGAACCCGGCTGGTTGCCGAGGAGCAGGGGCGCGGAGGGGGTGTCGGGCATGCGCCTCACCGTAACGCGCGGGCCCGTCGCCGTGGGCGCGTGCAGCCGCCTGCCCGTCGCAGTGGCGCGTGTACCTGCCCGTCGGCGCGTGCACCCGTCGCACGGGCCGCAGCACCCGGCGCCCCGGTCAGACGGGGGCGATCTCCCGCTCCAAGCGCGCGGCCAGGCTCAGGTAGCGGGCCCGGCGGGTCACCGGGACCAGGCCGCGGATGAGTATGTTCCACATCTCGGCCGTCCGGCGGGGCTGGCGGGCGACGGGCTCGCGGGAGCGGCCCACGACACGGGTGCCGACGAAGAAGCAGACCAACGAGTGGGCCACGACGTCGATGTCGACGTCGGGATGGACGTCCGCTTCCTTGACCGCGCCGACGAGCCGGGCCGTGACGATGTCCAGCCACTCGGTGAACGGGTGGCTCAGGGGCGGCCGGGGCCGGATCCCGCCCGTGGCGAGCCGCAGCCCGGCGCGCAGCACCGGGTCCTCGACGGACATGCGGGTGATGCCGAACGTGAGACGCATCAGCGCCTCCAGGGAGGTGTGGCCGCGGTTGTCGGTCTCCGTCGCCAGCCGGCGTGCGGTGCGCGACTGGAGTTCGAGGATGGCGTGGGCCAGATCCTCCTTGGCCGCGAAGTGGAAGTACAGGGCGCCCTTGGTGACCGACGCGTGCTCCACGATGTCGCTGAGACTGGTCGATTCGTAGCCGCGACGGTCGAACAGGTCAGCGGCGGCCGTGATGATCGTCGAGCGGGTCTGCTCGGCTCGCAACTGCCTCGCCATCGGCTGAACTCTCCCGGGACGGAAATGAACGGGTCATGCCGTTTGTTTTTACCCGCCGTACACGATAACTCACCCTGAGAGGGCTCTCACCACACCAGTGTGCCGGAGTGCGGGTGCACATCCGGCAAAACAAGCGCAACTGGTGAAAGAAAACAGCGCGTTCGGTATCTAACTGTGGGGGATGTGAGGCCGGACGTAAAGGCGGGCCGGCCGGTGCCCCATCCGCACCGGCCGGCCCGCCCGCTCTGTGGCCTGCCTCGTTCAGCGTTCCCGCAGGAGGATCACGAGGATCAGAAGGTCAGCTTCCATCCGTTCAGGGTGCCCGTGTCCTGCGCCGCGGTGTCCTGGACGCGCAGCTTCCAGGTGCCGTTGGCCGCCTCGGCGGAGGCGTTCACCGTGTACGTGGTGTTCACGTTGTCGGCCGAGTCCGACGCGGCTGACTTCAGGCGGTACGTCGAACCGTCCGGCGCGACCAGGTCGATGACGAGGTCGCCGCGGTAGGTGTGGGTGATGTCCACGCCGACCTGGAGGGCGGAGGGGGCGTTGCCGCTGCGGCCGGTGACGGTGATCGGCGACTCGATGGCCGCACCGTTGTCCGGGATGGCCACGGCGGTGGTGCTGGAGAAGGTCGTGCCGGTGGACGTACCGCCCTTCACGGCCTGGACCGTCTTGGCGGCGTCCGCCAGGCCCGCTCCGCAGCCGCCGGAGCAGGTGCCGGGCAGGGCACGGGCGTTGGCCTTGATGGCCGACTCGATCTGCGCCGGGGTGAGGGCGGAGTTGGCCGACTTCACCAGCGCGGCGAGACCCGCGACGTGCGGGGTGGCCATGCTGGTGCCCTGGTAGTAGGTGTAGTTCTCGGTCGACGGCGTCTTCGTGCCGGAGTTCAGCGTGGAGAGGATGCCGTTGGCGGTGGAGGTGCGGGTCTCACCACCGGGGGCGGCGATGTCGACGAGCGAGCCGTAGTTGGAGTACGAGGCCCGGCTGCCGGCGCGGTTGGTCGCGGCGACCGCGATGACGTTGTTGCAGTTCGCCGGGGAGGCGTTCGAGACGTTCTGGTTCTCGTTGCCGGCCGCGACGACGACCGTGGTGCCGCGGTTCACGGCGCCGTTGATGGCGCTCTGGGTCGCGGAGGAGCAGGCGCCGCCCCCGCCGAGGCTCATGTTGATGACCTTGGCGACGTTGGTGTTGGCGGGCACGCCGGAGACGGTGCCGCCGGACGCCCAGGTGATGGCGTCGATGATGTCGGAGTCGTAGCCGCCGCACTTGCCGAGGACACGGACCGGGGAGATCTTCGCGCCGTGGGCGATACCGGCGACACCCTTGCCGTTGTTGGTGGCGGCGGCGATGGTGCCGGCCACGTGGGTGCCGTGCCAGGAGGAGGTGGAGGCCGGGATGCCCTGGCCGCACTCGTTGTCGTTGTACCAGTCGCCCGGGTCGGCCGGGTTGCTGTCCCGGCCGTTGCCGTCGACGGAGACGGCGGTGTCGGAGATGAAGTCGTAGCCGCCGACGATGTTCGCGGCCAGGTCGGAGTGGGTGACGTAGCCGGTGTCGATGACGGCGACGGTGACGCCGCTGCCGGTGGTGGTGTCCCAGGCACCGGGGACGTTCATGCCCGCGGTCGACTCGAACAGGTCCCACTGCTTGCTGTACTCGGTGTCGTTGGGGGTGACGGCCGTCGGCTTGTTCAGGCGGTCCGGGACGACGTAGGCGACCTGCGGGTCGGCCTTGTACTGGGCGACGACGTCGGCGACGGAGGCACGGGTGGGGTGGGTGCCCAGCTCGACGAGGGCGGCGCCGGTGCCGAGGCGGCGCTGGAAGTCGACGTCCTCGCCCGTCTTCTCGGCCTTGGACGCGGCGTCGGCGGCGGCCGCCTTGTTGGAGGTGGCCTCGGTGGCGCCGGACTTGTAGCCGACGATGAGGCGCTCGGCCTGGAGGCCGGGGGCGGCCTCGGTCTGGGCAGCCGGGACCGCGGCCGGGCGGGGGGCGGACTCCTGGGCGACGGCGACCGAGGCGGGAACCGCGGTCAGCAGGGCGGCGGAGACGGCAGCGACGGATATCAGCTTCCGTCTGAGCTCTGGGGAGGTACGCACGGTCATTGCCTTTCGTGGCCGGCTCCGGGCTGGAGGGAGCGGCGGTGGACTCGCTTCGTCCTCGAAGCGCAGGGGGGTGGTTCGAAAAGCGAAGAGCGACGCGATGGCCGGCCAGGCGTGGGGTGGGGGCGGACCCGTTCGGGGTTACCTGTGGGTCAGCTGTGGTCGAACGATAGGCAAAGAGACAGTCACCGGGATACGGGGGAAACCCTCGATCCGACGGGCACCCCACCCTCTATGACGGGCAGTTGGGCGCCCGATGAACCCTTTTCGAGCAGGTCGTGGCGTGATGAACGCGTCGGGCCCATTTCCCGTACTCCACGGGGACGTCGCCGCCCCGGGCCGAGGAGAAGCAGACGGATGCCTCGTACGACCGCACACCGCACCGCACTCGCGGCCGCCCTCGTCACCCCGTTGCTGCTGCCGTTGTTCGCGGCGGGGCCGGCCCGGGCGCACGGCGCTCCGACGGACCCGGTGAGCCGGGTGGTGGCCTGTTCCCCGGAGGGCGGTGAGCGCACGGGCACGGCGGCGTGCCGCGCGGCCGTCGCCGCGAACGGCGCGCCTTTCACTGCGTGGGACAACCTGCGGGTGGCCGACGTGAACGGCCGGGACCGGCAGGTCGTCCCGGACGGGAAGCTGTGCAGCGGCGGCCTGCCCGCCTACCGGGGCCTCGACCTCGCCCGCGCCGACTGGCCGGCCACCCGCGTGGCACCCGGTGCGACTCTGCGGATGCGGTACGTCTCGACGATCCCGCACACCGGCACGTTCCGCATGTATCTGACCGAGCCCGGCTACGACCCGTCCCGCCCGCTGTCCTGGTCCGACCTGCCGGAGAAGCCCTTCGCCCAGGTGACGGACCCGGCCCTGACGGACGGCGCGTACCGCTTCGAGGCCACGCTGCCGTCCGACCGGACCGGGCGGCACGTGCTGTACACGGTGTGGCAGAACAGCAGCACGCCGGACACCTACTACTCGTGCTCGGACGTGGTGTTCCCGGAGACCGAGAAGGAGCCGCAGCAGCAGGAGGAACCGGAGGAGAGGGCGGCCGGGCAGAAGAGCGGGCCGGAGAAGGCGAAGGAGACGGAGAAGCAGACGCCGCCGGCGAGCCCCGCCGCGCAGTCCTCCGGGCCCGCGCCTGAAGGCGACCACACTCCGCTGGCCACCACCTCCGGCCCGTCGTCCGGGCCGTCCGCGCCCGTGCTGGCGGGCGGCGCCGCGGCGGTGCTGTTGCTCACCGGCGGCGCCGTCCTGGCCGTACGACTGCGGCGGCGCTGAACCGGCGCCGCGGCTGCGGCTAGTTGACGTTGACGGCGACGCCGCCCTTGTTCACCGGGGCGTACTTGGCGGTGAAGAAGGCGTTGGCGAAGCACAGCGACGAGCCGGACACCTTGGTGAACTGCTGGTTGGTGAAGGCGATGCTGTTGTCGGCGTTGCTCGCGGTGCCGGTCAGGCCGGGGGCCTGGTAGACACAGGTGACGCTGCCGAGCAGGGTGCGCAGCTTGACCGTGGACTGGACGGTGGAGCCCGCGGCCGGGGTCACGGAGACGGTGCCGCCGGAGGTCACGCTGGTGGTGTAGGGCAGGTTGTCGACGGTGATGCCGCTCACGCCGAGGACGCCGACGACGTTGGTGGTGCAGCCGGTGGTGTCGAAGCTGTGCGAGGTCAGGGACTCGGTGGCGGTGCCGGGGGCGGCCGGGTTGTCGGTGACGGTGGCGGAGAACGCCGACTTGGTGCAGGAGATGCCGCTGGTGCCGGTCGCGCTGGAGTAGAAGGTGGCGGCGGTGCCGGAAGCCAGGGACGCGTCCAGGACGTCGCCGACCGCGACGGCCGCGCCGTCGGTGGTGGTCAGCACGGGGGTGTCGGCCGCGGAGGCGGGGGCGGCGAGGCCCAGGGCGGCGACGGCGGCGGTGAAGGTGAGGAGGGTGCGCGTACGCATGCGGGTGTACCTCTTTCGATAGGGGGGTGAGGGGG